>JBJXEK010000086.1:0-28044 GCA_046155055.1 Novosphingobium sp. | reverse complement strand
ACAATCGCGTCGCCGAACCCGCCCGGGCCCGGTTCGCCTTTGCCGCCGAGGCGCATCTGCTGGCCATCGACGAGCCCGGGTGGCAGCTTGAGGTCGATCGTCTTGCCATCGGCCAACGTCACCCGCTGGCTTTCACGGCGGGCCGCTTCGTCAAAGGGAACCTTGAGTGTATAGGTGACGTTCGCTCCGCGCGGAGCCGGACGACGCCGCCCGCCAGGTCCGGTACCAGCGCTACCGCCGCCGCCGCTGCCCCCGCGCCCGCCAAACAGCCCCTCGAAGATGTCGCCAAGGTCGATACCGTCACCTCCGCTCTGGTCAAAGCCTTCGAAGCCATCGTGCCGATAACCGCGCTGCGCACCGCCGCCACTTGCGCCCCCGCCGCCAAAGCCGAACGGAGCCGCAGGGTTGCCGTCTCCGTCGATCTCGCCCCGGTCATAGCGCGCGCGCTTGTCCTTGTCCGAAAGCAGATCATAGGCCCGGGTAACCTCGGCAAACCGTTCGGCTGCGTTGGGCTTTCCGGCATTGCGATCAGGATGCAACGCCTTGGCCAGCGTGCGGTAGGCAGACTTTATGTCCTTCTCGCTCGCACTGCGCGCCACGCCTAGTATGGAATAAGGATCAGCCATAAGTCCTAGCTAGGGTTGCGCGGGGTTACCCGCAAGGCTCGCTTTGCAGCGCAGTGGTCATGGGCTAGGGCGTGGCATCGTTTTGCCCCCATGTGATTGATCCCCATCAACGCGCCAGGAGGCGATTAAGGCCCATGGGCTGACTGACAGGATACGATCCGTGACTATCGACACTCCCGAACCCGCAAGCCTGGCAGCCGATGCGGAGGCTATTCCCCATACTGATCCCTTTGCGATCTTCGAGGCGTGGTTTGCGGAGGCCCGGGCCAGTGAGCCAAACGATCCCAACGCGATGGCGCTCGCCACCGCGACGCCGGGCGCGCTGCCGTCGGTGCGGATGGTGCTGCTCAAGGGCCATGGGCCCGACGGTTTCGTGTTTTACACCAACTTCGAAAGCCGCAAAGGCGGGGAGCTCGCAGCCAATCCGGAGGTGGCGCTGCTGTTCCATTGGAAGAGCCTGCGCCGTCAGGTGCGGATTGAAGGCCCGGTGGCAGAAGTGACCCCCGCCGAAGCGGACGCCTATTTCGCGAGCCGCCACCCGGAATCCCGGCTCGGTTCGGCTGCATCGGACCAGTCGCGACCACTCCCCTCGCGCGAGACCTATCTCGGCCGGGTGGAGGCGCTGCGGGAGAGCTATCCGGACGGCAACATTCCGCGCCCGCAGCACTGGTCCGGCTACCGCGTCATCCCGCGCGCCATCGAATTCTGGCAGGACCGCACTTTTCGGCTGCACGAGCGCAGGCGCTTCGTGCGGTCGGGCCCAGGCGACTGGAGCAACACGCTGCTGTATCCTTAAGGACCGACCAATGGATATGACCCGCACAGCCGAGCACGGCGGCCTCAATCGCCGGGCAGCCTATGCCAGCATCACCGTTGCGGCGCTGCTGCTGGCGATGAAAGCTTATGCGGTGATCTCGACCGGATCGATCGCCATGCTGGGCAGCCTGGCCGATACCGGGCTCGATCTGATCGCCAGCCTTGCCACGTTGCTTGGCGTGTGGATTGGCGCGCAGCCGGCCGATGCCAACCACCGGTTCGGGCATGGCAAGGCCGAGGCGCTGGCGGCGATGTTTCAGGTGGTGCTGATTTCGCTGTCCGCACTGGGCATCGCGTTCAGGGCCGTGGAGGAATTCATTGCCGGTGGGCGTCCGGCCGAGGCCGAGGCGGGCATGATCGTGTCTGCCGTTGCCATGGCTGCCACTTTCGCGTTGCTCGCCTATCAGCGCCAAGTGATCCGCACGACGGGCAGTCTCGCGATCACCACCGATAATGTGCATTACCAGTCGGATCTGCTGCTCAATCTCGCGGTGATCGCCGCGCTGGCTATCGATCACTGGCTGGGCGTTGCCGGTGCCGATGCGGTTTTCGCCTTTGGTATCGCGTTGTGGCTCGGCTGGGGAGCCTGGGGCGCGTCGCAGGCGGCAATAGAGCAACTGATGGATCATGAGTGGCCGCTCGCCAAGCGCGAGCACTTTTTGGAAGTTGTCGCCCAGCATCCAGAACTGAAAGGCCTGCACGACTTGCGCACCCGCACCAGCGGCAATCGCGATTTCGTGCAGTTTCACGTCTGGGTCGATGGGCGCATGACCGTCACCGAGGCACACCGCGTGATGGACGAGATCGAGGACAAGCTACATGTCGCATTCCCCGGGATTGAGATCCTGATCCATCCCGATCCCGAGGGCCATGTCGACGAACCTTCGCTCGGCGCGCATGATCTGCTGGCAGCGGGTCCGGAGGGGGAGAGCCCGGCGCTGATGGTGCAAGGCGGTCCTGTGCGTCCACAGTGATGCCCCGCGGTTACTGAAACAGTGCGACGAGGTCGCCGAGCCGGTTCGTTACCGGCTCGAGCGTGTCCTCCCGTGTCTTACCCAGCCGCACCACGACCAGCCGGCGCGACGGAGACACCAGCACGAATTGGCCGAGATGACCGAGGCACGCAAACAGATCGCGCGGGCCGGACGTGGGAAACAGTGCGGGTTTTCCGTTTGTTGGCGTCCGGTTGAGCCAGATCTGCGCGCCATATTGCGCCTCCCGCGGGGAGGGCTTGACCATGAAATCGATCCACTGGCGCGGCACGAGCTGTGCGCCAGCCACAGCCCCGCGATTCCTCAGAAATTCGCCGAACCGCGCCCAGTCGCGTGCCGTGCCGTGGATCAGGCTACCGCCGATCAGTGTGCCCGAGGCATCGAACTCGGGCAGCATGGAGCGCATGCCCACCGGCTCGAACAAGCGTGTGCGCAAGTAGTCCCCCACTGCGCGGCGACGGCTTTCAGGATCGGGCGCAGGGGCGAGTACGCGTGCGGCAAGATCGGCAAGGATCACGCTGGTTGCGGTGGAATAGACCCATTTGCGGCCCGGCTCATATTGCAGCGGCTGCTCTTCGGCGTAGCGGGCCATGGCATCGCGGCCGTCAAGGAACAGCATGCGCACTTCGTCGGACTTGTACGGCGGCATGATCGCCTCGGCGTGGCGCAGTCCCGAACGCATCTGCAGCAGTTGACGCAGCGTGATCTCGCCGCGTGGATCGCCCGGGCGCTGCCACGCCGGAATGGGTGCCGGCTCGTCAAGCCGCAGCCGGCCATCCGAAACGAGCATGCCGATCATCACGCCCGTGATCGACTTCGCCATCGACCAGCTCACAAACCGGGTGTTCTCGTGATAGCCTGACGCATAGCGCTGAGCGATCAGGCGCCCACCTTGCAGTACGATCACGGCGCGGGTTTCTCCGGCTGCAGGATCGGTAAACAGTGCATCGACCGCGCGAGCGAGGTCGGCGCGCGGGACTGGCGGGTTCTGAACAACCGCCGCCAGCGCTTCGGGCGTCAACGGCGGAGGCGGGGGCGGAGCCGAGGCACTGCATCCGATCAGGGCTGGCACAAGCGCGAGCGGGGCGATAAAGGCGAAAAGGTTGCGGGCCATCGGCGGCCAGCCTTCCTCCAGATCGGCCCCCTATGGCAATGGCCAAACCGCCTCCTTCCCCGAAATCGCCGCCTTCTCGGAGACCGGCTGCGTCAGCCGCCGCCGGTCAGCCGCGCCGCCGCAGTTGGCCGCGCTGGGGCTTGCTGGCGGTGCTGCTGTTGGCGGGAACGGCTGTGTTCGTGTGGCCGCAGGTTCATGGTTATGCGCTGACGGGTGCCGCCTATGGCGCGCGTGTCGCCTGCTCATGCCGGTTCGTCGGCGGACGGCAGCTGAGTGATTGCCGTAAGGATTTCGAGCCGGGGATGGACTTTATTGCCCTGTCGGAGGACCAGGCGGCGCGCAGTGTGACTGCGCGGTTTCCGCTGATCGCGCGTCAGACGGCAACCTATCGGGAGGGTTGGGGCTGCGTGCTGGAGCCATGGAGCGAATAAGGCGTCCGGCTTGACCCGTCAGGCATCCGGCCAGGGTGCAGTGCTGTCGATCCAGCCGCCACCGATCACCCTGTCGCCTGCATAGAGCACGGCTGCCTGGCCCGGGGCGACCCCATATTCCGGCTGGAGGAAGCGGATCGTGCAGTCCGCGCCCTCGCCCAGCGGTCCGTCCAGAACGATTGGCACCGGTTTTGCCAGCGAGCGGACCTTGGCGGTGAGCGCTGCGCTCATCGGAAGTTCCCCGATCCGGTTAGTGTCGTTCAGCCGCGCCGCGCCGACCGCAAGCAGCGCCTTGGGCCCGACAAGCACGCGCCGGGCCGGCGCGTCGAGCGCGGTCACGTAAAGCGGTTCGCTCTGGCCGCCGATCTCAAGGCCGCGCCGCTGGCCCACCGTATAATGTATCACACCGCGATGCGTGCCTAGAACGGCACCGCTCTGGGCGTGGACAATATCGCCCGGCGCAGCGCCCTCGGGCCGGACCTTGGTCACGATCGCGGCATAGTCGCCGTCCGGGACGAAGCAGATATCCTGACTGTCGGGTTTGGTGGCGACGCCAAGGCCGAGACTACCTGCGATTGCGCGCACATCGCTTTTGGGCATGGCACCCAAGGGGAAGCGCAGGAAGGCGAGCTGGGATTCGGTCGTACCATAGAGAAAATAGGACTGATCGCGCGCAGGGTCTATCGCGCGGTGGAGTTCGGGTCCGTTTGTGCTTTCGACGCGGCGCACGTAGTGGCCGGTGGCGAAGCAATCGGCACCGAGATCGCGGGCCATGGACAGCAAGTCGGTGAACTTGGGGCCCATGTTGCAGCGGATACACGGGATCGGGGTGCGCCCCTCCAGATAATCGTCGGCAAAGCGCTCGACCACCTCTTCGCGGAAGCGTGATTCGTGATCGAAAACGTAGTGCGCGATGCCCAGCCGGTCGGCCACCGCCCGCGCGTCGCGAATGTCGTCACCAGCGCAGCAGGCACCTTTCCGCCCTGTCGCCGCGCCGTAGTCATAGAGCTGCAGCGTGATGCCGATCACTTCGGCGCCGGTCGCGGCAGCGAGCCCCGCCACCACCGAGCTGTCAACGCCGCCAGACATGGCAACAACGATTCGCCGCAGGCCCGGACCGACCGGCAGCGCAAAAAGTTTTGCGGCATCGGCCTGATCAATCGTCGGGCCCGGGGCTTGGCTGGGGGCAGTGCCAGAGGCGTTGCCTGAGCCTGATGAATTCAGCATTTTGGCCACATAGGCGCTTTTGCGCGGCAGCGGCAGGGCAAAAACGCAAGCGCGGCAGTCTGATGCGCGATCGGCAAAACCTAACTCTTGGTGAAGGTCGACTTTACCGTCTCTTATACCCATGCGGGTTAGACGCCTTCTTATGGAAATGGGTTTTACCGATTCACGGCCGTTGGAGCCGGACGATTCGAGCCGGGGCCTGCGCCCGCTCGGCTGGAGTGAGCTCTGCGCCCGGCTAGTTGCGGCGCACGATACCCGCGGTGTCTTGGCAAGATCTATTGACGGCCCCAGTTCCGGCCCCAGTTTTGGCTCGGGCTCGGTTCACGATTCGTCGTCTGCAGCGCTCGAAGAGGGCGAAGGATGCAGTTTTCATCATTCCGCCGCTGTTTTGCTTCGGGCTATCGATTTGGAGCCTAAAGCGCCCATTAACCCAGCCTCTTCAGCGAATGGAAATGACGCGGGGGGCACTAAGGCGTCAGTCCCCCACGCCGCATTCTTTGCGTCGATCAGACGAGATTTGCCATGATTGAGAACCAGAAAATCAAGCCGTCGCAGGTCATTGGCCCACTCGGGGAGCCTCTGACTATCGACAGCCTGCCGCCGCCCTCCACCACCCGCTGGGTCGTGCGACGCAAAGCAGAAGTCGTAGCAGCCGTTAACGGCGGCCTGTTGACCATCGATGAGGTCTGCGCGCGATACAATCTTACCCTCGAGGAGTTTGCATCCTGGCAGCGCGCGGTCGATCGCTCGGGCATGCAAGGCCTGCGTGTGACCCGCATCCAGCACTACCGTGATCTCTACGAGCGCCAGCTGAAGTATTGAACTGGTCCGGGGCCTGCCCCCGGTCCTTGCGCGTTTCGTATCGAACCCGATGGCCGCTCCTGCAACGGAGCGGCCATTTTGCTTTTTACGCACCTTGCCCGAAGGTGGGGCGCGCAGACGGCAGATTTTGGTTGCAAGAGGGGACCAACAAGCAGATTTCCGCATGTGCTTTGTCGATCCACAATTGTCGCTCGTCGGATGCGGCGGTAAGTTTGTCCGAGTGTGAGCCACAGATATCCTGCTCGCGCTTGCGGGGAGTGATATAGAACTGTAATACACTTCCGCGATTGTGGGGACTTGCCCCATGCTCGGCGTTTGGGCGTCCGACCGGGGCGAAGGCACGTGAATGACATGAATTACGAATCGACAATCAAACCCGGCCTGCAGCCCGCTCAGGAAGCCGCACTCGATCATGACGGGTTCGGGCATGACGGGTTCGGTGCGGCCGGCGCACAGCGTGATCGACGCGGTCTCACGGCAATTGTCGCCGTGGTTATCGCGCTCGCGCTCGGTCTTGCCTGGTATTTCATGCACCGCAGCCCTGCTGCCAGCAATGGTGAAGCGGCGCGAAACGCGCAGGCGCAGTCGGTCAGCGTCATCACGCCCGGTCGCACGAGCGTGACCGGGACGATCACAGCCAGCGGCACGATTGCGGCGCGGCGCGAAATGCCAGTAGGCGTTGCAGGTGAAGGCGGCCGAGTCGTGAGCGTGCTGGTCGACGCAGGCGATTGGGTTCAGGCTGGCCAGGTTCTGGCCGTGGTCGATCGCTCGGTGCAGGCTCAGCAGATCGCCGGGCAGGCCGCCACGATCGAAGTTCAGCGGGCCAATGCACGGATTGCACAATCCAACCTCGACCGCGCACTAAAACTCGTTGAGCGGGGCTTCATTTCCAAGGCGGATGTCGACCGGCTGGTCGCTACCCGCGACGCTGCGGTGGCGCAGGTCCAGGTTGCCGGGGCCGCGCTGGCACAGCTTCAGGCGAGCAACGCGCGGCTCAGCATCGTGGCACCGGCTGCTGGTCTGGTCTTGACCCGCGGCGTAGAGCCCGGGCAGATCGTTAGTGCTGGCAGCGGCGTGCTTTTCCGCATCGCCAAGGACGGGGAGCTCGAGATGCAGGCCCGCCTCGCGGAAAACGATCTGGCCCGCCTTTCGGTTGGGCAGTCGGCCGACGTCATGCCCGTCGGCACGAACCAGCCCTTCACCGGACAGATCTGGCAGCTTTCGCCGACGATCGACGCGCAAACGCGCGAAGGCATCGCCCGGATTGCGCTGGCATACAGCCCCGCGCTGCGCCCGGGCGGCTTCGCCAATGCGCAGATCCGCAGCGGCGCGATTATCGCGCCGGTCCTGCCGGAATCGGCCATTCTTTCCGACGCGAAGGGCGCATTCGTCTACGTGGTTGGCGGCAACAACAAGGTGGACCGCCGCGCGGTAAAAATCGGCGACGTGACCGCGCAGGGGATTGTCGTTATCGAGGGACTGTCCGGCGGTGAACGCGTGGTGATGCGCGCTGGCGGTTTCCTCAATCCGGGCGATCCGATCCTGCCAGTGGTGGTCAAGGCAACCACCTCCGCACAGCAACCCGGCGCGTAGGCCGGGAAAGGCACCCATGAACTTCCGCAACATATCTGCCTGGTCGATCCGCAACCCGGTTGTGCCGATCGTGATGTTCCTCGGGCTGACACTGGCCGGGATCGTGGCCTTCATGAGCATGAAGGTGCAGGACCAGCCCGATATCGAATTTCCGATGGTGATCGTCACCATCTCGCAGCCCGGCGCGGCTCCAACCGAGATCGAGAACCAGATCACTCAGCGCATCGAATCAGCGGTGCGCACAATCGCAGGCGTCGATACGCTGAGTTCGACCGCCACCGAAGGTTCCAGCCAGACGATGGTGCAGTTCACGATCGGGACCGACATCAATGCCGCGGTGAACGAGGTCAAGAACGCGGTCGATCAGGTGCGCGGCGATTTGCCCGAAGGTATTCTCGAGCCGCAGGTGATCAAGGCGCAGACCTCGTCCGACGCCATTGCCTATTTTGCGGTTTCGGCCGATGACATGACGATCGAGCAACTGTCGTGGTTCATCGATGATAGCGTACGCAAGCGGCTGCTTTCGGTGCCGGGAATGGCCGAAGTCGATCGCAACGGCGGCGTAAGCCGAGAGATCGCAGTCACCCTCGATCCGATGCGGATGAAATCCCAAGGCGTTACTGCCACGCAGATCAATGCCGCACTGCGTCAGGTCAATCTCAACGCGGCGGGCGGCCGCGCTGAAGTGGCCGGATCGCGCCAGGCTGTGCGCGTGCTGGGCAATGCCGCCACCGCATTCGATCTGTCGCGCACGCAAGTTGGCATTTCCGGCGGGCGCACCGTCCGGCTTTCCGACGTTGCCGATGTACGCGACAGTTTTAGCGAGATCACGTCGATCGCCAAGCACAACGGCAAGCCCGTGGTGACCTTCAGCATTGCCCGCGCGCGGGGCGAGTCTGACGTCAGCGTGTTTGACGATACGGTCAAGGAACTGCGAAAGATCGAGCAGGAGCAGAGCGGTAGGGTTCATTTCACCCAACTATTCTCGAGTGTCGGCTACACCAAGGACCAGTACAAGTCATCGATGTCTGCGATGGTCGAAGGGGCCGTGCTGGCGGTGATCGTGGTGTTTTTCTTCTTGCGCGATTGGCGTGCGACGATTGTCTCGGCCATTGCGATTCCGCTGTCGTCGATCCCAACATTCTGGCTGATGAGCGTGATCGGCTTCACGCTGAACACCATGTCGCTGCTCGCCCTGGGCCTTGTCGCGGGCGTACTCGTCGATGATGCAATCGTGGAGATCGAGAATATCGTACGCCACATGCGAATGGGCAAATCGGCGTATCAGGCCGCGATCGACGCGGCCGACGAGATCGGCCTCGCGGTCGTGGCGACCACGTTTTCGATTGTCGCAGTGTTCTTGCCCGTCGCGATGATGCCGGGCGTTTCTGGCCAGTTCTTCAAAAACTTCGGTCTGACCGTGGTGATCGCGGTGCTGTTTTCGCTGCTGGTTGCGCGCATGATCACGCCGATGATTGCGGCCTATTTCTTGCGTGCGCACGGCGAGGCTGACCATGGCAACGGCCCGTGGATCGAGCGCTACATGAAGGTGTTGCACTGGTCGCTCGACACAAACGGCGTTGCCGCTTACCGGGCGCAGCATCCGCGCCGCTGGTTCCGGGCGCGCCTGCGTGATCACCGGCTGTGGATGATGGGAGTCGGGGCGGGCGCGCTGGCGCTGACCGGCGTGCTGTTCTACGCCATCCCCTCGCAGTTTTTCCCCGACACCGACGGCGATTTCAGCCGCATCAGCATCGAGATGGTGCCTGGGACGACGATTGAGCAGACCGAACGCAAAGTCGACGAGGTGCTGGCGCTGGTCAAGGATGAGCCTGAAATCGATGTCGCGCTGGAGCGGATCAATGAGGGCAATGGCCGGGTCTTCATGGAACTCAAGAGAGACCGTGCCCGGTCGAGCCTTGAGTTCGAGCGCGCGCTGACCCCGCGCCTGCAGAAAGTCGCCGATGCGCGCGTCAGCTTTATGAAGCAGAACGGCGGCGGCCCCGGCGGCGGTTCAGGTCGGCCGATCAGCGTGATGCTCTCCGGCTCTGATGCCGACCTTCTCCAGAAGACAGCGCAAACGCTGATTGAACAGATGAGCGGGCTCAAGCAAGTGGTCGCCCCCCGGATCAGCGCTGACTTGCGCCGTCCGGAGATCGTGATCACGCCGCATCTCGATCTTGCCGCTTCGCTGGGCGTGACGACGCAAGAACTCAGCCAGGTGATTCGCATCGCCACGCAGGGCGAGATTGATCAGAACAGTGCAAAGTTCTCGCTGTCTGACCGGCAGGTGCCGATCCGGGTGAAGCTGCCGGTGGATTCACGCCGCGACCTCTCCACGCTACAGAACCTGCCGGTACCAACGACCTCGGGTGGAACAGTGCCGTTGTCCCGCGTTGCCAGCATCGGCTTCGGCTCGGGCCCCACGAGCATCCAACGCTACAATCAGAACCGCCGTGTGTTTGTCGGGGCCGATCTGCCAGAAGGCGTGGTGAAAGGCACCGCCGACGAAGCGATCAGAAACCTGCCGATCATGAAGAACCTGCCGCAGGGCGTATCGAACGCGGCGGCAGGCGAGGATCGCTGGCAGCAGGAAATGCTCTACAATTTCTTTGTCGCGCTGGCCGCCGGAGTCCTTCTGGTTTTTTCGGTCCTCGTGCTGCTCTACCGGCGGTTCATCTCGCCGTTGGTCAATATGGGCTCGCTGTTCCTTGCGCCGCTAGGCGGACTGCTTCTGCTTCTGGTCACAGGGCAGGCGCTGTCTTTGCCGGTGTTCATTGGCGTGTTGATGCTGTTTGGCATCGTCGCCAAGAACTCGATCCTGCTCATCGACTTTGCGATCGAGGAAATGACCAGGGGCACGAACAAGCTGGATGCGATCATCGAAGCCGGGCACAAGCGCGCTCAGCCGATCGTGATGACCACCGTGGCCATGATCGCTGGCATGGTTCCGACGGCGGTTTCGCTGGGCGGCGATGCTGGCTGGCGCGCGCCGATGGGCATCGTGGTGATCGGGGGACTCGCACTTTCCACGCTGCTGACCTTGCTCCTTGTACCGGCCGGCTTCAGCCTCGCTGACGGTCTTGAGAAGCGAGTCGGGCCGTGGATCGGCCGCCGGGTCCTGTCTTACGATCCGCACGAGGCCGCCCGCGATCAACGCGGGCATGGCGGGGCTGGCGAGGCTTTCCCCGCCGAGTGATCCGTCGGCCGGCCGCCTTGCCTTCAAGCTCCGGGCGGCTGGCCGACCCTGCCCGCCGGATGCGGCTCTTCGCATCCATCCTCCTGCTTGTCATGGCGGCGCTATATCTGGCAGCGAGACAGCAGGAAACACGCAGCCCAGCATGGGGTTTCCTTCGCGCCTTTGCCGAAGCCGCCATGGTCGGCGGACTGGCAGATTGGTTTGCGGTTACCGCGCTGTTCCGTCACCCACTCGGGCTGCCGATCCCGCACACGGCTATCATTCCTGAGAACAAGGACCGTATCGCCGATACAATGGCCGCGTTTCTCAAGGCTAATTTCCTTACCCCGCAAGTGGTTGCGCGCAGGCTCCAGGGCCTCAATGCCGCCTCCGCGGCGGGGCAGTACCTCGCCAATCCGCGGAGGGGTGAAGGCCGTCTCGGCGCGGGCGCGGCAAGCCTGATTGCCGATGTCCTCGAGTCGCTTGATCAGGAGAAGCTTGGCGGACTGGCGAAGGGCGCGCTTCGGGCCCGGATGGAACGCCTCGATCTCGCCCCGCTGCTGGGCAATCTGCTCGCCGCGATGATCGCCGAAGGGCGGCACATGCCGTTGATCGAGAGTCTGATCCGCCGCGCGGCAGAGGCGCTTGAGGCCAACGAGGACCTGGTCCGGTCTATCATCCAGGACCGCGCGAACACGCTGCTGCGCTGGACCGGGCTTGACGAACGCCTCGCAAACGGCGTCATCGACGGGCTCTATAAGTTGCTTGCCGAGACCGTCGTCATCGAAGACCATCCACTGCGCCGCAAGATCGAGGAAAGCCTCGCATCGCTGGCTGAAGCGCTTGTCAAGGATCCGGCGATGCAGGCGCGAGTCGAGGCGATGAAGCGCGATGTCCTAGCCAATCCGGCGTTTGCGACGTGGCTTGATGGCCTGTGGGAGCGGGGCCGCGCCCAGTTGCTGCGTGCCGTGCGCGGCGCTGGCCATTCTGGCGGTGGGGAGAGTGGCGGCCAGATCGGGGCCTCGCTCGGCGAACTTGGCCGGGCCCTTCAGCAGGACGGGCGGCTGCAAGTCATCGTGAACCGCTTCGCCAGGCGCACGCTGGTGGGTATAGTCAGTCGCTATGGCGGCGAGATCGTGCGCCTGGTATCCGAAACCGTGCGCCGCTGGGATGCGCGCACCGTCACCGACAGGATCGAGGGCGCGGTTGGCCGCGATCTCCAGTTCATCCGGATCAACGGCACGCTCGTCGGCGGCCTTGTCGGCCTTGCGATCCACGCGTTGGACATGGCGCTTTGACGATGCCGGTCTTGTCTACCGAACGGCTGGATCTCTGGCGGCCAGAACCGCGCGACCACACCGGGCTCGTGGCCATGCTTGCAGATGAGGAAGTGCGCCGAAACCTCGGCAATTGCTCGACCAGCCCGGCCGACGAATACAACCGGCTTGCCCGCCACGCGGGTTCATGGGTGCTCTATGGTTACGGCTCGTTTATGTGCCGCCTGCGAGGTACCGAGCAATTTGTGGGTATCTGCGGCGTGTTCCATTCGTGGCGCGGCTATGCTCAGGGTTTCGATGACACGCCTGAGATCGGTTATAGTCTTGCACGCCCTTTCTGGGGTCAGGGGTTCGCCACAGAGGCGGGCCATGCGGCGCTGGCCTGGTTTGATGCACAGCACGGGGCCCGCCGGATCGCCTGCATGATCAACGAGGCCAACCTCGCCTCGATGACGGTGGCGGCGAAGCTGGGGTTCGTCCGCTACGGCGAGCATGTCGAGGATGACGAACGGCTCGTGCTGCTGGAGCGTCCGGCGAAATAGACGGGCCCAGGCGGCAGATCAGGGTGCGATCGGGATCATCACCTCGTTGCGGCGCATGAACCACAGCGTCCAGGGCGGATTGTACTGGGCGAGCGAGGGTGCGCCGATTACTTGGAGATGATGGACCTTCATGAAGTCCTGCAGCGCTGCGGTCCTGGCCGAGATCGTGCTTGGCCAGACGAGCCCGCTGAACTTCACAACGGCCATTCGCGTCGGCGGCAGCGCGTGCAGGCGCACTCTGGAACTGTTCGGCTTCGGCAGTTTCTCCAGCGTCGAACCCTCGGGCATTACGAACCGCACTGTCCAGGTTTTGCCCGCGCCGCTTTGCAGAACCGGGGCGGTCATGGCGATCTTTGTGCTGCCAGCCGGTTGCTGAATGACCGGGGCAGTCATCGCAATGCTGGCCCTGCGCGTGTTTCCGCCGAAGATATAGCCAGCGAGGAGCCGGAAGCCTTGGCTGGCAGCGTCGGACCGGTCGCCGATCACTGTGACTTCCGCCACGACCAACGCGGGATAGTCGCGCACCGAAAAGTCGCCTTGTGCCAGCCTGACGGTGAAAGGCGGTTCCGGTGTGGCCATGGCGGGAATTCCAGCAAGGAGGAGCCCGATCAGCAGGGCAAGGAACAGGCGCGGCACGGTCGTGTCTCCGTTGGCCCAGCGATAACGCTTCCTAGCCTCTGCTGTTCCCGGCCGCACTTACCCGACGAAGGCGCGTTCGATCACATACTCGCCCGGTTGGGAATTCGATCCTTCGGTGAAGCCCATCCCGTCGAGCATCTCGGCGACTTCCTTGATCATGCCCATCGATCCGCAGAGCATCACGCGGTCCTGCGTATGGTCAAAGTTCTTGGGATCGCCGAGCGTGCCCTTGAACAGCGTGCCATCCAGCATCAGGCCCTCGATGCGCTTGCCGGTGTGGAAGGGTTCGCGCGTCACGGTCGGAATATAGGTAAACCGCCCCGCTGCCATCTCGTCCACCAGCGGATCATCAGCTAGCCCGCCTTCGAGCATGTCGTGATAGGCAAGGTCGGAAACGCGGCGCACCGAGTGGACCACGGCCACCTGTTCGAACCGGTCGTAGATATCGGGATCGCGGATCAGCGACATCCACGGCGCGAGGCCGGTGCCTGTGCCGAGCAGGAACAGACGGCGACCAGGCAGGAGCGCGTCAGTGACCAGCGTGCCGGTCGGCTTGCGGCCGAGGAACATCTGGTCACCCGGCACAATCTTCTGCAGGCGCGAAGTGAGCGGGCCGTCCGGCACTTTGATCGAGAGGAACTCGAGCACTTCGTCATAGGCCGGCGATGCCATCGAATAGGCGCGTAGCAGCGGCTTGCCGTTATCCCCCATCAGCCCGATCATCACGAACTCGCCCGAGCGGAAGCGGAAGCTGGGTGGGCGGGTGATCGTGAAAGAAAACAGGTGGTCGTTCCAATGGCGGACAGACACCACTGTTTCGACCGACAGGCTGGAGGTGGGTTCAAGGATAAGTTGGTCGGCCACAAGTCCGCCCTTCATGGTTCGTGGTGGTCGCAAGAGCGACCGCCATTTGAGCCGTGCGGGCGAACTGTCAATGCAGTTTCATTTGCCAGTCGGATGGCCGGGCTTTGCGCTGCGCCTTGTGCCGGGACTCATTGGCCTGCCGGATTGGCGACAAAGGCCGGTCCGGCGGCATCGCTGGCGAGCCGCCAGGCCGACAGGTAGGCCAGCTTTACGATCTTGGTCATTTTGACATAGTTGATCTTGTCCGCCGTATCGGTGGTGTGGTGGTAATCGGGATGAAAGCCCGTGTTGAACCACATGGCCGGCACATCTTTCAGCACGAACGGGAACTGGTCGCTGCGGAAGAACACGTTGAGCGCGTTCTCATGATCGAACCGGTCATCGAGATCGAGGCCGATACTGCGGTTGGCGGCGCGCACCGTGCGGTCGAAATCCGGGCTGTAGCTCGCGCCGATTAGGTTCAGGCGGTTGGTGGTGTCAGCCGGGATTTCGATCAGGCCCGTGGTCTGGTCGCTGGGGGCCTCGTTGCGGCCAATCATGTCGAAATTGATCAGTGCGCGCGTGGTGGCGAGCGGGCGCAGCGGGTGCATCGCCATGTAGTAGCTGCCGAGCAGCCCGCGCTCTTCAGCCGCGAAAACGGTGAACAGGATCGAGCGTTTTGGCCTCGCCGGGTTCGCCATGAACGCGCGCGCGAGCGCGACGATGCCGACGGTGCCCGAGCCGTTGTCGTCTGCGCCGTGCCAGATTTCCGCGCCCCCGGTGCCCAAAGTGCTGCCATCATGATCGTGGTGCGCGCTGATGATCACGGTTTCGGCGGTGAGCGCGGCATCGGAGCCGGGCAGCAGGCCGACGACGTTGGCGGAGAGGCCGCGGGTGCGGGCGGTGTTCTCCAGATGCAGCGACACGGTAGTATCAGCGAGCGAGCGCGATTGCGGCTCGAAGTCCTTGTCGATCGCGGCCTGCAGCGCCTGCGGTGTAGCGCCAGCCTTGGCCAGAAGCTGCGCTGCGACAGGATCGGAAACGGTGAGAACAGGAATGCGGAGTTCATCGTCGGCGAGGGCCTGGCCTGGCAGCGGGGGCACGCGTTTGAGACTACCGCCAATGCGGTTGACGCGCTCGAGGTTCGAAGGGTGCTTCCGGTTCGGCTCGGCCATAACCAGCACTGCTATTGCGCCATGTGCCTGCGCGTTCAGCGCCTTGACCCGGTTCGTGGCATAACGGGTGTTACCCGTGCCCCCGAAGCGCGAATGGGGGTCGTTTTCCTGCGGTTCATGTTCAAACACCACGACCACTTTGCCCTTGGAGTCGATGGCTGTGTAGTCGTCGTAGCCAAGGCCCGGGGCGGTGATGCCGAAGCCGGCGAAGACGAGCGGGGCAGTGAGGTCCACGTCGTCGCGGTAGCCGCCGACAATCTCTGGCGCTTTCCAGCTCTGCTCCGCCGTGCCAAGCCGCAGGGTGAGCGCGTTGGCAGCGGGGTTGGCGCGGTATTCGATCAGGGGGACGCTTTGAAGATAGCTGGGCTGGCCCTTCGTGTCGGTGGCGGCAGGTTTAAGCCCGGCCTTGGCGAATTCGGCGGCGATCCATTCCACCGAGGCATCGTCGCCCGGCTGGAGCGACATGCGGCCCTGCAGCGCGTCCGAGGCGATGAAAGTAAGGTCGGCGCGCAAGTCTGCCTCGCGGATGCGGTCGTAACCTGCGGCCTCGAGGGCGGGGACGGAAGCAAGCTTGATTGTCTCGGCCTCGGCGGTGCCCGCGACCAGAACCCAAAGTGCCGTGCCCAGTGCCCAATTGCGCATATGCCAATCCCCCCAGTTAATTGGCGATATGCTGCGCCAAGCTGAGGGGCTTGTCTATCCGCGCATGCGCGCTGTTAAGCAGGTTCAAAGCGCGGGCCCGCTTAGTGTCGTGGTGTTATAACACACCAAGACACTAAGCACTCCGGAGGGGGATGGACAATGATGGCCCAGGACAACCAGCTGCCGCCAGTTGCGCTGTGGCGGATCAACGCGATGCGGTTCCTGTTCCTGCTGATGGCGCTCATCATGGGCAGCGTGGTGTGGCGGCAACTGCTATTCGAATCCGCTGATTGGGATGTGATGCGCGGGCTCGCCAAGGCGATGCTGGCGGCGCTCGCGATGCTGAGTCTTGTTGGCGTGCGCTGCCCTTTGCAGATGCTGCCGCTGATGCTCTATGAAATTCTTTGGAAGACCGTCTGGCTTCTTGGAATCGCACTGCGCGCATGGCTGGCGAACAAGTGGACACCGGAGCTTGAGTCCCTGTTCTTCGACTGCGTGGGCATAGTCATCGCCTATTTTATCGTGCCTTGGGGCTTCGTCTGGGCGCGCTATGCGGCATGGCCGGCGGAGCCCATGATCCGCCAGCACTAGCTTTCATCGCTCAGCGTCGATCAGCGTCTGCACCTTTCGATAGAATACCTCGCGCGCCGCGGGCTGCGGGCCGCCATCCGCGCGGGGCCAATTGGCGTTGCTCGCGATCACCAGATGGCGCTTCGGATCGATGAAGATGCCTTGGCCGAAAATGCCCTGCGCCGCGACCGTGCCGTCGTCATAAGTCCACCATTGATAGCCATAGCCATGGCCTAGCTCACCGATATCCTTCTGCTTGTGCGTCGCTGCCGCGAACCAGTCCGGCGGCACGATCTGCTGGCCGCCAGCTTGCCCGTTTGCCAGCACGAACAGCCCCATCCGCGCAAAATCGCGGGTCGTAGCCTGGATGCAGCAGCCGGCGATTTCGAGCCCCGTCTTGCCGAGCAGCCAGGTGGCCCTGGCCTCCATGCCCGCCGGCTTCCAGATCTTCTCCTCGAGATATTGCGACAGCGGTTTCTTCACCGCCAAGGAAACGAGCACGCCGATCAGATTGGTCTCACCCGTGTTGTAGTGCCACAACGTGCCAGGCGGATGCGCGCGGGGGAGCTTGCGCATATAACTTACCGTGGCGTCCACGCCCTTGTCCGGCTCGGCAGTGTTGAACATCGCGACGTCGGCCTTGGGGTCCTCGTAATCCTCGTTCCAGCTGACGCCCGAGCTCATCGTGAGGAGCTGCGCCACGCTCACGTCGTCATAGGCTGAGCCGCGCAGGTCCGGGATGTACCGGCTCACCTTGTCGTCCAGACTGCGGATCGCGCCGTCCTTGATCGCCGCGCCGACGAGCGTGGAGGTAAACGACTTCGCCACCGAAAAGCTTGTCCACCGCCCGCCCGGCCCGAAGCCCAACCCATAGCGCTCGAACCGCACCTTCCCATCCTGCACGATCAACAGCCCTGCCGCGCGCTGGCTGGCCATATACGCCTCTACTCCGGGAATGGAGAGCGGCCGCCCCGTCGGCAGCTGGAGAGGCGTGGGCGAGGGCGCAATCTCCCGCGCCTCGGCAAGAACCGGGAGCCTATCCATCGCCCGAAATGCCGCATCGCGCTGCGGCACCGACCAGCTCAGCACATCGGCATTGGTCGGCAAAGCTGCAAGCAGCCCCCGCGTCTCTGCATCCAGGCTGGCAAACCACCCCAGCCCCGCCAACGCCAAGGCCGCAACCCCGATCAATCCCACCGTCCGCTTGCGCATCGCTTCCCCCGTAGTGTGTCGCTTTGGCTGAGGAGGTTAGCGAGGGGATGGCCGGAGGGGAACCCGCCCGCTATTTCGCGCGGTCAGGCTTGGCTCGCCAGGTGCCCTTGCGGTGCGGCCCCTTGGCAGCCGGCTTACCCGGCTCGCCCCGCGCCGGATGACGATATGGCTTGGGCGCCATTGCTGACTTTGGCACCGGCCGCGCGTTGTCCCGGCGGCGACCCTTGGCCTCATCGCGGGGTTTGCCGTCGACAGCCATGATCTCGAACTCGTCGGCGTCTTCGGCGGTGCGGCGCACGGCATCGAGGAAGCGCGCGGCGATGCTGGTGGGCACTTCGAACAGCGTTTCATCGCCGGTGATCCGGATTGCGCCGATTTCGGTGCGGCTGACATGGCCGCGGCGGCATAGCAGCGGGAGAATCCAGCGCGGATCTGCGTTCTGGCCGCGGCCGATATTGACGCGGAACCACGTGCTTTCCTCGAATCCGGCGCGGGGTTCACGCGCAGCGGGCGGGCCGGCGTCGTTGCCGCTCATCAGGTCTTCGGGTTCGGGCAGGCGCGCGCGGTGGATCTGCACGAGTGCGGCGGCGATATCCTCGGCGCTGCGCTCGGTGAGCAGGCGTGCGGCCAGCGCGCGGTCCTCTTCGGTGGCTTCGACCGGGGCGAGCAGCGCGGCCATCATGCGGTCGTTGTCCGCAGCGCGGATATCGGCAGCCGAGGGTGCGGGCACCCAAACGGCGGGAATGCGCGCGCCGCGAAGCATGGCCTCGACGCGCTTGCGGCGCGGGTAGGGCACGATCAGCACGGCGGTGCCCTTCTTGCCGGCGCGCCCAGTGCGGCCCGAACGGTGCTGCAAAGTCTCGGCATCGCGCGGAATCTCGACATGGACGACGAGGCTGAGTGTGGGCAGATCGATGCCGCGGGCCGCCACATCGGTGGCCACACAGACGCGGGCGCGACGGTCGCGCAGGGCTTGCAGCGCCGCATTGCGCTCGTTCTGACTGTGCTCGCCGGAGAGCGCCACAACCGCGAAACCGCGCTCGACGAGGCTGGCGTGTAGGCGCCGGACGTTGTCGCGCGTGGCGCAGAACAGCATCGCAGTCTCCGCCTCGTGGAAGCGCAGCAGATTGACCACCGCGTTCTCGATATCGGCGGGGGCGACGGCCATGGCCTGATAGGCGATGTCGCCGTGCCCGCGTTCCTCGGTGACGGTCGAGATGCGCAGCGCGTTGTTTTGGTATCGGCGCGCGAGCGCCACGATCGGCGCGGGCATGGTCGCGGAGAACAGCATGGTGCGTCGGCCACCCGGAGTGGCATCGAGAATGCCTTCGAGGTCCTCGCGGAAGCCCATGTCGAGCATCTCGTCGGCCTCATCAAGCACCGCTACCCGCAGGCCCGTGAGATTGAGCGCGCCGCGTTCGAGGTGATCGCGCAGACGGCCCGGCGTGCCGACGACGATGTGTGCGCCATAGCTCAGTGCGCGGCGTTCGCGCGAGGCGTCCATGCCGCCGACGCACGTGGCGATGCGCGCGCCCGTCTTTTCATAGAGCCACACGAGTTCGCGGCTGACCTGCAGCGCGAGTTCGCGCGTCGGCGCGATCACCAGCGCGAGCGGCGCGCCGGCGGGTGGCATCCGGTCCTCCCCGCCGAGCAGCTCGGCCGCCATGGCCAGGCCGAAGGCGACTGTCTTGCCCGAACCAGTCTGCGCGGAAACGATCAAATCGCGGCCGACTGCGTTGCTTTCTAGCACCGCGGCCTGAACGGGGGTGGGGGCGGCATAGCCGCGTTCGGCCACGGCAGCGCCGAGAACGGGAGGAAGCTGGGAAAAAGGCATAAGTCTCGCTTGGGGCAGGAAAGGCGCCCGTGCAAGCGGCGGCGGCCAGAGCGGCCACCCCCCGCGCCGGGGCGAAGTGCGTGCCCATAGCGGAAACAAAGCGGTTTGGCTTCCCCTGTTATTTGGCCCTGTTATTTGGCCCCGTTATCTGGCCCTGTGATCTCGCCCGGTCATTTGCCCCTGATCACGGGGCCGACGGGTTGACACCGTCCTGAGGTGACGCCGCGAGATTACCCTTTGCAAAGCCCCAAGGGGAGGGCGACTGCGTGGAAGAAACTTTTGCAAACTTATGCAAACCCCTTCAAACTCAAGGTACGGCGGTTGCCACTGCCTCTCTTTCTCTAGGGGTTTGACCCATGAATGTTGCGTCGATTCTGCGTGAAAAAGGCAACACCATCGTCTCTGTGTTGCCCGAAACGCCGCTCATGGAGATCGTCACGACCATTGCTTCCCGCCGAATCGGCGCGGTTCTGGTGCGGAACGAGTCGGGCGAACTCGTCGGCATCGTCAGCGAGCGCGACGTTGTCAAAGCGCTCGCAGCAAATGGTACCGGACTCGATTCGCTGGCTGCGCGCGACGTGATGACTCCCAACGTCACCACAGTCACCCCGCAGACCTCGATCAACGAGGCTATGGAATTGATGGACCGCGGCTATTTTCGCCATCTGCCTGTGTTGGACGGAGGGGCGCTCGTCGGCATTGTTAGCGTGCGCGATGTGGTACGCGCGCGTATCGACAAGCATGTCGAAGAGGCTGAATCCATGATCTCCTACATAAACAGCCGCGTCTGAAGACGATGCCCAAATGCGCAATAAGTTTTCAGGCTTGATCCAAACTCCATAAGCTCGGTCATGGAGGGGAACCTCGCTGGTTCCCCGAACCCGAGAAGAGTCCCATCGGATTGCATCGGCTCGGCCATTAAATGAACTTGGTTTGCCGTGTTTCCGCCAGTCAGCAGGTGCCTCCACCTGCTTCGAAGACGCTCTAGCCCTTGTACAGCCCATCTATCCTTGCGCTGTAACGTTCGCGGATCTTGTGGCGGCGGATTTTCATCGAGGGGGTCATTTCCTCGTTGTCGATGGTGAAGGCTTCGTCGGCGAAGGTGAACTGGCGGACTTTTTCGATCACTGAGAGGTCTTTGTTCACGCGGTCGACCGCGGCGCGAATGGCGGTGCGGAAGGCAGGGAGGTCTTGCAGTGCGGTGAGGTTGAACTTCTCGCCCTGGGCGCGCGACCATTCGAGCGCCCATTCGCCGTCGGGCACGATCAGGCCGACGATGTAGGGGCGCTTGTCGCCCGAGACCATGGCCTGGCCGATTTCGGGCTGGAGGGTCAGCATGCCCTCGATCTTCTGAGGGGAGACGTTGTCGCCCTTGTCGTTGACGATCATGTCTTTCTTGCGGTCGGTGATCTTGATCCGGCCCTTGGCATCGAAGTGGCCGATATCGCCGGTATGGAGCCAGCCGGCCTGGGGGCCCTCCTTCGGGATCGCGCGAGCGGTTTCGGCCTCGTTGCGCCAGTAGCCGTGCATGACAAGTTCGCCGCGCACGAGGATTTCGCCGTCATCGGCGATGTGCACCTCGACGCCGCGCATCGGCGGGCCGACGGTGTCCATGGCGAGACCGACCCTGGGGCGGTTGCAGCTGATGACGGGGCCGGATTCGGTCTGGCCATAGCCTTGCAGCATGGTGAGGCCCATCGCGTCGAAAAACACGCCAACGTCCGGATTGAGCGGCGCGCCGCCAGAGACCATGGCCTTGATCCGCCCGCCGAAGCGCTGGCGGATCTTGGGGCGCAAGGTGCGTTCGATGAGGAAGTCCATGGGGCGGTCGATCAGGCGGCCGCGGCCCTCTGCCTTGCGCGCGCCGATGGCGAGGGCGCGGGCCATCAGGTAGTTCGGCAATTTGCCCTGCTTTTCGACTTGCTTCATGATGCGCGCGCGCAGCACTTCGAACAGGCGCGGGACGACGACCATCATGGTCGGGCGGGTTTCCTCGATATTGCTGGCAAGCTTTTCTAGCCCTTCAGCATAGTAGATCTGCGCGCCCATGCCGATCGGGAGATACTGGCCGCCTGTGTGCTCGTAGGCGTGGCTGAGCGGGAGGAAGGAGAGGAACACCTCGGTCTCCTTGCCGGCGGCGTCCCAGCCGAGATCTTCGGCGAGGATGTGTGCCGCACCATCGACATTGCACAGGATCGCGCCGTGGTGCTGGCGCACGCCGCGCGGGGCACCGCCGGTGCCGCTGGTGTAGATGATGCATGCGGTCTCGCTGCGGCCGATGGCTGCGACGCGCGCGGCTACCGAGAGGCGGGCTAGGGTTGCATCGCCGCCGACCATGGCGTTCCATTCATGGAACGCGATTTGTTCGGACTGCATGCGGCGCAGCGGCTCGATGCCGATGATGTGACCGATGCCCGGTGCGCTGAGGCAGGCGGTGAGCAGTGGCTGCGCCAGCTTGGCATTCGAGACGATGACCGCGCGCGCGCCGGAGTTTTCGAGGACGTGGAGGTGATCACGTGTCGTGTTGGTAATGTAGGCGGGCACGGTGACAAGCCCTGCCGCCATGATTGCAAGATCGGCGATGCACCATTCGGGTCGGTTCTCCGAGACGAGCACGACGCGGTCGCCGGGTTCAAGGCCGAGAGCGCGCAGGGATTCGGCGAGAAGGCAGACCTGATCGGCCGCCTCGCGCCAGCTTTGCGATTGCCACTGCCCGCCGCGTTTGGCCCAGAGGAACGGTCGCTCGCCAAAGAACTCGGCGCGGGCGAGGAACAGCGCAACGAGATTGGGGAGTGCCTGAAAGTCGGAAAGCTGCACGGCGGGACTATCCTCTGGCCCAGGGCCCTTGCCGCACGAAAGCGGCAGGGCCTGTGTTTGGGGGCGAAACTAGGGACGCCGTAGCGGAAGGGCAAGCGGGGCTGTGGATAGGCGCTCAGGGTGAAACGGCGGCGCCTTCGCTGCGCGGATCAGCCGCGCCGACCCAGTGGCCGGCAGACGGATCGCTGCGGCCAGGAATCAGGGCCCATTCGATCGCGTTGGCTTTGAGTCGCATCGGCACGGCGACGACCTTGGTGTGCCCAAGGGCCTGCAGCGCGGGGGCCATGGCCGCGAGCGGTGTGCCCGCCTCGAGCGCCAGCACGCCCGGCGCCGGCATGACGATACCTTGCGCGATTGCCTCGCGCGCGGACATTTGCCAGTCCAGCGTGCCGATTATCACGCGGATCACTTGCGGCGGGATGGTGAAGCCGCCCGCCGCGCCCGCAATCAGGCGCAAGTGGCCGTCGGGGCCGTAAACCAGCACCGGGCTCATCGAGCTGCGTGGGCGCTTTCCGCCCTCGACGCGGTTGGCCGTGGGCTTGCTGTCCTGATCGGGCTCTATGTTGAAGTCGGTCAGCTCGTTGTTGAGGTAGTAGCCCCCAACCATGAGGCCCGAGCCAAAGCCGCTTTCGACTGTGGAGGTATAGCTGGCGGCATTGCCCCAGCGGTCGACTGCGGCGAAATGGGTAGTGCCGTTTTCGGGGATCGGCCCGGCAGCGGCAAAGCGGTCGCTGGCACCGACGGGCCTGCCGGCCGGGGCGTCGGCCAGGGTGGCCCTGTCCGAGATGAGCGCCGAACGTGCGGCGATATAACCAGGATCGAGCAGGCCGGCGAGCGGGACGGGCACTGTATCGGGATCAGCGACATAAGTATCTCTATCGGCAAACGCGAGCCGCTCGGCCTCCGCAATCAGGTGCCATGCAACGGGAGAACCGGGGCCGAGTGCCTTGAGATCGAAGCGTTCCAGCATGCCCAGAGTCTGTAAGACAATCACGCCGCCGGCAGAGGGTGGGCCCATGCCGCAGACGCGCCACACGCGGTATCTGCCGCAGACGGCCTCGCGTGGCTTCGCCTTGTAGGCGGCTAGATCCTCCGTGGTCATCGGCGCGGGATTGCGGGGGGATGTGCCCACTTTGGCGGCGATCGCCGCGGCGTTTTTGCCGGTATAGAAGCTGTCGGCGCCAAGCGCGGCGATCTTTGCAAAGGTGGCCGCCAGCGCAGGATTGCGCACAATGGTGCCGACGGGAAGGGGCGCGCCGTCGGGCCCGAAGAACAGCGCAGCGCCCGCCGGATCGAGCGCGGCGGTTTCCTTGAACAGCGCGAGCGAACTGGCAAGGCGCGGCGTTATGGCGAAGCCATCACCCGCCAACTTGATCGCGGGGCCGAACAGCACGCGCCAGGGCAGCTTGCCGTGGCGGATATGCGCCATGGCGGCGAGGCGAATATTGCCTGGCACGCCGACGCTGCGCCCGCCGGGGACTGCTGCGCGGTGGTCCAGCGGCTGCCCGTTCACGTAAAACCATTGCGGGGTGGCGGCTGCAGGGGCCTTCTCGCGCCCATCAATCGTCTCGACTTTGCCTGCAGCGTCACCGGTGACGAGAAAGCCCCCCCCGCCGATCCCGGAGCTTTGGGGCTCGACGACAGTCAGCGCGAGCATGATGGCGATGGAGGCATCGGTTGCCGATCCGCCCAGCCTGAGCATCTGTGCGCCAGCTTCCGCTGCGCGGGCATCGGCCGCCGTTACGGCGCCGATATCAGCAGGCGCTGCCGGCGCTGCAGGCGGTGCCGAGGGCAGTTGGGGCGTGTTTGCCACACGCGCCGCATTGGGCAAGGGCGCGCAGGCCTGCGCGAAAATAAACAGTGCGCTAGGCGCGAGTGCGTGGAGGAAGCGGGAGGTCATGCCTGCCACGCTATTCGTTGCCGATCGCCTCGGCAATGCTGCTCATGCCTTCGGCGCTCACCCGCTGGGCCAGTCCATCGACAATACGGCGGACAAGGCCTGGCCCTTCATACACCAGCGCGCTGTAGAGTTGAACCAGACTGGCCCCGGCCTTGATCCGCGCCCAGGCATCATCCGCGCTGGCAATACCGCCCACACCGATCAACGGTATCGCGCCGCCAGTCGCCTTGCGGAAATCGCGCAGCACCTGAAGCGCCAGCGGGCGCAAGGGCTCGCCCGAAAGGCCGCCAGCCTCGCTGGCCAGCGGCGAGCGCATCGGTGGGCGCGTGATCGTAGTGTTGGTCACGATGAGGGCGTCCAGCCGCTTTTCGAGCGCGATCTTGCAGATCGCATCGATATCGAGCGCGGTGAGATCGGGCGCGAGCTTGAGAAACAGGCGAGTCGGCAGTGTGCCGCGTGCCTCGATCACCGCATCGAGCAAGGCGGAGAGAGCGGCGGGATCCTGCAAGGCGCGCAAACCCGGCGTGTTGGGAGAGCTGATATTGACTGTAAGGTAGCTGGCGAGCGGGGCCATGATTCGCGTCATTTGCGCATAGTCGGCAATGCGGTCGGCCGAATCCTTGTTTGCACCTATGTTCGCGCCGACGACGCCGGGTGCGGCAAGCCGCGCGGCAAGCCGCCGGGCAACCGCATCCGCGCCATCGTTGTTGAAGCCCATCCGGTTGATCACCGCGTTGTCCTCAATCAGCCTGAACAGCCGCGGTTTGGGATTGCCCTCTTGGGCGAGGGGGGTAACCGTACCGGCCTCGACGAAGCCGAAACCGAGCGCCAGCAGCGCGTCCGGCACTTCGCCATTCTTGTCAAACCCGGCGGCAATCCCGACCGGATTGGGAAACACGATTCCGGCGACGCGCTGACACAGGAGAGGTTGCGGAGCGGTGCGCTGCGCACGGGGTGCGTGCCGTAGCGCGGCGATCGTCAGGCGATGGGCAGACTCGGCGGGTATGCCGAACAGCAGGGGACGGCAAAGCGAATAGAGCATGCTAAGGAAATTCCGTTCGACCTGACACTGGTTAGGGTTGCTCTATTGCCGTCCCGCTGCAGCACGCCAAGCTACAATTGCAACCGAATTGTAAGTTAACCCCACGTTCAGCATCGAATTGAAGCGCCTGTTGCCGGCTTACCACCGATTTTGTCGAATCCGTACAATTCGCGACCTCAGCGTTGGACTAGAGCAGCAGTGCGACCCGAAGGGCTCGGTGCTGATTCGTATCGAGTTCTCGACTTTATGGCGGCCTGTGCTTCGGCACGGCCGCCTTTTTTTGTGCGGTTGCGTCTCCGGCACGCGCAAAAGGGCGCGTTCCGAGGCGGGTGAGCAGGCCGCTAGAGCCCTGACCAAACCGCACCTTGCGCTTGCGTGGCGCGCGGCCTAGATAACCGGATCAGATCAGTCCGATTTTGAATTGGGCGCAATCCAGGAACACGCGATGCGACTTTCGAGCATGGCCGACTATGCCGTCGTGACGATGAGCGCCGCCGCACGCCATTGCGGACGGCACGGCGTGGGTAGCGCGCGCATTTCGGCGCAGCAGCTGGCGGACGAGACCGGGCTGCCGGTGCCGACAGTGCAGAAGCTGGTCAGCAAGCTTTCGGCGGCTGGGCTGCTCAAATCGGTGCGAGGCCTTGGCGGCGGGCTGAAGCTTGCGCGCCCGGCGGCCGCGATCACGCTCGCGGATATCGTCGAGGCGGTGGAAGGCCCGATCGCGCTCACCCCGTGCAGCGTGCATGGACGGCATGATTGCACGCTGGAGGCGGACTGCACGGTGCGACCGCATTGGCCGATGGTCGACGAGGCGCTGCGCGGTGCGCTTGCGGGCGTTTCGCTTATGCAGCTTTCGCGGCCGGTTCCCTCCAGTGTTGCGGTGTCGGTATGAACGAGCAAGTTGAAATCAAGGATCAGGCCGCGCGCGATGCTGCTGCACGGGCGGCGGACTACGAACACGGCTGGTCGTCGGACATCGAGCAGGAATACGGCCCCAAGGGCCTGTCTGAAGACACGGTGCGCTATATCTCGGCCAAGAAGGACGAGCCGGAGTGGATGCTCGAATGGCGGCTCAAGGCCTATCGCCACTGGCTGACAATGCCCATGCCCGACTGGGCCAAGCTCTCCATTCCGCCAATCGACTATCAGGACGCCTACTATTGGGCCGCGCCCAAGGTGAAGCCCAAACTCGGCAGCCTGGATGAGGTCGATCCCGAGATCCTGCGCATCTATGAAAAGCTGGGTATTCCGCTGGCTGAGCAGGAAGTGCTCGCCGGGGTGGAAGGCGCGCGGCGCGTGGCGGTCGATGCGGTGTTCGACAGCGTTTCGGTGGCCACAACCTTCCGCAAGGAGCTCGAATCAGCGGGCGTGATCTTCCGCTCGATCAGCGAGGCGATCCGCGAATACCCGGACCACGTGCGCAAGTGGCTGGGTAAAGTTGTGCCCATGCAGGACAACTACTTTTCGGCGCTCAATTGCGCAGTCTTTTCGGACGGCACGTTCGTCTACATTCCCGAGGGCGTGCGCTGCCCTATGGAGCTTTCGACCTATTTCCGCATCAACGCGGAAAACACCGGGCAGTTCGAACGCACGCTGATCGTGGCCGACAAGGGCAGCCACGTCTCGTATCTCGAAGGTTGCACCGCGCCGATGCGCGACGAAAACCAGCTCCATGCCGCAGTGGTGGAACTGGTCGTGCTCGATGATGCCGAGATCAAGTATTCCACCGTGCAGAACTGGTATCCCGGCGATGCCAACGGCAAGGGCGGGATCTACAATTTCGTGACCAAGCGCGCGCTGTGCCAAGGTGCGCGCAGCAAGGTTTCTTGGACGCAGGTGGAAACCGGCTCGGCGGTGACGTGGAAGTATCCCAGCTGCGTGCTCAACGGCGAAGGCTCGGTCGGCGAGTTCTATTCGGTCGCCGTCACCAACAACTACCAGCAAGCCGATACCGGCACCAAGATGATCCACAACGGCAAGAATACGCGTTCGACGATCATCAGCAAGGGGATCAGCGCGGGCAAATCGAACAACACCTACCGCGGCCTGGTGCGCGTGGCCCCGCAGGCGGAGGGCGTGCGCAACTTCACCCAGTGCGATTCGCTGCTGCTCGGCGCCGAATGCGGGGCGCATACCGTGCCCTATATCGAAGTGCGCAATCCCAGCGCGACGATCGAGCACGAGGCGACCACGAGCAAGATATCGGACGATCAGCTGTTCTATGCGATGCAGCGCGGCCTCGCGCAGGAAGACGCCATCGCGCTAATCGTGAACGGTTTTGCGCGCGAGGTGCTGAAGCAGCTGCCGATGGAGTTTGCGGTCGAGGCGCAGAAGCTGCTGGGGATTTCGCTTGAGGGGTCGGTCGGTTGAGCGACGTTATCACGCTGATAGTGCGCCCCGTTGAAGCGGACGATGCGGCTGGCCTTGCGGACCTGCTAAACGCGGTGATTGCGGCGGGCGGGACCACGGCGCTGGAAGTACCGTTCACGCCAGAGGGCCTGGCGGAGGCCTATCTGACCGGGCCAAACGTGCTGTGCTGCTTCGTGGCGGAAGATGAGGACGGCGAACTGCTGGGGTTCCAGACGCTGGGTCGATATCCGGGCCTGCCCGAGGATGTGGGTGATATTGGCACATTTGCGCGCATCGGCGGCACTAGGCGCGGGATCGGCAGCGAATTGCTGGAGGCGACAGGACCGCGCGCGGTGGAGCTTGGGCTCAAGGCGATCAACGCGACGATCCGCAGCGATAACGT
>JBJXEK010000085.1:0-5069 GCA_046155055.1 Novosphingobium sp. | reverse complement strand
CTGTCTCCGTCGGGCCAATCGATGTCGATCGATGTGGTCCTGCGCACCGAGTTGGGCCGGCGTAGCGGGACTGACCCGCCGCCGCGTGAGACGAATGGCGCTGGTGAAAGCTGCGCGTCGGGGGCGGATGGATTGCCGGGAGGTGTGCGCATGATCGATCCTACTTGCCAGCCTTACAATTAATTTATAGTCATTAGATAAAGGGGCGAATCCAGCCTCTGTCAAGCAACGTGACAAGAGGACTAGCCGATGCAGGAATCGATCAGGATTGCCCACCCCGACAAACTCTACATTGGCGGACAATGGCGGGCTCCCGCTGGAACGGGCCGCCTGCGGCTGGTAAATCCGGCGACCGAAGCGGAATTTCTGGCGGTGGCCGAGGCTGGCCCGGCCGATGTCGAAGCGGCGGTGGCGGCGGCGCGGGCGGCGTTCGATACCGGGCCGTGGCCGCGCTTGTCCCCGCATGAGCGCGCGGTGAAAATGCGCGAGCTGGGCGCGGCGCTTGATCGGCGCGCGGCGTCGCTGGAAGCCGCGTGGACCTGTCAGATGGGCGCCCCGGTGTGGATGTCGCGCGGGTCGAGCATGGGGGCGTCGGCGTTGCTGAATTATTACGCGGGAATCGCCGAAGGAACGGCATTCGAGGATGTGCGCCCTTCGCACGGGTTCGTGTCGAAATATGCGGTTGTCGTCCGGGAAGCGGTGGGGGTGGTCGCGGCGATCACGCCGTGGAACGGGCCGCTGATGGGTATGATGATGAAGGTCGCCCCGGCGCTGGCGGCGGGCTGCACAGTGGTGATGAAGCCATCGCCCGAAACGCCGCTGGAAGCGTTCATGGTGGCCGAGGCGGCGGAGGAAATCGGTTTGCCGCCCGGCGTGCTCAACCTGCTGCCCGCCGACCGCGAAGTGTCCGATCTGCTGGTGCGGCATCCCGGCATCGACAAGGTGGCGTTCACCGGTTCGACTGCCGTGGGTCTGCAAGTTGCGGCACTCTGCGCGTCGCGCATGGCGCGTTACACGATGGAACTGGGCGGCAAGTCGGCGGCGATCATCCTCGACGATTTCGATCCGGCGCAGACCGGGCCAATGCTGGCGCCGCTGGTCACGCAGCTGTGCGGGCAGGCTTGCATCAATTACAGCCGGATCCTGATCCCGCGGGCGCGTTATGACGAGCATGTCGACAGTCTGGCTGCCGCGATGGATGCGCTGGTGGTGGGCGATCCCACGCAGGACAGCTCGCAGATGGGTCCGCTGGCGATGAAGCGGCAGCTGGAGCGCGTGCAGGGCTATATCGCCACGGGGCTGGCCGAAGGCGCTCAGTTGGCGGCGGGCGGTGTGCGCCCGGCCGGGTTGGAGCGCGGTTACTACATCGCGCCTACGGTGTTTCGCGGCGCGACCAACGACATGGTGATCGCACGCGAGGAAATCTTCGGCCCGGTCACCGCCGCGATCCCCTATGACAGCATCGACGAAGCCATTGCCATTGCCAACGACAGCGAATTTGGCCTGAGCGGCGGCGTCTATACCAACGATACCGACCGCGCCTATGCCGTGGCGCGCCGCATCCGCACCGGGCACTTCACCCAGAACGGACGCGAGTTCGACCTGACCAATCCGTTTGGTGGCTTCAAGAAATCGGGCGTCGGGCGCGAAGGCGGGCCTGAGGGGATGGACCCCTATTGCGAGCTGAAGACGGTGTTCCTGCCCGAACGGCCGACCGGGCTGTAAGGCACCGGTCGGACGATGCCCGGGCTGGCGCTCAGCGCGGGTTCCGTTCGAAGCCTTTCACGCCTTCGGGCAGCTTGACCCACGGCCAGGCGGTCGAGGTCCAGACCGCAACGGCGGGGGCAAATTCCCCCGGTTCGTCCAGCGTCCCGACCTTGACGATCGTCATGCCGTTGCCCTGCGACAGGTCTGAAAAGATCGGCGAACCGCACGTCCCGCAGAACCGGCGATAGACCGGGTTGCCCGATGCGGTGTCGGTGTCGGTATAGGTGGTCAGTTCACCCGAGGTGGTCACCGCAGCGACGGGCACCATCAGGTTTATCGAAAAGGCGCTACCCGACTGGCGCTGGCAGTTCTTGCAGTGGCACTGGGCCACCACGACAGGCTTGGCGTCGATCTTGTAGCGGATCGCTCCGCAGTTGCAGCCACCTTCGATCATTCCGATGCTCCTTATGTTGTGTCAGTTCTGGCCATAACGCGCGCGGAACCCATCGAGCAGCGCGCGCAGTGTTTCGATGAACAAGTCTTCCTCGTCTGCCGGGGCCGCATCCAGTGCGGCGGCCAGCAAGGGGAAGCGGCTGGCCGAGAATTCGGGCATCGCCGGTTCGTGGTGCGCCTCAGCCGCCGCGCCGAACAGCGCAGCGCCATACGTCAGTTTTTCGATCGCATCCATCACTGCGGCCTGGGCATGCAGCGGATAGGGGTTGTCCTTCAGCGAACTTTCATAGGCGCCCAGCATCAGCTTGCGCGGAAAGAACCGTAGCATCAGCGGCGCGGCGTTGGCATGGCGCAGGATCACCCGGCGGGTGTTCACGCTCAGCTCGATCATGCGTTCTTCCCACACGGCGTCGGGATGCGCGCCTTCGCCCATCTGGAGCAGCAACTCGTAGGCGACAAGCGCGAGCAATTCGTCCTTGTCCTTGAAATGGTAATAAAGCGACGGCGCGGTGACGCCCATCGCGCGCGCCACGGCCTGAACGCTCAGCGCGTCTAGCCCTTCCGAATCGATGATCCGGATCGCATGCGCGGCCGTGGCTTCGCGCGTGATCAGCGGCTTCAGCGGCCGACCGGGCCGTGTGCGCTTTTTCGGATTTCCAGTCATGATCATGCCCCCTTGCCACGATCTGCCAATGTCCCAAGCCGCCCTTGGCTATGACAATCCGCCCGGATCAGCGCCCGAAGGCACTGGTGAATGTTTAGCGCTGACTTTATCTTATGTCATTTGATTAATGCATCGGATAATGCCAGGATTGGCAAAAGAGCACAGGGAGCCGGGAAGTGGCCGATATGAATTTCGCAAGCGCTTGCACGATGACCATCGCCGGACGGGCGGTGACCACCGGGCGGCTGATGGACGTGATCAACCCCGCCACGGGGAAGCCATTTGCCGCCGTGCCGGTAGCCGGCGCGGATGAACTGAATGCTGCCGTGGACGCGGCGCAAGCGGCCTTGCCAGCGTGGAAGGCGCTGGGCTGGGACGGGCGGCGCGAAGTGTTGCTGCGGGCAGCCAAAGCGATCGAGCCGCATGTGGATGAGTTTGCGGCGCTGTTCACCGCCGAACAGGGCCGTCCGCTCGATCAGGCGAAGGGCGAAATCCAGCTTGGCGCCTATTGGCTGAAAGCGGTTGCGCGGCAGCAACTGGACGACGAAGTGGTCGAAGACACCGACGCGCGCCGCGTGATCGTGCGGCATGATCCGCTGGGCGTGGTCGCGGCGATCGTGCCGTGGAATTTCCCGTTCCTGCTGGCGATGTGGAAGATTGCCCCGGCGCTGCTGGCAGGCAACACGATGGTGCTGAAACCGTCGCCCTTCACGCCGCTTTGCTCGCTCAAGCTGGCGGAACTGTGGCGCGATATCCTGCCTGCCGGGGTCTACAACGTGATCTCGGGAGAGAACGATCTCGGCCCGCTGATGACCGCGCATCCCGGTTTTGCCAAGATCAGCTTCACCGGCTCCACCGCGACTGGCAAGCGTGTGATGGAAGCCGCTTCGCGTGACCTGAAGCGGATCACGCTGGAACTGGGCGGCAATGATGCCGCCATCGTGATGCCCGATGTCGATGTCCCAAGCGTGGCGCAAAAGCTGTTCGCGGGCGCGTTCTATAACAGTGCGCAAGTCTGCATCGCGACCAAGAGGCTATACATTCACAATGACGTGTACGAGCCAATCCGCGACGCCATGCACGCGCTGGCGCAGCAGGCCGTGGTCGGCGACGGAGCGCAGCAGGGCGTGCAGTTTGGCCCGATCCAGAACCGGATGCAGTATGACCGCGTCACCGCGTTGCTGAACGGGGCGCGCGAACAGGGGCTGACGATCCTGGAAGGGCGCGCGGTGCCGCCTGGTGATGGCTATTTCGTGCCGATCACGCTGATCGACAATCCGCCCGAGGATGCGCCGGTCGTAGCCGAGGAAGCCTTCGGCCCGATCTTGCCGCTGCTGCGCTTCAGCGATGTGGACGAAGTGATCGCGCGTGCCAATGCCAGCGAATATGGCCTGGCGGGGGCAGTCTGGTCTGACGACATCGACCAGGCGGTCGAGATTGCGGGGCGGATGGAGACCGGAACCGTGTGGATCAACGACAACCTTCAGAGCGGACCGCACATTCCGTTTGCCGGAGCCAAGCAATCCGGCTTTGGTGTGGAGAACGGGAAGGATGGCCTGCGCGAATACACCGCGTTGAAGACCGTGTTCATCCCCAAGAAGCAAGCGGACTGAGGGACCATGGATTTACCTTGAGTGAAGAACAAACCCTGCTGCGGGCGTGCTGGGGATGACGATCCCCGAAGCACAAGGCGGCCCTGGCGGCGGGGCGCTGGAACAGATGATCCTGATGTAGGAAGCGGGCTGCGCCCTGGGCCGATCGCCTGATCGTGGCCGCGCGCACCGCCGGGCAGGCGGGCGATGCGGATGGGCTATCGCTGTTCGTGGTCGATCCGGCGGCGGCGGGGGTGACGCTGCGGCTGGACTGCGATCCCGTGGAACGCGCGCGGGCCACATCCGCTGCGAAGGTCACCGTGGCCAACGCCTGCCGCTTCGTCGGCCAGAACGCGGTGCAGCTGCACGGTGACATGGGGATGATGGATGAGCTGGCGATCGGCTACTATTTCTTGCGCACAACGCTGCTGGAAAGCGAGCACGGCAGCGCCGACTGGCATCTCGCCCGCCACGCCGCGCTGGCAGCGGCCTGACGGGCAGTCTGGATCAGGCGAAAGTCCAGATTCGCAATTCGCCGTCGGTTGCGGCGGCAATAGCGCCGCTACGGCCGACAGGTTCGCTCTCATGACTCATCAGCGCGGCCAGCGTGTTAGCAGCGCTGCCAGGAACGTGGGCGAGTGTGCGCTCGTCAG
>JBJXEK010000084.1:0-6450 GCA_046155055.1 Novosphingobium sp. | reverse complement strand
CGCTGCGGGCGCCGCCTTGCGTTTGGCTGCCGGCCAGATCAACGGATGCGGTGCCGGTTTGCGACGCGCGCGGTGCCGGTTCGGTGTTTGCGGCGGCCTCAGCGGCGTGCGCTGCGGCAACGGCCGGAGCAAACGCCGGATCGGGGCTGGTCATCGCGACGGACATTCCATCCGCATCGCTGTGGAAGCGCATCGAGATTCGGCCGAATTCGGCATGGCGCATGGCGACCGCGACCGGCGCGCCATCGGCAGCGCCGTCGCGCGCACGGTCGATGGAATCGACAAGCGCATCTAAGCCGATGCCCACGGCCGGCTGGGCGGCGCTAGCAGGGCCTGCGCTGGCTGAGACGGCGCTGGCTGAACCGGTCGCCGGTTGGACCAGCGCGAAGGCTGATGCCGTGATCTCGGCTGCGGGGGACTTGAGGTCTGGGAGGGTGGTCTCGACTTCGGCGCGCGCCTTGCGCAGGGCGGGGCGGCCAGGCATGGCAGCGCCGGTCAGCCTTGCCAGTGTGGAGGGTTGGACCTTGGCAGCAGTCTTGTCCGTGCCGGGCTGAGCGGTGTCCGGAGCCGCGTCTGCGGCGGCGGGGTCAGGCGAACCTGACACAGTGCCATCGCGTTCGAGAATGAAGGATAAAGCCGGTGCTGCCATTCCGGCTAAGGCGGCGGGAGCGGCTGTACCCGGATTGGCTGCAGCCGGATCAGCAGTGCCGGTCGACGGCGCGGCGGTCGGGCGACCTGGCGCAATCAGCGGCGCTGTGCCTCGGTCGGCTGAAAGCCCGGTTTGGGTTGTCGCGGCGGCGCGGGGCGGCATGGCCGGCGAGGGGACTGCCGGAGCTGTGAGCAAGGCCGGAACCATGGGCGGCAGGACCGGAATAGCACTGCCGGCCGTCTCGGTCGTTTCCGTCTCTGCATCGGACTTAGCGGTATCGACGCTTGGGTCGTCGCCTTCGGTCGCGGCCCGTGCATTGAGCAGTCCGAGGACGCTCTGGGTCGCCGGGCGGGCAGGCGCTTGCCGCGAATCCGGCAAAGTTCTGCCGGTTGCCGCTTCCGTTGCCGGTTCGGCTTGGATTGTCGCGGCGGCGCGGGGCGGCATGGCCGGCGAGGGGATTGCCGGAGTTGAGGGGAAGGCCGGAACCTTGGACGGCAGGACCGGAATAGCGCTAGCGGCCGTCTCGGCCGTTTCCGTCTCTGCATCGGGCTTAGCGGTATCGACGCTTGTGGTCTCGCCATCGGTCGCGGCCCGTGCATTGAGCATTCCGAGGACGCTCTGGGTCGCCGGGCGGGCAGGCGCTTGCCGCGTGTCCGGCAAAGTTCTGCCGGCTGCCGCTTCCGTTGCCGGTTCGGCCGAGGGCGCTGCATCAGGCTTGGCCAAGGGGGCCGCTTCGGGCTTCGCTACGCGGGTTTCGTTTGCCGAGGCGGGCGCGCTGCGGGGCCGGCCTGCCACGCGGGGCGGGCTGCTGCGCTCCAGATGGGCCGCAAAGCCTTGCGTTTCGTGCCGGTCCTGCGCCGGGGCACGGGCCTCACGGGCGGGATGAGCTGGCTCGCGCACGGCGTCGCGCTTGGGGAGCGGGCGCTGGATCAGGGCGGCTGCTGGCGCGGTCATCGACTTGGTTTCCTTGATAATCTGGGCGAGCGACACGTGTGGTTAACGCATGCTATTCAAGAGCCGTGCCAATCGCGGCCCCACTCGCGCCAGATGATCCTGAAGCCATCGGCACAGCGCTTTCGGCGGCCTTGCGCGCAACGCGCTGCACGGTGGCGGTGACGCGCTCTTCCACGGCGGCGCGGCGGCGCTCCGCCTCTGCGGCTTCGGCCGCTCGTGCATCGGCAGCCTTTCGCGCCCGGGCCAGATCCCCAGCGGTGGTTTCGGCAATGCGGGTCAACCCGGCAACAAACTGCTGGATATGCTGGAGCTCTGACGCGTCGGTCGCATCACGGCGCAAGGCATAGGCCTCGATCAGCGCGGCAGTTCGCGCTTCGAGGTTTGCAACTTGCGCCAGCGCGGCTTCGGCCTTGGCCGCCTCGCCCAGCGCAGTCTGGCGCGTGATCGCGCGCAGCCGTTCGAGCCGGCGCAGACGCTTCAGCTTGCTGCGATCCGCGCTCATGAGGCGAGCAGCGCGTCAAGCTCTGCCACGCTCCGGTCAATCGGCACGATCTCGCGCTGCGGCTGGCTGAGGAACGCAGTGAGCTGGGTGTGCATGACGATGGCACGGTCGAGCTGCGGATCCGCCCCGGCGCGGTAGGCGCCCATCAGCACGAGATCACGGTTCGCCTCGTAGTTGGCGATGAGCGCGCGGAAGGCGCGGGCGTTGGTTTGGTGCGCTGCGGGCACAATATCGTTCATCACGCGGCTGAGCGAGGCGGCGATGTCGACGGCCGGATACTGCCCGCGCTGCGCCAGATCGCGCGAAAGCACGACGTGGCCATCGAGGATCGCGCGGGCGGTATCGACAACGGGATCATCCTGATTGTCGCCGTCCGCGAGCACGGTGTAGAGCCCGGTGATCGAACCGCCGCTGGCCGCCGAATTGCCTGCGCGCTCGACCAGCTTGGTGATCGTGGCAAGTGCTGAAGGGGGATAGCCACGCGCCGCGCCGGGTTCGCCTAGGAGGAGCGCGATTTCGCGGCCCGCGTGGGCAACGCGGGTGAGGCTGTCCATGATCAACAGGACCTGATGGCCGCCAGCGCGGAAGTACTCGGCCATGCTGGTTGCGAGCATGGCTCCGCGGATGCGCAAGTTGGGCGCGTGATCAGCAGGCACGGCGACGACGATGCTGCGCGCGCGGCGCCGGTCGTGCTTGGGCCCCTGCATGTGCTTCTCGACGAAATCGGACACCTCGCGGGCGCGCTCGCCGATCAGCGCGACGATCACGATCTCGGCCTCAGCGCCGTGCGCGATCATGTCGAGCAGGACAGATTTGCCGACACCCGAGCCCGCCATCACGCCGATGCGCTGGCCCACGCCGAACGTGGTCAGCGCATTCAGCGCCCGCACGCCGACATCGAAGGGTTCGCGCACGGGCGCACGGTCGAGCGCGCCGCCGCGCACACCGCCAGCCGGCCAATCGTGGCGCGCGGCGATGGGTGGGCCGCCGTCGATAGGCAGGCCTTCGCCGTCCACCGCGCGGCCGAGGAACGCCTCGCCAACCGGGAGCATGCCGGGCTTGCCTTCGGGGCGGACGCGCGCGCCGGGGCGCAGCAGTACGGTATCGCCGAGCAGCATCATCAGCATGCGGCCGCCCCGAAAACCGATGGTTTCGGCCATGAGCGAGCCGCTTCCGTGCGCGATGCGGCACTGTGCGCCGATGGGGAGCGAAAGTCCGCTGACTTCAAGCAGGCCGCCATCGCAGGCGGTGACAAGCCCGTAACGGCGCGGAGCGAAATCGGGTTGAGCTTCTTCGCAGCTGGCGAGGAGGAGGGCGGCGCTGTTCAACATAAACCAAGCGCCTCTTTCAGCGCCTGGGTCCATCCGGCCGGGCTATCTTCGACCCCGCCTGCCGCGCCCTCGATGCGCAGCGCGCCGCGTTCTAGCGCGGGATCGGGTTCGAAGTGCCAGTCTTCGGGCAGGCGCGCGCCGACTAACGCAAGATCTTCGGGGTGGAGGCGGATTACCCGCTCGTCTGCCGCGCGCGCGAGCATGGCGGCAGCGGTCTCGACGCGGCGGGCAAGCGCGACCGGATCGGCAGCGAAATCGCCAAGCAGCGGGCCGCAAAGCGCAAGCACGGTATCGCGCAGCTGTACTTCCAGATCGCGGGTCAGGTCTGCATCCAGCCGGCCGAAGGCAAGCTCGATCCGTGTACGAGTGGCATCCTGCTGCGCGATGGCCTCGCTGAAGGCGGCCTCGGCATCGGCGGCCCCTTGCGCATAGCCGGCAGCGAAAGCCTGAACAGCAGGATCCACGGCTTCATCAAGCAACTGCCCGCCGGAATCTGCCGCCCCGAAAATAGGGGACTGTCCCCTGTTAAAGCGGTGGTCGCGGGTGAAGCCGCCGCCAACGCCGCCGCGGGCGAGGTCGGACAGGGACACTGCCCGCACGGGGTCAGACATAATCATCGTCGCCCGCGCCGAAGACGATCACGCCTTCGGCCGCAAGGCGGCGGGCGGCGGTCACGACGGCCTTTTGCGCCTCGACAACTTCGGCCATCTTCATGCGGCCGCGCGCGTCGATCTCGTCGCGCACACCTTCTGCGGCGCGGCTCGACATGGCGCGGAAGAAGTTCTCGCGCGGCTCGGGGCCGATGCCCTTCAGCGCGGCGATGAGCGTATCGGAATCGACCTCGCGCAGCAGCGCTCCCATCGATTTGTCGTCGAGCATGAAGAGGTGTTCGAACTTGAACATTTCATTCTCGATCGCCTTGGCGAGCTGCTTGTCCTGCTTTGCGATCTCGGGCATCACGCGCTTCTCGACCGTGCGGGCCGAGGCATTGATGATGTCCGCCGCTTCGCGCGGGCCGCCCATGGTGAGCGCGGCGCTGCCGTGGCATTCGTTGATTTTCTGCGCTAGCAGGGCCTCCAGCATGGCGATCGCCTCAGGTGCGACGGGCCCCAGTGTGGCGACGCGCTGGACGATCTGCGGCTGGAGTGCATCGGGCAGGGCATGCAGCACAGCGGCGGCAACATCGGGATCGAGCTGGACAAGCAGCACGGCAATGGCTTGCGGATGCTCCCCCTGCACCAGCGGCACCAGCGCGTGCGGGGTCAGCCAGCGTGCGAGCTCGAGGCTGGAACCCGGCGTTTTGGCATCGGGCGCGATGCGTTGCATCAGGTTGTCCGCCTTCAGCTCGCCGACAGCGTGGGTCATCAACTGGCGTACCTGATCGATCCGGCCATGCGCGCCCAGCGAGACAGCCGCGGCGTTGTCGACAAACCCCTGGAGCGACTGGGTGATCGTATCGGCGTCGATCTCCCCGATCTCGCACATCTTTTCGCCCAGCAGGCGCAGTTCGGAGGGGTCAAGCTGAGACAGCAGGGCGGCGGCGTGGTCGTCATCAAGCAGCATGACCATCACGGCGGCGCGCTCGGGACCACTGATAGCGGCAGGCTCGGTCATGCTGCCGGCTCCACGTCTGGCTCGTTCAGCAGTTGGCGCAGCGCGTTGATCGCGCTGTCGGGCTGTTCGGCCACAATCCGCTGCGCCATACCAACCTGTCGGCTGAGCGCGGCGGGGTCGATTTCGCCAGTCTCGGGATCAATGATCGGTTCGATGGCGGGCACCTTCTTGCGGCGGCGACGCGCCGTGCTTTCGGCATTGCTTTCTCGTTCGTCATCGCTTTCGCCATCGGCGGTGTCAGCCGCGTCGTCGCCCTCTGCGCCAGATCTGCGGGCGGCGGCTGCCGGTTCCCGCTTCAGCGCCTTGATCAGAGGACGCACGCCCAGCAGCAGCGTGAGCAGAACCGCGACCAGCGCGACGACATTGCGCACGATCATCGCGAACCATGGGGTCTCCCAGAAGGCCGGCACGGGAATCGCCTCGGGCCGGAAGGTGCGCACGACCACGGCGACCTGATCGCCGCGCGCGGTATCGGCGCCGACCGCGGCGGCGACGAGCTGCTTGATCTGGTCGATCTCGGCGGGCTTCGCTTTGGCCATGATGGCGCTGCTGAGCGCAACCGCGACCGAGAGGCGCTTGATCTTGCCCGGGGTCTGGTTGGTAACCGCGACCTCGCGGCCAAGTTCGTAGGTCCGCGCCGAGGTTGTCTCGCCGTTGCCGGGCGACGGGGCCGGGGCGGGCGTTACACCAGTCGCTGGCGTGGCCCCGGGGGTTGCAGGCGCACCGGGCGCGCCGGGCTGCGCGGTGGTAGGCGGGGGCGGGGTGTTCGAAAGCACGCCGGGCACGCCTGTCGCACCGGTGCCACCCGCGCTTTGCGAGGCGGACTGGGTTTCACTGCGCACCACGCCCTGCTTGTCATAGCTTTCGCGCGCGGAGGTCAGCTGGTCCATATCGAGATCGACCTGGATCTCGCTGGAGAAATTGCCTTCGCCCAGCATCGGCGTGAGCAGCGCGGAAACCTGGCTGCGCAGCTTTTCTTCAAGGCGCGATTGCAAATCGAGCCGGTCGGTATCCCCGGGCCTGGCCGAGGAGAGCAGGCGGCCATGCTGGTCAATCACCTTGACCGCATCGACAGTGAGCGAAGGAACCGAGCTGGCGACAAGATTGACGATCGCGGTAACCTGGCTGTCGGCCAGTTGCCGCCCGCGTGTCAGCTTGACCATGACCGAAGCTGTCGGCGCGGCGTTGTCGCGCACGAACACTGACTTTTCCGGCTCGGCGAGGTGGACGCGCACGGCTTCCACACCATCGATCTGCATGATCGTCAGCTCGAGCTCGCGCTCGCGCGCGGCCAGCATGCGCTCACCTTCCATCGTGCGGCTGGAGCCCATCGGCAGTTTGTCGAGCATCTGCGCGCCGGTTTCGGGGGTGGCGAGCGCGCCATCGGAGGCGGCAACCAT
>JBJXEK010000083.1:0-12963 GCA_046155055.1 Novosphingobium sp. | reverse complement strand
GAAGCTCCGGGCATCGCCAGCAGCGCGGCAGAAATCAGCCCGCCGGTCGCGCCGTCGACCACCGCAATTGATTGACCGCGCGCCTTGAGCAAAGCGCCAGTTTCGCCGCCGATGTATGTCAGATCCTCGAAGGTCATTCGCTTACCCCGCCGCCTTGACGATTTCGGCCCAGGCCGCCTCGTCGATTACGTCTATTCCAAGTGCCGCCGCCTGCTTAAGCTTCGAACCTGCGCCAGGCCCGGCCACCACCAGATCAGTCTTGGCCGAAACCGAACCCGCCGCCCGCGCGCCGAGCGCTTCAGCCTGTGCCTTGGCCTCCTCGCGGCTCATCGTCTCGAGCTTGCCGGTAAACACGACCGTCTTGCCCGCAACCACACTCTCCTTGGTTTCGACGATATAGGGTGGCGGGGTGACTTCGCCGAGCAAATCATCCCACACCGCAATGTTGTGCGGTTCATGAAAGAAGTCGCCCAGCGCCTCAACTACCACGGGGCCAACACCATCGATGCCGAGCAGTTCAGCGGCTGCGTCCGCATCCTCGGTTTTGGCGCGTTCGGCCACTTCGCGCAGGGCTGGCAGTGTCTCGAACCGCTTCAACAGATCGCGCGCGGTCACCACGCCGACATGGCGGATACCGAGCCCGAACAGCAGCCGTGCCGCGTCTGGCGCGCGCTTGCTTTCGATAGCTGTCAACAGGTTATCCACAGACTTGTCCTTCCACCCCTCGCGCCCGACGATCGCGGCACGGCGGTGGTGGAGGCGGAAAATGTCGGCGGGGCCTTCGAGCCAACCTTCGCCGAAGAATTCAGCGATGGTCTTCTCGCCCAGCCCCTCGATATCAAGCGCGCCGCGGCTGACGAAATGCCGCAGCCGCTCGGTCCGCTGCGCCGGGCAGATCAGACCGCCGGTGCAGCGCACGTCAACCTCGCCTTCCTCGGCTACGGCTTCGGACCGGCATTCGGGGCAGTGAACGGGGAACAGATAGGCCTCGCGCGGCTCCTCGCGCGTCAGGTTGTCGACCACTTGGGGGATAACGTCGCCCGCGCGCTGGAGCACGATCCGGTCGCCAATCCTGAGGCCGAGCCGCGCGATCTCGTCGCGGTTGTGGAGCGTCACGTTGGTCACGGTGACGCCGCCCACCAGCACCGGCCGGAGACGGCCCACCGGGGTCAGCTTGCCGGTGCGTCCCACTTGCACATCGATGCCCTCGATCACCGTTTCAGCGCGCTCGGCGGGGAACTTGCGCGCCAGACCCCAGCGCGGCGCCTTGGCGACAAAGCCAAGCCGGTCCTGCCAATCGAGCCGGTCGACCTTGTACACTACGCCGTCGATATCATAGGGTAGCCCGGGCCGCTGCGCGCCGATTGCGCGGAAGTGCGCCACCATCGCCCCGACCGAAGCGCACCGCACCAGCAGCGGCGAGACCGGCACGCCCCAAGCGGCGATCTGTTGCATCACCTCGAACTGCGTGGCTCCCGGAACCGCGCTCGCCGCGCCCCAGCCATGCGCAAGAAAGCGCAAGGTCCGCCTTGCCGTCACAGCAGCGTCCTTCTGGCGCAGTGATCCGGCAGCGGCATTGCGCGGATTGGCGAAGAGCTTGTCGCCCGCATCTTCCTGCGCCGCATTGAGCGCGGCAAAATCGGCCTTGGCCATATAGACCTCGCCCCGGATCTCGAATACGGCAGGGGCCTCGCTGGCAAGGGCTTGCGGGATATCGGCAATGTGCGCGACATTTGCTGTTACATCCTCGCCCACCTGCCCGTCACCGCGCGTGGCGGCGCGCATAAGACGGCCATTCTCATAGCGCAGCGAGCAGGACAGCCCGTCGATCTTGTCCTCGGCCGTCATTACGACCTCAGCGTCCGGTGCAAGCGCAAGGAAGCGCCGCACCCGCGCTATAAATTCCGCGACCTCCTCGTCCGAAAACGCGTTGTCGAGGCTCATCATCCGCACCTCGTGCGCCACTTTGGCGAGCGGCGATGCGGCGATCTCATGGCCCACCTTGCGGCTCGGGCTGTCGGGCCGGATCAGGTGCGGAAACGCGGCTTCCAGCTCGGCGTTACGGCGCACGAGCGCGTCGTACTCCGGATCGGTTATCTCCGGCGCGTCGTCGGCGTGATACAGCCGGTCATGATGCGCGATCTGCCGCGCGAGGCGCATCATCTCGTTCGCGGCATCGGCTTCGCCCATACCCTCTGCCTCACTCACGCTTCGGCCCTTCCCAACGCCGTGACCACCATGGCGCGGCGTGTGCGGAAGCCGAGTGATTCGTAAAGCCGGATCGCATGGTGGTTGTCGGGCAAGCTGTGCAGGAACGGGGTTTCGCCATCAGCAATCAGCCCGGCCATGACCTGCCGGATCAGCCGCGCGGCCATGCCTTGTCCGCGGAACGCGTGAGCGGTGCAGACCCCGCTGACCTCGCCGAATTCGGGCACGGGCCGCATACGCTCGCCGGCCATGGCGGCCAGCAAACCTGCGCGGCGGATGCCGTAATACCGGCCATACCGGTGCGAGAGGGCGCGCCAGGGGCCCGGTTCGGTTGCGCCGACAAGCGCTGCCATGTCCGCCGCATCGGCTTCATCCAGCAGCACGATGTCGGGATCCTCGGAAGCCGCTGCCTGCGGTCCGTCAGCGACCATCTGGATCAGCGGCACAACCGCAAGCACCTGCGTGCCGGGCACGGGTGGCAGCGGCCGGGTCTCGACCATCCAGATCTGATCTTCGGCGCTGGTGAGCAGGGCGGCAAGGTCTGCTTCATACCCTGGAGCAGCGGCTGCGAACGGGCCATAAGCCGGGTCGATCCGGCAGGCCGCACCGGTCATGGTGGCTAGGCTGGCCTGACGGCCTTGCAGCGCGTGCCACACCGGGTGGTCGAGCGCTAAATCAAACGCCAGATCGGACGAATGCGGGCTCATGCCTGCTCCAGCAGCCGCTCAGCCTGCGCCCGCGCTTCAGGTGTTATCTCCGCGCCCGAGAGCATGCGCGCGATTTCCTCCTGCCGCCCCTTGCTATCGAGCAGCGCGACCGACGTTCGCGTCACGGTGCCCCCCTGCTCGTTGGCACTGGCCTTGGCGATCAGGTAGTGCGTGGTCCCGCGCGCAGCAACTTGCGGGCTGTGCGTGACCGCGAGCAATTGCCCCCCCTGCGCCAGGCGCGCGAGCCGTTCGCCAATGGCGCTCGCCACCGCGCCGCCGACGCCTCGGTCGATCTCGTCGAAGATCACCGTTGCAGCCCCGCCCTGCTCGGCCAGCGCGACCTTGAGCGCGAGGATGAAGCGTGAAAGTTCACCCCCCGAGGCGATCTTGGTGAGCGGGGCGAAGTCCGCCCCGGGGTTGGTCGAGATCAGGAATTCCGCCACATCCACGCCCTGCGGACCCCAGCGCTCCTCGGGCAGGCGGACAACCGCAGTCCTAAAGCGCGCGGCATCGAGCTTCAAAGGCGCAAGCTCGGCCGCGACCGCTGCATCGAGCCGCTTGGCGGCTTCGGCTCGGGCTACGGAAAGCCCTTCTGCCTTGGCACGGTAATCAAGCCCGGCATCATGCGCCGCCCGCGCAAGGCCTGCCATCGCAGCTTCGCCGCCCTCGATCGCGCCCAGCGCCGCGCGCATCGCCAGCATGCGCTGCGGCAGATCGTCGACCGCGCAGCCATGTTTGCGCCCTGCAGCGCGCAGATCGAACAGCCGGGTTTCGATCCGGTCGAGCGTCATGGGATCATGCGACAACGCCTCGGCGGCGCTGGCGAGCTTGTCCTCGGCCTCGCTTGCCTCGATCACCGCGCGGTCGAGCGCCTCCAGCGCCTCAGCCAGCAAGGGGTGCTCGTGCGCGATTCGGTCGAGCCGGCGCGAGGCACCGCGCAAGGACGCAAGCGCGGAATCGGAGCCCGCCCAAAGGTGCTGCAGTTCGGCGAGATCGCCCGAGAGGCGCTCGCCCTTCTGCATCGCTGCGCGTTGCTCTGCCAGTTCGGCCTCTTCGCCTACCAGCGGCGCGAGCGCGGTAAGCTCGGCAAGATGCGCCACGAGGAGATCCTGCTCGGCAGAGGCTGCCAAAAGCCGGGCACGCGCTTCGGCCAGCGCAGCTTCTGCCGCTCGCCACTTGTCCCACGCCGCCGCGACATCGGCAACGTCGGCCCGGGCATAGCGATCAAGCAAGGCGCGGTGACCACGCGCGTTGACGAGGCCGCGGTCGTCATGCTGTCCATGGAGTTCGACCAATCCGCGGGCCAGATCGCGCAGCAGCGCAACACCCACTGGCTGATCGTTGACAAAGGCACGCGAGCCGGCCGCACCGTTGCCATCAGCCTTGAGCCGGCGGCGGATGATCAGCGGCTCGCCCGGCTCCACCTCGATCTCGGCCTCGGCGAGTACCGTTCGCAGATCGGCCGGGAGGCGGTCGAATTCGAAGGTCGCGGTCACGCTCGCCTGATCGGCCCCGGCGCGGATCAGTCCAGCGTCGGCCCGGTCGCCCAGAACGAGCCCAAGCGAATCCAGCAGGATCGACTTGCCCGCTCCGGTTTCGCCGGTGAGGACACCGAGTCCACCGGCAAAGGCCAGATCGAGCGCTTCGATCAACACGATATTGCGGATGGAAAGCCCGGTCAGCATGGACTCTGAGCTTTATCGCCTTGGTGTCGCCGCGTCACCCTGCTCTCGCGCAATTGCTGTGCTGTTGCCAAATCTGTGGGTAACTCGGGCATTTTCGTTGTTTTGTGACAACGGCATGACAGAGTGCCACAGGAACGAAACGCGATTGTGACAGGGATTCGGTTCAGGAACCAAACTGACAAGAGGGCTTCGGGATGACTCGCCGAGCTAAACCATGGGGATCGCTTCCCTCAGCTACCGAATTGGCCACCTCCGCACCCGCATGGCTTGATCTTCCCGAACCGCGCAGCTTCCGGCCCAAGCGCAAGGTCCGCACCGTGTGGATTTCCGACATCCACCTCGGCACACGCGGTTGCAACGCCGAAATGCTGCTCGATTTCCTCGCCTCGATCGAGTGCGAAACACTCTACCTCGTCGGTGACATCCTCGATGGCTGGCGCCTCTCGCGCGGGTGGTACTGGCCCGACGCGCACAACGAGGTGGTGCGCCGCCTGCTCAAGATGGCGCATCGCGGCACACGCGTGGTGCTGATCGCGGGCAACCACGACGAAATGTTCCGCCCTTATGCAGGAATGAGCTTCGGCGGGGTCGAACTGGCGCTCGAGGCAGTGCATGTCACCGCCGACGGCCGCCGCCTGCTTGTCACGCATGGTGACGGGTTCGACGGCGTGGTGCTCTATGCCCGCTGGCTCGCGTTCCTCGGCGATCAGGCCTATTCGGTCCTGCTACGCGCCAACGGCTGGTTCAATGCGATCCGCCGCCAATTCAAGTTGCCGTATTGGTCACTGTCCGCCTACCTCAAGAAGCGCGTGAAAAACGCTGTCCAGTTCGTGTGCGCCTTTGAAGAAGCCGTTGCGCATGCCGCGCGCGACATGGGTGTGGATGGCGTCGTCTGCGGCCACATCCATTGCGCCGAAATCCGCCAGATTGGTGACGTAACCTACTATAACGACGGCGACTGGGTTGAAAGCTGCACCGCACTTGTAGAGGATTTTCAGGGCGCGATCTCGATCGTCGACTGGGCTGCAATCTGCTTCGAGGAAGCCCAGGCCAGCGCTGCGCAGGCTGCTGAAACCGCTCGCGCCAAGGAAGACGCATGAGGATTGCGATTTGCACCGACGCCTGGCACCCTCAGGTAAACGGCGTAGTGCGCACTCTGGCGACCACGGTCGAACGCCTTGTTGCGCGCGGCCATGAAGTCGTGATGGTGACGCCGAACCAGTTCTTCACGTTCGGCCTGCCGGGCTACAGCGAAATCCGCCTCGCCATGCTCCCGCGCTTCCGCACGCGCCGCACGCTCAAGGCCTTTGCGCCCGATATCGTACACATCGCCACCGAAGGCCCGATCGGCTGGAGCGCGCGCAGCTGGTGCCGTGGCAACGGCGTCCCTTTCACGAGCGCGTTCCACACGCGCTTCCCGGATTATGCCGCTGTGCGGACCGGGCTGAGCCCCGCACGGTTCTGGCCGATCATGCGCCGGTTCCACGCGACCAGCCATGCCGTGCTCGTCTCGACACCGACGCTGGCCGCCGAGCTTGCCGGCCATGGCATGACGCAGGCGACGTTGTGGTCGCGCGGGATCGACAGCACAGTTTTTCACCCGGGCCATGCTCCGCTTGAAGCGCTGGCCGATCTGCCGCGCCCGATCATGCTCAACGTCGGCCGCGTGGCGGTAGAGAAGAACCTTGGAGACTTCCTCGACGCGGACGTCCCGGGCACCAAGGTGGTCGTGGGCAATGGCCCCGATCTCGCACAGCTGCGCGCGCGCTATCCGAATGTGCGCTTCCTCGGGGCGCTATCGGGCTCGATCCTCGCGCAAGCCTATTGCTCGGCTGATGTCTTCGTGTTCCCGAGCAAGACCGACACGTTCGGGTTGGTGATGATCGAGGCGATGGCCTGCGGAGTGCCGGTTGCTGCCTATCCAGTACCGGGCCCGATCGACGTGGTCGGCGCAGGTGGCCTCGGGCCAGTGGGCAATCTGCCCGAGCCGGTCGGAGCGCTTGAAGACGATCTCTCGATCGCCATCACGCGCGCGCTGGATTGCAGTCGCGAGGCAGCAGCGGCCCACGGCGGCAGCTACAGCTGGGACAGCGCCACGGACCAGTTCATCACGGCGCTCAGTAACGCGGCCCAGTCACGCAGGATGCGCGAGGCCGCGTAAGCTCAGCTAGAGCGTTTTCGCAGCAGGTGGAATCACCTGCTGACTGGCGAAAACGCGGCCAAAGAGACTCCTAGACCAGCCGAGCCGATGCAATCGGATCGGACTCTGCTCTAGCGCTGCTTAGCTGGCATTGGTGCCGGGGGCCTTGTTGTTCATAAGCTTGAATGCCCGCTCGTACCATTCGTTGCCGGGATAGTTGTTGCCGAGCACGGCGGCCGCTTTCTGTGCCTGCTCGGGCAGGCCAAGCGTTAGGTAACTCTCGACCAGACGATAGAGCGCCTCGGGCGTGTGGCTGGTCTGCTGGTACTTTTCCACCACGGTCCGGAAGCGGAGCGTGCCGGCCAGCCACTTGCCGCTGCGCTGGTAGAATCGCCCGATCTCCATCTCCTTGCCTGCAAGGTGATCGTTGACCAGATCGAGCTTGAGCCGCGCATCGGTCGCGTACGTTGTGGCAGGATACCGGCGCGATACCTCGGTGAGTGCAGTCAGCGCCTGCTGGGTGATCTTCTGGTCGCGCGTCACGTCGCTGATCTGTTCATAGTAGCACAGCGCGACGAGGTAGTAGGCGTATGGAGCGTCTTTATTCCCAGGGTGGATCGAGAGGAAGCGCTGCGCCGACTGGACCGACTTCGCATAATCGCGCGCGGCGTAATAGCTGAACGCGCTCATCAGCTGTGCGCGGCGGGCCCAGGGCGAATAGGGGTGCTGGCGCTCAACCTCGTCGAACAGCGCGGCCGCCTGCTTGGCATCGCCCCTGTCGAGCCGGTCCTTGGCGGCGGCATAGAGCGTATCGACGTCGCGCGCGACGTAGGCGACGTCCTTCTTGGCCTTCGAGCCCGCACAGCCGGCGGTGGAGCCAAGCGCGAGGGCAACAGCAGCAAGAAGGGCGATGCGCAGCGGGCTGCGACCAGAGGCTTTGTCGATCATGCCGGTGCTATAGCCAGCAGCCCCCTGAACGCCAAGTGAAGTTCACTGATTTTGCCCGTGTGCAGCATCAGCAGCGTTTCGTGATCGACATAAGCGCGCTGTGTCAGTGACTTAATCTACTGGACTACCGCGACTTCCGCAGCCTCAGGCTCTTCAAACGGAGGCTCGAGCGAAATCTGGTCCGCCAGCGTGATCCGGTCGAGCATCGAGGCCATTTCATCGCGCAGTTGCAGCATCAGCCCGCGCAGGCGGCACTCGGCCTCGGGCAGGCAATTGTTGCAGGTTTCATGCGCATTGCGGCTGGCACAAGGGGTCAGCGCCAAGCTGCCGCGCGTGAGGCGGATGATATCGCCGTAGCGGATATCGACGGGCGGCAGCGCCAGTTCATAGCCCCCTTCGCGCCCGCGATGCGAGGCAACGATCCCCTCGCGCGCCATTTCGGAGAGGATCACGGTCAGGAACTTGCGGGGGATGTTCTGCGCTTCCGCGATGGCGTCCAGACGCACTGGGCCCTGTCCGAACGTATCGGTGAGGTGCTGGAGGGCGCGGATCGTGTAGCGCGTCTTCTGCGAAAGCATGCCCCTGATTTGGGCAGCCGGTGGCGAATGTCAACGCCGCCAGTAGAAATAGGCAGTAGAAATATCAGAGAGCGGCGGCAAGTGCGGCCCCCGGCCGCCGCGCATAGACACCGAAGGATACAATGACGGCATAACACAGCGCGGGAAGCACCAGTGCGGTGGTAAGGCTGCCGGTCAGGTCGGCGATGGCCCCGGTCGCGAGCGGGACAACCGCCCCGCCGAAGATCGCGACGTTGATGATCCCCGAACCGTCCGCCGCGCGCTCGCCCAGACCTTCGCAGGCCAGCGTGAAGATCGTGGGGAACATGATCGCGTTCATGAGCCCGATCGCGAGCAGGCTGTAGGCGGCAACCATGCCGGTGGTGTGAGTCGAGACTGCGAGCAGCAGGATGGCCCCGGTTGCGCAGGCGGCAAGCGTCATGCCCGGATTTAGCACGCGCAGGACGGCCGAGCCGATGAACCGGCCGACCATGGCACCGAACCAGTACTTCCATATCTCGCCGCCCGCCGCCTCGTGGGTAAGCCCCATGACGCTCGGCTGCGAGAGATAGTTGACGATCACCGACCCGATGGAGACCTCTGCACCGACATACAGGAAGATGCACGCCGCGCCGAAGGCGAAGCGCGCGCGGCCCAGCAAGGCAAGGCTTGCCGCCAGCGAACTGACCTCGTGGCGCTCGCCCTTCAGCCGATTCCGGTTCATCCAGACCACCCCGGCCACCAGCGCGAGCGAGACGGCCAGGCCGATATAGGTGTTGACCACGAGGCGGCTCTCTGTGACGCGGTAGGCATCGAGCGCCGGTCCGACCAGCGCATCGACCTTGATGTCTTTGATCTTGCCCAGGATCACGCTTGCGCCGATCAGGGGAAACAGCACTGTGCCGAGCGAATTGAACGCTTGCGCAAACGTCAAGCGGCTGCTCGCGGTCCGGGCGGGTCCGAGCAGCGAGATGAGCGGGTTGGAGACGACCTGCACGATGACCACACCGCTGGCGAGAATGAACAGCGCAAACAGGAACAGCGGATAGGCCGCGCTCTGCGAGGCAGGAATGAACAACAGGCAGCCCGTCATCATCGTCAGCAGCCCGGCTACCGCGCCGCGCATGTAGCCGATGCGCTTGACCAGCGCGGCGCCGGGAATGCCGATCACGAAATAGGCCATGAAAAACGCGAACTGGACCAGCATGGCCTGGGTGTAGTTCAGCGTGAAGAGGTCCTTGAGCTTGGGAATGATCACATCGTTGAGCGATGTGATGCCCCCAAACAGAAAGAACAGCGCCATGACAAAAACGCGCAGTTCCGGCGCGTCGATACGGCCGTCGCCATTTGCATCGGTGCTCGCAGAGGCGGACGGGGCCATAGCCATGACAAATGCTCTCCTTGTGCCGGTCACGTGCCGACTTCCCAGAGGTCTTGTGCCAAGCGGAGCGCGAAAGTCTACCCGGCGATCATCCGAATACGTATGGACGCCGTGGACAAGTCGCCAAAGTGTGTGAACGTTCAAGCAGGAATGGGAAAAATTCGGACCCCGGCAACACCGCTTGGTCCTGTCCCTGGCCCCTTGCCCCGCGCCTGGCGGGCAAGGTGGCCATCAGCGGTTCAGGCGATCAGCGCGCTGCCTGCTTGAGATAGGCGATCACGTCGGCCCGCTCCTGCGGATTCGACAGGCCCGGAAATGCCATCCGCGTGCCCGGGACATACTTCATCGGGCCGGTGAGGAAGGCATCGAGCGTCTCAGGGTTCCACGTCACGCCCTTGCTCTTCATCCCAGCGGAGTAGGTGAAATTGGCAAAGGTGCCGGACTTGCGGCCCACGACGCCCTTGAGCGAGGGGCCCATCCGGATCGCGCCGGTGTTGAGATCATGACAGGCCGCGCAGCGCGCAAACACCGTCTTGCCGCGGCCCGCATCGCCAGCCGCACCGGCTGCTTGCGCGGCACCAGCCGCCGTCAGTGCCGCGACGGCTGCCATGCCCAATCCAACTACACCAAGACGCACCCCGATAACCTTCATCGTAATCTCCAAAACTGAGCCCCTGCGATATGGCACCGAGCCCCTGTATCGCAGCTTAATGAGCTGTAACCCCACTTGTAAATTCAGTCCCGGCCGGGCGCCGAAAGATAAAGCTTGATGACGAGCCGATATAGTTCGCTGCGTTCATGCGGTGTCAGCGGCGCAAGCAGTTCGCTTTCGTCGGTCAGGATGATCTCTCGCGCAGCGGTGAGTGTTGCCGATCCGGTTTCGGTTATCCACAGTCCGCCAGCACGGCGATCAAGCTTGGAGGGTTCGGACACCAGGTGGCCGTTCAGCGCCAATTGCCGCACGAATTGGTGGACAGTGGGCCGCTCGATCTTGAAGAAACGCGACAGGTCGGACTGCTTGACCCCCGGATTGGCGTTGACCAGCCAGAGGATCGCGACTTGCTTTGGAGTCACCTTGAAGGGTTCGAGCTGGCGTTCGATGCGCGAAAGAAACAGCGCGTTGGCCGTGCCGAAATGGAGCCCGAGCACCGCGTCGATTCCATCTAGATCGAGCCCCGGGCTTACGACTGGCCGGGTTATGGTTTCCGTCGGCACGCGCGGGCCGTCCTCAGCGGTTCAAAAGCCAGCCCTGACCACCCGAGGCGAGCCGATGAGCTTTATGCTTAAGGGCAGCGCTGCGCTGAAGCAAAAGCTTTTGTCGCAGTGCAGCGCAAGCGTAACCCGGGGGCCGCCGGTCCGGGTTACGCCGCGCCTTGTTAGTGCCGGATCAGATAGTCAAATGCTGAAAGCGCAGCCTTCGAACCTTCGCCCATCGCGATCACGATCTGCTTGAACGGCACCGTGGTAACATCACCTGCGGCGAACACGCCGGGCACATTGGTGGCGAGATGGGGATCGATCTCAATTTCGCCGCGATTGGTCATCGCCACCGCACCGTGCAGCCATTCGGTGTTGGGAACGAGTCCGATCTGGACGAAGATGCCTTCCAGTTCAACAGTGTGGACTTCATCGGTGGTCCGGTCGCGATAGATCAGGCCGGTGACCTTCTCGCCGTTTCCAAGCACTTCGGTGGTCAGCGCCGAGGTTATAACCGTAACGTTGGGAAGACTGCGCAGCTTCTTCTGGAGCACCGCATCGGCGCGCAGTTCGCTGTCGAACTCGATCAACGTGACATGCGCGACAATCCCGGCGAGATCGATCGCGGCCTCGACGCCCGAGTTGCCGCCGCCGATCACGGCGGTGCGCTTGCCCTTGTAGAGCGGCCCGTCGCAGTGCGGACAATAGGCGACGCCCTTGTTGCGGTACGCGTCCTCGCCCGGCACGCCGATCTGCCGCCAGCGCGCGCCGGTCGAGAGAATCACCGTTTTCGCGCGCAGACTGGCGCCGCTTTCGAGCTCGATGGTGGCGAGACCATCACCGTTCGCCGCTTTCAGCCCGACCGCCTTCTGGAGGTTCATGACGTCGACATCGTAGTCCTTCACGTGGTTCTCGAGCTGCGCGACCAGACGCGGACCTTCGGTGTGCTGGACCGAGGCAAAATTCTCGATGCCCATTGTATCGAGCAGCTGCCCGCCGAAGCGCTCTGCGACAACCCCGGTGCGGATGCCCTTGCGCGCGGCATAAATCGCCGCTGCCGCGCCGGCTGGGCCGCCGCCGACGATCAGCACGTCAAACGGCTCCTTCGCCGCAATTTTCTCGGACGCGCGTTGGACCGCACCGCTGTCGAGCTTGGCGACGATTTCGGCAAGGTCCATGCGGCCCTGCCCGAACGGTTCGCCATTGAGGAAGATCTGCGGCACCGCCATGATCTTGCGCCGCTCGACCTCGTCCTGAAACAACGCGCCGTCGATCGCGACATGGCTGACCGCAGGATTGAGCGCCGCGAGGATGTTGAGCGCCTGCACGACATCGGGGCAGTTCTGGCAAGTGAGCGAGAAGAACGTCTCGAAATGCAGCGGACCGCCGAGTGCGCGCGCGGCATCGAGCAGCTCGGCGTCTTCCTTGGGCGGGTGCCCGCCGACATGCAGCAGCGCGAGGATCAGAGAGGTGAACTCGTGCCCCAGCGGCAGCCCGGCAAAGGTCACACGCGGGGCCTTGCCGAGAGCAGCAATCGCAAAGCTCGGTGTGCGCGCATCGGTGCCGTCAAAGCGTGCGGACACCTTATCAGAAAGCACGGCGATTTCCTCGACCAGGCTGCGCGTGTCGGCGCTTTTAGCGCTGCTGTCGAGGCTGGCGATCAGCTCGAGCGGGTGGCGCAAGTTGCCGAGGTAGGCCTTGAGCTGGGCAGTGGTGGTGGCATCGAGCAACGGCATGGGCCGACTCCTGAAGGGGGGATGCGGGGATGGGTTCGCACTTGCCGACAAGGGCTGGCGCGCGATTCGCGTATGGGAACGCTAAAAGGGGCCGGGCGGCGGATGAAAGGGGGGAGGACCGCCGCCCGGCGGTCCGGAGCCGGCAGGAATGCCCGGCCCCGGATGGGTATTCTGAACTCAGATCTTGCCAACCAGGTCGATCGACGGCGCAAGGGTTTCGCCGCCTTCTTCCCACTTAGCCGGGCAGACCTGGCCGGGGTGCTCGCGCCAGTACTTAGCGGCCTTGATCTTGCGGACGAGCTCCGCCGCGTTGCGGCCCACGCCCTCGGGGGTGATTTCGATCAACTGGATCACGCCGTCCGGATCAACCACGAAAGTACCGCGATCGGCAAGGCCGACGCCGG
>JBJXEK010000082.1:0-8881 GCA_046155055.1 Novosphingobium sp. | reverse complement strand
ACTGCGGCGCAGCCGTCGCCGCCTTGATCGTGCGCGATTGCGAGGCGCAGACCGGGCACCACCATGCCTTGACATCGACAAGGACCGGGCGCCCCTTGGCCTGCGCTGCTGCAAGCGCGGCAGGCGTGTAGGGTTGCCGTTCGGCGGCCGCTGCGGGCGCTGCGAAAGCGAAGGCCACGGCGGCCGTCATTGCGAAAGCCATGAGTGGGCGGAACATGGAATGGGATCTCCTGATCTGTGTCTACCCGGTTCGCAACAGTTGCCGCGCCGGTTACATCAATCGATCGCACGCGCCTGAAAACCGGTGGCAACGACCGTCCCGACCACAGTGAACGCGGCAATCGGCAGCGCATGGATCAAGACCTCCGCCCAACCTTCGCCGCGCAACATGACGCCCGTCGCAGCCCGGATGAAGTGAGTCAGCGGAAAGACATTCCCGATGGCCTGCGCCCAACCCGGCAGCGTGGCGAAGGGATAGAGGAACCCCGAAAGCAGCATCGCGGGCAGGTAGAACGCCACAGCGCCCTGCAACGCGGCCAACTGGGTCCGCGCACGCGCGGCAATGGCATAGCCCAGCACGAGGTGTGCCGCCGCAAACAGCGGCAGGATCGCGGCGAGCGCGGCGGCATTGCCGCGCACCGGCAAATCGAACAGCCAGATCCCCACCGCCATCACGGCGAGGCCCTGTATGCTGCCGATCACGACATAGGGCAGCAACTTGCCCAGCAGCACTTCGCCGCGCCCGACCGGCAGGATCATCAATGCCTCCCAGGTGCCGCCTTCACGCTCGCGCGCAAGGCTCAGCGATCCAAGCATGATCATCGCGATCATCACCGTGACCCCGATCAGGCCCGGAAGAAAGCTCCAGTCAGCACGCGATTCGGGATTGTAGAGCCGCACGGTCGTCAGCCCCGGCCCTGCAACGTCGCCGCGCTCGGCAAGGGTGTGCCAGTAAGCCGCCTCGATCCTTGCTGTCGCTGCCGATGCCAGCGCCGCGTTGCTCTCATCGACCACGATGCGCAACGGACCGCCCTTGGCGAGCGGATTGGCGAAGGAACGGGCCTCGGGCACCTCCACGCCGATAACGGCCCCGCCGCGCTTCACCAGCGCCTCAGCCGCCCCGGGTTTGCCCATGGCGACAATCGCAATGTTGCGCTGTTTGCGCAGCTCCTTCGCCACGGTTTCGGCATCGCTGGCGCTTGGCGCGGCGATGGCCACCGCAACCGCGGCATCGGGCCGGATCGCGGTGCCAAACAGCACGATCTGGAGCAGCGGCACGACCAGCAGCAGCGTCAGTGCGATGCGCGTGCGCAGCAGCCGCGCCCATTCGACCGCAGCCACAGCGGCGATGCGGCGCGCAGAGTTCATGCCCGCGCTCATGGCCGCGCCTGCGCGAGCACGGCGGCTTCGAGCGAGTGCGATCCTGCCATGCCGATGACTGCCGCAGGCGTCGTCTGGGCACCTGCCTGCCCATCGCGGTAGAGCATGATCTTCGGAAGCTGCTCGGCTTCGGTGAGGTCGTGCGTACTGACCACCACGGCGCTTCCTTCAGCCGCGAACTGCGTGATCCAGCCCCATATTGCCGACCGTGTCACGACATCGAGCCCCGCAGTCGGTTCGTCGAGCAGCAGGAGCGGAGGGGCGTGCAGGACACTGGTTGCGAACTGAACCCGCCTGGCCCAGCCGCCCGACAGAATGCCGAAGCGCTGCGCCGCCACCGCTTCGAGCCGGTAGCGCGCGAGCGCATCGCCCACCACACCGCCGGCCAGACCATGCACTCGCGCGTGAAAGCGCAGGTTTTCAAGGACAGTGAGCTCTGGATAGAGCGCCAGCCGCTGGCTCATGTAGCCGATCCGCCGCTGATCGGCCCGGCCCGACCGGATCGCAGCGCCCAATACGGTGCCGGTTCCTGCATCGGGCCGGACCAGCCCTGCCAGCATCCGCAACGTCGTCGTCTTGCCGCCGCCGTTCGCGCCAACAAGGCCCAGCAGATCGCCTGCACCGACGCGGATCGTCACATCGCGCACGACTTCGCGGCCACTGAAAGCCTTCGCGAGACCGCTGACGTCAACCAGCGGCTTAGTCATGGCATTGGCTGTAGGCGAAGCCGCCGTACATGTGCTTGCTCGCTTCTGCGCCGAGAACGACGATGTCCTCGCCCGGTGCGGCTCTGGCCCTGAGTGTGTCTAGCGCAATCCAGATCGCGGCCGACCCGGTGTTGCCGATCCGGTCCGCCTGCACGAACACCCGCTCATGCGGCAGCGCGAAATGCGCGGCAGCAAGCATGCCGATCCGCCCGCTGACCTGATGCGGAACGACATGGCGCACGGCCTCTATCGGAAATCCCTGCGCTGCTGCAGCATCGCACCCGGCGTCGAACAACCGGTGCCCTTCGGCGCGGATGGCCGCAAAGTCATGATCGAAGCGGTTCCTGCGGTGCTGGCGTGAAATCCCAGGCGCGCGCCCGCTGCCAAGCGCGCCGAACCACGCCGCTTCGATGGAGGGTCGACCTGCTTGGAGCTCGCCCACAATCACCGCACCTGCGCCATCGCCCATCTGCACCATGTTGACGATCTGGTCCGCTTCGGCATCGAGCGTTGCCGGATCGAAGAACAGCGAGCCAGTTTCGGAACCGACGATCGCGACCGGCCCGGAGCCCGAGGCAATCAGCCCGAAAGCGATCATCAGCGCATTGGCAAAACCCGTGCAGGCCTGTCGCAGCTCGACGTGTGGTCCGTCATAGCCGAGCCGATCAGCCACCATTGCGACATTCGCCGGCAAGGGCTGATCGGGCGTCGTGGTGTGGCCGATCAGATATGCAAGATCATGCGGCCGCAGCCCGGCCTCTGCAAGCGCCGCGCGCACTGCCTGTGCCGCAAGCTCCGAATTGGAAGCGCCGCTGCGAGGTGCCTCGTCCCGGGCAGCGAAATCACGGCACAGATGGCGGCTTTCAATCCCGAGCCGCCGCGCGATTGCCGCCGCCTCTCGGGTCCGGGAAAAGCCGAACCGCTGCTGCATCATGGCAATCAGATCATTGGTGGCAACTGCGGTTCCCGGTAGTGCCTGGCCGCTGCCGAGCACCCCGATCTGGCCCTTTGAAAGCCAAGGCGGCGCGCTCATCGGCGCAGCAGACCGTGCGGGAGCGACCCAAGGTCGGCCCAAAGCCGCACCGGATCGACCTCCAGATCCTCGAACGCATCGGCAGCGAGCATGATGACATTCGCAAGCGCCTCACGCGCCGCTTTGGCAACATCCTCAAACCCGCGACCATCGGCGCGCGCGAGCACGAGCGACCGGCTGAGCCGGACATGCCGGGTCTCGTCCAACCGGATGCGTGCGAGCATGTCCGCCACGGCCCGATCACCGGCGACTGGCGAAGCTGGTCGCAGCAACCGGCTCAGGATCATGCAGACGCCGGCGTCGATTGCGGCAATCCGCGCGAGATGCGCCAGCGTCGAACCGCGTCCCAGATCAATATGAAAGCGGCGCGCTTGTCGGCGCAATGCCGTCTCCGCGACGGGCGGAAGGCTTTCCGCAAGGCCGTGAAGCAGGCGGTCGTGGACGCGCTCCTCCTCGGCAATCGCTCTGAGCGCCGCGCCCGCCGCCGGATCACCTTCACTTGCGGCAAGACCATCGAAGGCGAGAGCTGCCGCTTCCTCGCCGCAGCCGAGCAGCGGCACCAGCAGCGCGAGAGCAAATGCATGACGATCGCCGAGCCGGACCTCGACCGGAATTGCACGCGCGGCGCCGTGCCGGGCACCGAAGCAAAAGGTCGTCCTGGCCGCCGGAATCATTTCGCGCGCGCTCCGATCTGTTCAAAAGCCGTTGATCTGCCTACTGCTTCGCAGGCGCGCAGCGCGCGGTTACACGTCGCATGCGTAACCAAAGTGCAACCTGATACGAAGGACACTTCGAGTGGCATCGGACGAAGCAGCGCTGCAATCGCTGATGCAGGCGAGCCTGGCGGGTGATGCGCGTGCGCACCGCGAGTTGCTCATCGCATTGCTGCCGGTGCTGCGCCGCTATTTTGCGAGGAAGGGTGTAAACGATGCCGAAATTGACGATCTGGTGCAGATGACGCTCATTGCGGTGCACGAACGCGGCGACACGTATGATTCTGGAAAGCCCTTCGCTCCCTGGGTCTATGCGATTGCGCGTTACAAGATGATCGATCAGTTCCGCCGGACTCGGAGGCATATCGGGCTCGATGACATCGGTGAGCTTGCCGACGAGCGTGATTTCAGCGAAGCGATCACGGCCCGGCTAGATATCGACGCGCAACTCGCGAAACTTCCGGACAAGCAAGCAGCCGCTGTGCGTGCGATCAAAATCGAACAACTCAGCGTCGCGGAGACCGCCGCACGCGAGGGGCTGTCCCCGTCCGATGTCAAAATCTCGGTGCATCGCGGATTGAAGGCACTCGCCAAGCGGATACTGCGCAAGTGACGGACGTCGACATCCTGGTTGACCGCTTGGTCGAGCAACACCGGCGTACGCCGCCGCTTATGCTGCAGCGCAGAGTAGCGAACTCGGCGCTACTCGGGGCAGCGATCACTCTTGTCCTCGTCCTCGCGTGGGGCCTCCGGCCTGACATCGCTGCTGCGAGCGCGACCTCGGGCTTCTGGGTAAAGCTTGGCTTTGGGGCCGGGTTTGCGGTTGCCGGGCTGGCTGGGCTGCTGTCTCTGTTCAGGCCCGAGCGCCCTGCGCCACGCCTGCTCTGGCTCACTGCCATCCCGGTCGCATTCATTGTCGCTGCGGCCTTAAGGGAAGCCGCAGCAGTGCCTGACACCGAACTGACGGCGTTGTGGCTGGGCAAGACGGCCTTCGCATGTCCATTCGCGATCGTTGCCCTTTCCATCGCTCCTTCCATTGCACTGATCATGGCCGGACGGCGCTCTGCGCCAACCAAGCTCAAGCTGACGGGCGGTGTCATCGGACTTGCATCGGGCGGCATCTCGGCGACGCTTTATGCGCTTCACTGTCCGGAGACCGGAATGGCATTTGTAGCCACGTGGTATCTGATCGGGATCATACTGGCGACGGTGATCGGAGCGATTTGCGGCCCGCGTCTGCTGAGGTGGTGAACCTGCTTAGCAATGACTAGGGGATAGACTGGCCCCGGCAACACCGCCAACCAATCACATGGGGTAGCCCATCATCACCGACAGAGGTTGAAGGCGTCTGGGCACCCGGGCCAGCTGTCACGCCAACGCAGAGCATCTGACTTGCGGATGGCATCGACGCTCTGGCGACCGAAGGCACCGACGAGTGCCTCGAAGATCAAGCGCCGATTTTCTCTGCGTGTCGATGGCCTCCAATGCCGGGCATGGTCATCCCAGAAGCGCGGCGCGTAGTCGCGAAACAGCGTGACCCCGATGCCCTCACACTTGACCTTTGGCTCGACCGGCAACCCGCCGAGCGCAGCCCTCGCGAGCTGTGCCCGCGCCAAAGCTCTCGCCTTCTCCGCGCGCGTTTCCGGAGGGCGGCCAAAGGTCACCAGCTCCTGCTTACCGCGCAGGCGGAATTGGACGAACCAGCACTTCGCGCCGGTGGCAAAGACCCGCAATCCGAACCCCGAGAGCTCGGTATCCCACCAGAAGAACTCCTGCCCGACACCCTTGCGCCGCGCGACGTTACCATTGAGCCTGACCTTCTCGCTCGTGCTCTTGCTCCCACGCCGCGGAGTCGATCCGGTGTTCCTGATCGCATTTGACGTTACCACATGGCCATTCGCTGACATCAATCTTGCTACTTCATAGAAGGAACAAATTCATGCTAATCTAATGGCTTATATTCTATTTCTGCCGCGTGGCGGCGTAGGGTGTGTACCTATTCCCAGCCTTCGATGCCGTGATCTGGTAACCGATCAGGTCATGACCCTCGGGCATGGTTTGGTACCCGGAGGGAGGCCCGGCACGCGCCCTTTGAGCGAGACTGCCCCTTGGTGTCCAGCCGCAAGCGAGGTGGCTATCGGGGAGCGATGGTGGGAATCGATGACTTGGATCGAAAAATAATCAATAAAGTCAAAGTCTGGTGGTGGACAGGGGTGGATTCGAACCACCGTACGCTCTCGCGGGCAGATTTACAGTCTGCTGCCATTAACCACTCGGCCACCTGTCCACACCAGTGCTGCCGGTGCGGGGCTAACCCCGTTGTGATGGCCCCCGTTGCATCTGCAACAGGAGCCTTCCGGCCAAGGGAGGCGACCCTTTGGCGAAGCACTGCTTGCGTGTCAATGGGGCGGCTGGCATGGCCCGCGCGATAATTCCCCTTTCCAGACAGAAGGTGCCGATGCCCAAGCACGACGACAACTCCGGCAGGCCTCCCCACGACAAGCACGGCGACAAGGGGGGCCGCGCCAAGCCCATGCGCGGCCGCGCTGGCCGCATGCAGGGCGGGCGCGGCTCGGGCCGGGGCACGGCGGGCGCGGTCCGGCTCTGGGGCCGCCACGCGGTCGAGGCGGCGCTCACCAATCCGCTACGCAGCGCCAAGAAGCTGTGGGGCACGCGCGAGGCCATCCAGGAACTGCTGGATGACAACGACGCCGAACTGCCACCCTCGCTCCCTGTAGAGTATGCGCAGGCGCTCGATCTGGCACGGCTGGTGGCGCGCGATGCGCCCCATCAGGGCCTCGTGCTCGATTGCCTCGCGCTTGACGATGTCGTGCTGGGCGATGTGCTCGAAGAGGCAGACGGCCGCACCCTGGTGATTCTCGATTCTGTCACTGATCCGCACAATATCGGTGCGATCCTGCGCAGCTGCGCCGCCTTCAATGTAGCTGCGCTGATTACGCAGGACCGCCACGCCCCGCCGGAATCCGGCACGCTCGCCAAGGCCGCATCGGGGGCGCTGGAAGTCGTGCCCTGGGTGCGCGTCGTCAATCTGGCCCGCGCACTAGAGATCATCGCAGACGCGGGCTACTGGCGCATTGGGCTGGACGGTGCAGGCCAAGCCGTGTTTCCCGCCGCGATTCCAACCGGTCCGGTCGCACTCGTGCTTGGCGCGGAGGGTGAAGGGCTGCGGCACAACGTTGCGCAGCATTGCGATTCCATCGCGCGCTTGCCGATTGCTAGTGCTGTGGAAAGCTTAAATGTATCGAATGCGGCAGCGATTGCGCTCTATGCTGTGGCGACTCGCGAGGTGGCGGACTGATCCGCAGAGCCTCGCACAGCTGGGGAGCGGGGCTATGCTGCATAAACGTCGGGTCGCGGTGGCACTTTCCGCCGCGGCCCTGCTTCTGGTTCTGGCAGGCTGCATGGTCCTGCCCGGCCGCTTTGTAAGCGATCTGGCGCTGCGCCGCGACGGCACGTTCTCGTTCCATTACAAGGGCGAGATCGTGCTGGGTGCGCTGGCGGATCCGGATATGGCCGGCCTGCCCAAGGGCAGCAGCCAAGATCTCATGCCGCAGAAGTTCGAACCCGAGCCTTGCACCGACCCGACCACCGACGAAGCTCACCCCTGCTCTGCCGCCGAGATCACGACCCAGCGCGCTAAGTGGAACGATAGCCAGCGCGAGCAAAAGACCGCCAAAGCCAGCGAGAAGGAACAAGGCCGCAAGATGATGGCGGCAATGATGGGCGGCATCGATCCCGGCGATCCCAAGGCGGCAGAGGCTTTCGCACAGCGTCTGTCGCGCCAGCAGGGCTGGACTTCGGTGGTGAGCAAGGGTCGCGGCAAGTTCGAGGTCGAGTACAGCATTTCCGGCCGCCTCGATCATGATTTTACCTTCCCCACGATCGAGCGCCTGCCGGTGATGCTGCCGTTCGTCGCGGTGATACGGCGCAGCGACGGTACGGTGCGGGTCGATGCTCCTGCCTTCACGGCGAGCGCGGCCAATCCGATGATCCCCGGGCTGGGCGCTATGGTCAGCAAGGCTGCGGAAAGCAAAGGGCAGGCCGGCCCCCCGGTCCTCGATGGCGCTTTCACCGTCCGCAGCGACGGCCAGATCCTCGCCAACAACACTGACGAGGGACCTCAGCCCGATCCGGCCAGCGGCGGCTCGCGGCTTGACTGGAAAGTCGACGCGCGCACGGCCGCTGCCCCCACCGCGCTGATCCGAATCGCAAAATAGGCGGGTCGGCTCCCAGAGATACTCAGTCCAGCGCAGCTGCTGCGCGCAGCAACGCCTGCTGCACACGCGTCTCGAGCGCCGCATCGAAACGCACGGCCGGCACCGCCACGCTGAAGGCTCCGGCCAGCGCGCCATCAAGCCGAACCGGCACCGCCGTGCCGACAATCCCGGCGGTCGCCTCCTCACGCGCCACGGCCATGCCCTCGGCCCGCACCCGCGCGATATCCGCGCGCAGGTCGGCCTCGGCCGTCCGAGTGGCGGGGGTAAACACCGCGCGGGTTGTCTCGGCGAAATAGCGCGCCAGCTCGGCCTCCCCCAGCCCGGCGAGGATCACCTTGCCCGCCGCGAGCGCATGGAGCGCCCGCCGCGTGCCGGGATCGACGGCATACCGCAGCGTCTGATCGCTTGCCTCGGTGACCAGCGCTTCGACCTCCCAGCCGCGCTGAACCATAAACGATGCGGTCTCGTTGAGCTCACCCTTGAGCGCACGGACCAAAGGCGCGACCCGATCTGCCACAGGCAGCGAACCTTGCGGCGCGCGCAGACGCTCCAGCCCGGGCCCCGGCAGATAGCGCCGCCCCGCACGCTTCAGGTAGCCGCGATCCGCCAACGTGGTCAGCAAGTAGGAGAGACTGCTCACCGGAATGCCGAGCGCGCCTGCAATGTCCTGCGCCACCACGCCTTGCCGGTGCGCAACGACGAATTCGATCACGTCAAGCGTGCGCAAGGCGGATTTCACCGGCGGAGCGGCAGCAGGGGAGGCCATCAGGGCGCGCCAGTCATGGGGCGAACGTAAGCGATCCGCGGCGT
>JBJXEK010000081.1:0-2767 GCA_046155055.1 Novosphingobium sp. | reverse complement strand
GATCGAGCGATGTTGCCGCCCCGGATCAGCGACGGCCCGGCGCCGGATCGGCGACGGCCACCGTGCGGACATAGGCGCCCAAGGGGTTGATCGTGCTGCCGACCGCGTAATCCTGGTGCGCCGCCAGGAGCGTGCTGACTTCGCGCGCGCTGGGGGCCTCGGACGGGGCCTTTTGCGCGAGCTCGGGACCGGTACCGACGGTGCCCTGGAACGCGATTCCCAGCACCACCGCGACCCCGGCGAGGGAAGCGGCCGCGGCCATCGCATAGCGCATCACACGCGGCGTGGCGCGGCGCGGCGCCAGCACCACCGGCTCGTGTTCGATGCGGGCCATGACGCGGGCGGTGAAGTCCCCGCCGCTGACCCGGTCGCCGCGCAGCGCATCGCCGACCCGGTGGTAGAGGGCCCAGGCTTCGCGCGCGGGCGTGTCGCCCCCAAGCTGGCGGAGCGCCTGCGCCGCTTCGAACTCGCCGCATTCACCATCGAGATAAGCCGAAATCTTTTCCATCACCATCTCCTGTCCTTGCTGGTACCCAGTTGCGGCCGCAGCTGCTCCGCGATCGCCTCGCGCGCGCGGAAGATCCGCGAGCGCACCGTGCCGATCGGGCAGTTCATCACGCCCGCGATTTCTTCATAACTCAGGCCGTCGATCTCGCGCAAGGTGATCGCCGTCCGCAATTCTTCTGGCAGCGCGTCGAGGGTCGAGTTCACCGTCGCCACGATCTGCTTGGTGGCGAGCTGGCTTTCCGGGGTGTTCATGTCCCGCAGCAACTCGCCGCCCTCGTAATTCTCCGCGTCCTCGGCTTCCACGTCGCCGGTCGTCGGCGGGCGGCGTCCCAGCGCGACCAGGTAGTTCTTGGCCGTATTGATGCCGATCCGGTACAACCAAGTGTAGAACGCGCTGTCGCCCCGGAAGTTCGGCAGCGCGCGGTACGCCTTGATGAACGCCTCCTGCGCCACGTCCTCCACCTCGCCCGAATCCCGAATCCAGCGGGACAGGAGCCTTGTGAGCTTGCCTTGGTACTTCGACACCAGCAGACCGAACGCACGCTGGTCGCCGCGTTGCGCACGCTCGACCAGTTGCTGATCGACTTCCCGATCGCTCATCGCTTCGCTGTAGGGTTCCAGGTTTCAGTGCCATGGCCGCTGTTCCGGGTTGCTCCGGAATCGAGGGCCTGCGCTGACCTTGCCGGCGGTGCCCTTAGCGACTTTTCTCATAAAAACAACACGCTAAGTATACCTTCCGGCACCCTTACCCGTCACCTGCAGCGGCACGAATGCGAACCGATTGAGACACAGACCGGTGGCGCCCCAAAATAGTTCACGTGCGCACAGGGTTATCTGCGCGCGGCGCGCAGGCCCGGCGACACCAACCCCCGTTCGGCCAGGTCAAACAGCCATTGCGTGGCGAGTGCCAGGGCCGCTGCCGGCAGCGCCCCGGCCAGCAGCAGGTCGCGGTCATTGACCGCCAGGCCGGCCACGATGCGCTCGCCGAACCCCCCGGCCCCGATGAAGGCCGCAATGGTGGCGGTACCCACGCCGATCACCGCCGAGGTCTTGATGCCCGCGAAAAGGGTCGGCAGCGCCAGGGGCAGTTCAACGAGGCGCAGGCGATCGCCGCGGGTCAGCCCCAGCGCCAGCGCCGCCGCCCGCAGACCGGTCGGCACGCCGGCAAACCCGTCGGCCGTGTTGCGCACGATGGGCAGGAGGCCATACAGGAACAGCGCCACCAGCGCGGGTAGCATGCCGATGCGGTTGAACGCCGCCACCAGAAAAGCCAGCAAAGCCAATGCGGGCACAGTCTGCAAAACCCCCACCACGGCAAAAATCACCGCGCCCATACGCGGGACGCGGGCGGCGGCCATGCCGAGCGGCACGCCGACGGCCACGCTCGCCGCCAGCGAGACCAGCACCAGCAACACGTGTTCGCGGGCCAAACGCCAGAAATCGGGACCGAACAGGCGTCCGGACAGGGGCTCGCCCGCCGGCGCTGCACCGGCCGGCGCCACAGCGACAAAGCTTTCAGCTGCGGCCGCGAACGTCTGCCCCTGCAGCTCGACCGCGGCGTTGAGCGCAATCATGCGCGGCGCATCGATCGTGCCCTCCAGCTTCTGGAGCGCGGCCCAGGTGCGGGGCAGCCGCTGCGGGAGGTCGCGCCTGTATAGCAGCACCGCGTCGTAGGCCGGGAAGTACGCGCGGTCATCTTCCAGCACGCGCAGGCCATAGCGCGCGATCTTGGCATCGGTGGAATACACGTCGGTCACATCGACACGGCCGGCCGCGAGCGCCTCGAAGGCAAGGCCATGGTCCAGTCCGCGCGGTGCGAATGGCAAGCCATAGGCGGTCTTCAGGCCCGGCCAGCCATCGCGCCGGTGCAGAAACTCCTGCGACAGGCCCAGTTGCAGTTCGGGATGCGCCGCAAGATCGGACACGCGGCGCACGCCGAGACGCGCCGCTTCCGTTTCCCGCATCGCCAGCGCATAGGTATTGCTGAAGCCCAGCCGGACGCCCGCCGCGAGGCCGAGCGGCGCGAGCGCGCCGTTGAGATCATCAAGGCTGCTTTCCGCTGGCCGCTTGAGGATTTCCAGTGCGATGGTGCCGGTGTATTCCGGGTAGACGTCGATCGCGCCGCTGGCGAGGGCCTGATAAACGATGGCGGTGTTGCCGAGCCCGGGGCGGAACTGCGCCTCCGCCTCGCCCGCGCGCTGCGCGGTGCGGGCCACGATCTCGCCCAGGATGTACGACTCGGTGAAACGCTTCGACCCCA
>JBJXEK010000080.1:0-9242 GCA_046155055.1 Novosphingobium sp. | reverse complement strand
CTGCGGATCGAGTGCGCGTCATAGAGCACCACACGGCCATGCACCGCCCTGAGCCGGGCAATCTCCCCCTCGAGGGCGTGATGATAGGGCTCGAAATAGGCGCTGCGGCGGCGCGCGATCTCCTCTGGGCCGGGCGCGGCGCAGAGCGGATCGCCTGCAAACGTGGTTTTGGGAACAAGGGCCGTGGTCGCTTGCCCCGGATACAGCGATGCGCCCGAAGGATCGCGGTTGCAATCGATCACCGAGCGGCTGATCCGCGTGGCGATCATGGTTGCGCCCATCGCGTGCGCAAAGGCATGGACTTCCGCAATCCACCAATCGGTATCGAGCCGGGCAGCCCATGGAGAGGCAAATTCCAGTCCGGCCAGATCGCAGCCTGCGTGGGGGAAAGCGATGATCAGGGGTGCATCGCCGCGCTGAAGGTCGAGAAAAGGAAGATCGAGAAAGGAACTCACGTGCAAACCCCTGGCAACGTCATGCCGATGGACCGCGCCAGTGCCCCCGAACGGATCAGCGCGTTGGCGGCTTCCATGTCGGGGTGGAAATGGCGATCTTCGCCCAGCGGCGGGACCGAACAGCGCAGCAGCGCCCGCGCCGCTTCCAGCGCGGCGGAAGAAGCAAGCGGCGCGTGGAATTCGCAGCCCTGCACTGCGGCGAGATATTCAATCCCCAGCACCGCATCGACATTGGCGACCATTTCGGCCAGCCGCCGCGCGCCGTGCGCAGCCATCGACACATGGTCTTCCTGGTTAGCGCTGGTAGGGATCGAATCGACGCTGGCGGGATAGGCGCGCTGCTTGTTCTCGCTGACCAGCGCGGCGGCGGTCACTTGCGGGATCATGAAGCCCGAATGCAGCCCCGGATGCGGCGTGAGGAACGCGGGCAGGCCCGAGAGCGCGGGATCGACCAACATCGCAACGCGGCGCTCTGCAATGGAGCCGATCTCGCAGACCGCCATGGCGATCATGTCAGCAGCAAAGGCGACCGGCTCGGCGTGGAAATTGCCGCCCGAGAGCGCTTCGTCCTCGCCGCCGCCACTGGGATCGACAAAGATCAGGGGATTGTCCGAGACGCCGCTGGCCTCGATCTCCAGCGTTTTCGCAGCCTGTCGCAGCAGATCCAGGACCGCGCCCATCACCTGCGGCTGGCAGCGCAGGCAATAAGGGTCTTGCACCCGGGGGTCATCGCGGTGGTGGCTGGCGCGGATCGCGCTCCCGGCCATCAGGGTGCGCAGCGCGGCGGCGACCTCGATCTGTCCCGCATGGCCGCGAAGGGTGTGGATACGCGGGTCGAACGGCGTGTCGGAACCCTTGGCGGCCTCGGTCGAGAGCGCGCCGGTGACGAGCGCGGAGGCAAACAGGCGTTCGGCCCCGAACAGCCCGGCGAGCGCGTAGGCATTGGAGAACTGCGTGCCGTTCAGCAGCGCCAGCCCTTCCTTCGGGCCAAGCTCGATCGGCGCTAGCCCTGCGGCGGCAAGAGCTTCCGGAGCAGGCAGGCGCTCGCTGCCCCCGGCGATTTTGGCCACATCGATCTCGCCCACGCCGATCATCGTCGCGGTCATATGCGCCAGTGGCGCGAGGTCGCCGCTCGCGCCGACCGAGCCCTGACACGGAACCACCGGGGTCAGGCCGTGCAGGAGCATGTCTTCGAGCAATTGCGTGGTGGCTGGGCGCACACCGCTTGCGCCCTGGCCAAGGCTGGCGAGCTTGAGCGCCATCATCAGCCGGACCACCGGCACCGGCGTGGGCACGCCCGTGCCGGCCGCATGGCTGAGCACGATGTTGCGCTGGAGCCTTGCAAGATCGGCATCGGCGATGCGCACGCTGGCGAGTTTTCCAAATCCGGTGTTGATGCCGTAAACCGGCTCGCCCTTGGCAAGAATCCGCGCGACCGCCGCAGCGCTGGCAGCGATGGCGGGCGCTGCTCCGGGATGCAGGCGCGCGCCGGCGCCATGATAGATCGCCCGCCAATCGGCCAGCGGCACCGCGCCGGGGGTAAGAATGAGCGGCTTAGGGGCATTCAGCATCGGCGGCCCTTCCAGATACGCGTGTGCAGCGGGCGGGCGCCCATACGGTAAACTAGCTCGGCGGGGCTCTGCGCGTCCCAGATCGCGATGTCCGCGCTCAGGCCGGGGGCAAGCGCGCCGGTTTCCCCCGCCAGTCCCAGCGCGCGCGCCGCGTTGACCGTGACGCCTGCCCAGCATTCGGCGATGGTCAGGCGAAACAGCGTGGCGGCCATGTTCATCGCCAGCAGCAGCGAGGTAAGCGGGCTGGTGCCGGGGTTGCAATCGGTGGCGATTGCAATCGGCACACCTGCGGCGCGGAGCGCGGCTACTGGCGGGATCTGCGTTTCGCGGCAGAAATAGTAGGCCCCCGGTAGCAGCGTCGCGACAGTGCCCGCCGCAGCCATTGCGGCAATCCCTGCTTCATCGAGATATTCGAGATGATCGGCGGACAACGCACCATGGCGCGCAGCCATCGCGGCACCGCCGAGATTTGACAATTGCTCGGCATGGATACGCACTGGCAGACCAAGTGCCTGCGCTGTGGCAAATACGCGCGAGACCTGCTCCGGCGAAAAGGCGATGCCCTCGCAAAAAGCGTCCACGCCGTCAGCCAAGCCCTCACCCGCGACGGCGGGCAGCATGGCGTGGCAAACAAGATCGATGTAGGCATCGGCACGCCCGGCATATTCGGGCGGCAGGGCGTGCGCCCCCAGGAACGTCGTGACCACGCGCACCGGGCGCAGCTCGCCCAGCCGCCGCGCCGCGCGCAGCATGGCCAGCTCGCTTTCGACAGTGAGACCATAGCCCGACTTTACCTCGATCGTGCCGACTCCTTCGGCCAGGAGCGCGTCGAGGCGCGGCAGGGCACCGATGGCAAGGTCTTCCACGCTCGCCTGCCGCGTGGCGCGCATGGTCGAGACGATGCCGCCACCCGCGCGGGCGATGGCCTCGTAACTGGCCCCCTCCAGCCGCATTTCGAACTCATCCGCGCGGTGGCCGCCGTGCACCAGATGCGTGTGGGCATCGATCAGCGCCGGGGTGACGAGACGGCCTCCACAAGGAATGGTCTGCGCGGCCTCCAGCGCAGGGGCAGCCTCGGCGGCACCGGCATAGATGATCCGCCCCTCATGGATGGCCACCAGGCCGTTGGCGATCGGTTGAGCGCCGGAATCGACCATCGTCAGAAGCCGGGCATCGGTCAGGATTGTATCGCAACGCATGGCTGGATTCCGGCGTGATGTACTGCACCGGGTTCTGCCACAGGGTCGCGATTATGTATAGACATAATCACGACCTCATGTCAGGACTTGGCAATCGGGCCGTGCGCGGCTCAGGCTCATCATGCAGGGACCATTCGCTCCATGCCCTCCGCGCCGATCACGCTGCATTTCGGACAAGCCTTGCTGCCAGAAGGCTGGCGGCGCGATGTGCGGGTGGCGGTCGCAGGCGGACGGATCAGCGCGGTCACACCCGATGCCGCCGCGCAGCCGGATGATGAGCGCCACGCCATCGCGCTGCCCGGGCTGGCCAATCTCCATTCCCATGCGTTTCAGCGCGGCATGGCCGGGCTGGCCGAGCAGCGGGGAGCGGCGCAGGACAGCTTCTGGACCTGGCGGCAGGTGATGTACCGCTTTCTCGATCGCCTCACGCCCGAGGACGTCCACGCCATTGCCGCGCAGGCCTATGTCGAGATGCTGGAAACCGGATTTACGCGCGTTGGCGAATTCCACTACCTGCATCATGATCTGGATGGCGCAGCCTACGCCGATCCCGCCGCCATGGCCGCCGCCATTGCTGCCGCAGCAACCGAGACCGGCATAGGCCTGACGCTGTTGCCCGTGTTCTACGCCCACTCCGGCTTTGGCGGTGCGCCGCCGCACGAGGCGCAGCGCCGGTTCGTGTCCTCGCTCGATGGCTTCGCGCGGCTCCATGAAGCTTGCGGCCAAGTGATAGCCGGGCTCGATGATGCCAGGCTCGGCATCGCCCCCCATTCGCTGCGCGCGGTGACGGAGCAGGAACTGGCGGCACTGCTGGCCCTGGCTCCCGGTGGCCCAGTGCATATCCATATCGCCGAGCAGACTGCCGAGGTCGATGCGTGTCAGGCGTGGTCGGGCGCGCGGCCGGTCGAATGGCTGCTTGATCACGCGCCGGTCGATGCACGCTGGTGCCTTGTCCACGCCACGCATATGACCAGCGCGGAAGCGCACCGGCTGGCCACCAGCGGCGCTGTGGCGGGCATCTGCCCGATCACCGAAGCCAATCTGGGCGACGGCCTGTTTCCCGCCGAGCCGTATCTGGCAGCCGGCGGCCGCTTTGGTGTGGGCTCTGATTCAAATGTTCTGATCGATGCGGCGGAGGAATTGCGCTGGCTGGAGTATGGCCAGCGGTTGGTGCGACGCGGGCGCAATTTGATGCCGCGTACGGCCGGCGAGAGCAGCGGCATGGCGCTGTATGCCGGCGCGCTGGCCGGCGGTGCGCAGGCGCTGGGCGTAGAGCACGGGCTGGATGCGGGGCGGCCGGCCGATTTCGTCACACTGGATGCCGCCCATCCGGGGCTTGCCGCACGCGATGGGATTGCGCTGATCGACGGCTGGATCTTTGCCGCCGGGCGCGGGGCGATCGACACGGTGTGGCGGCGCGGGGTGAAAGTCGTCTCCGGCGGACACCACCATGCCCGCGAGGCTGTTGCAGCCCGCTATGGCGCTTGCCTGGCCCGCCTGCTGTGACGGCCTTCGCTGGGGCCGTAAGCGTTGACAGCGCAGCAACGGCACCGTCCGGTGATCGCGTGAACAAGCATGATCAGGGCGGGTTTTGATGGCGTCGCCGCCGATGCACGAGCGAATCCGTCAGGAGATCGAGGCAAAGATCCTCTCGGGCGAATTGCGGCCCGGGGAACGCATCCCCTCGGAGCTCGAACTGATGGCGCACTATGGCTGCGCGCGGATGACGGTCAACAAGGCGCTTTCGGCTTTGGCGACGAGCGGTCTGCTGCTCCGGCGCAAGCGCGCAGGGTCGTTTGTCGGGCGGCCGAGCACGGTGTCGATGGTGCTCGATGTGCCGGATCTGGCCTCCGAAGTGACCGGCCGGGGGCAGCACTACGCCTATCGCCTGCGCGATCGCCAATTGACCCACACGGCGCAGGATCGACAAGCGGCAGCCGATCTTGGCGACGTCGGCCGGGTGCTGCGCCTGAGCGGTCTGCATCTGGCCGATGGCACGCCGTTTGCGCTGGAAATGCGCCTGATCAACCTGTCTCTGGTGTCCGAGATCGAGCACGTCGATTTTTCGGCTGAGCCGCCCGGAACGTGGTTGCTCAGGCACATTCCCTGGACGGAGGCGGAGAACCGCATCAGCGCGCTCGGCGCCAGCAGCCTGCAGGCCAAGGCGCTGGGCATCCACACGGGCGAAGCCTGCCTGAGCGTCGAGCGCCACACCTGGCGCGGCGCCGACAGCGTGACCGTCGTCCGGCAGATTTTCATCGCCGGCACGTATGAACTGGTGGCCCGGTTCGGGCCGTCGCGGCCTTTCGCGTAAGCACGGCGGCCCCTGACGACACCGGGATGGCCAACTGCCGGTTTGCTTTTGGCTGGCCGAGCGGTACGGTTTGCGAGTCGAGAAACAAACAGTCCGTTCTTGCGCGTAAGTTCTTGAACGACATATGTTTTACAGGAATTCGAGTCAAACTTTCATGTCCCTGATGCGCACCGCGTCGGGTAAACGGGGTTGACTGTCATGAGTTCTATTTCGATCAGCGGAACAGCTGGTACCAATGGTATCTCTGGTGCAACACCTGGCGCTTCCGGCGGCAATGGTTCGGCAGGAAGCGCGGCCACAGGCGCCACCACAACCCCCGGTGACGCCGTCAATTCGGCCACGGTCTACGGCGGTGCTGGCGGATCGGGCGGCGGCGGGGCGAGCAATGGTGCCGGGGCTGGCGGCAATGGCGGTGCCGGTGCCATCGGCGGATCGGCCAGCGCGAGCGCCATCACCTCCCGTGCGGGTGCGGCTGCCTCGAGCGCCTATGCTGCCGGCGGCGTGGGTGGCAGCTCTGGCGGTCCGGGCGCGGGCACGCCCAACGGCGTCGGCAACAGCGGCGCTGCCGGCGCTTCGGCAACCGCGACCGCTTCGGCCACGAACAGCTCCGCCACGTCCGACACCGTCAGCGCGACGAGCACGGCTGTGGGCGGCAACGGCGGATATGGCCAGGATACCGGCCATACCGCTGGCGGCGGCGGCGTCGCGAGCGGCGTGGCAGCCACGGCGAGAACTGCCGGCAACGGGTCTGCAACCGCCAATGCGAGTGCGTATGGCGGTTCCGGAGCCTTTGGCTACACGGGCGCCAACGGGGGTGCGGGCGCTTCCACCACGCTGACCAACGCTGTGTCCGGCTACACCGATGCGGGCAACCTCTATCTGAACCAGAACGCCTATGGCGGCACGGGCGGCGGCAGTGGCGGCGGAACGGCGGGAATTGGCGGGCAGGCTACGTCCCGGCTGACCTTCAACGACAACCTGAACAGCACCAAAAGCAACTACCTGTCGGTCACCAACACAGCGACAGGCGGCGGCGGCGGTGCAGCAAACTCGGGCAGCAGCGGCGCTGCGGGTGGCAACGCGACAAGCAGCAGCACGATCAGCGGTGCAGCGGCAGTCAATCACACCAGTTCGGCGTACGGCGGCAACGGCGGTTCGGTCAGTGGCAGCGGCGGCGGTAATGGCGGAACCGGTGGCAGCGCCACGGCTTCGTCGGTTGTCAGCAGCACGACGACCAGCAATCAGTCGGTCAGCACCTCCATCACCGCCCTCGGCGGGTCTGGCGGCACTGCTGACGGGGCAACCAAGAAAGCGGGCAATGGCGGCCTGGCCAGCGGATCGACGGCGCGGGCGACGTCGGAAGGCAACGGCAACGTCTATGTGGCGCTCAATCAGATCGGCGGCAGCGGCGGTAGCGGCTCAACCGGTGCGAACGCCGGCAGCGGCGCCAGCAGCAGCCTGACCGATGCGGTAAAGGGACACTCCAACGGCGGCAATCTCAGTATCACGCAGCAGACGTCGGGCGGATCGGGCGGCAGTTCCAATGCCTCGGCAGGTGCCGCCGGCGACGCCCTGTCCTACCTGACTTTCAACGAAAACACCGAAACCAGGCAAAGCGCCAACCTCACCGCCACGGTCACCGCAGGCGGCGGGATCGGTGGCACCGGATCTGACGGTGCTAACGGCAAGGCCGGCGGCACAGCATCCACCAAAAACGTAATTACCGGCGCGCATACAGTAACGGCCAACTCCAACGCGACAGGCGGCAGCGGCGGGGCAGTCCGCACCGGCGGCGCAGGCACTGCTGGTGCTGGCGGGGCAGCCACGGGTATCGGATCCGCCAAAAGCACCACCGCTGGCAGAGAGACGATCTCGGCGAATGTCTCGGCGACGGGCGGAGCCGGCGGATATGGCGACGGTGTCGGCAAGACGGCCGGTGCCGGGGGTATCGCCAGCAGCACCAAGGCGGCGGCGATCACTGCAGGCAATGGTGTGGCCAATGCCACGGTCTACCAGACGGGCGGCGGCGGCGGCTATGGCTATACCGGCGCGGCCGGCGGTGCGGGCGCGTCCAGCAAGCTGACCAATGCGGTGAAGGGATCGACCAACGGCGGGTATCTAGGGCTCTTACAGAATGCTGCCGGAGGCGCAGGCGGTGGATCGAACGGCAGCACCGGCGGCCTTGCAGGCTCCGCCAATTCCAAACTGACCTTCAATGACAATGCCAACGTCAACAAGAGCGCGACGCTCAGCGTTTCGACTTCGGCCACGGCCGGGAGCGGCGGGCAGGTCAGCGGTGGCGCCAATGGCTCAGCGGGCGGCAAGGCTGCCGCGGCAGCCACAATCAGTGGCAGCAAGACCGTCATCGTGACGACATCGGCAACAGGCGGTTCGGGCGGTTCGGTCAACGGCAGTGGTGCGGGAACCGGAGGCACGGGCGGCAAGGCGATTGCCAAGACCACCGCCGTATCAACGACGCTTGGCGGCCAGTCGGTGTCCGCTGCGTCGTATGCTTATGGAGGAGCAGGCGGGGCAGCCGACGGTGCAACCAAGCAGGGCGGCGCCGGGGCTGCCGAGTCTGGCTCCAAGGCCAAGGTCACGAGTGCCGGAAACGGCACAGCTTCGGCGTCGGTCTCTCAGTATGGCGGCGGCGGCGGCAGCGGCTCCAACGGCGCGAACGGCGGAGCGGGCGGCGCAAGCAGTTTGGCCAATGCCGTTTCCGGCTCGACCAACGGCGGCACTCTCAGCTTCGTCCAGGGCGCGGCAGGCGGGGCCGGCGGAAGCAGCACCGGCGGCGTTGCCGGAAAGGGCGGCAAGGCCGCTTCGAACCTGATATTCAACGATAGCCTGAATGCGAACAAGAGCGCACAGATCTACGCAACAATCTCGGCAACAGGCGGCAACGGCGGCACGGCATCGGGCGGCGCCGCAGGAAAGGCCGGGGGCGCGGCGGCCACCAACAGCACGATCACGGCCACCAAGGCGCTGACTGTGTCCACCACGGCCTCCGGCGGTACAGGCAGCGCGGTAAACGGATCAGGGGCCGGAATCGGGGGCAAGGGCGGTGCTGCAAAGGCGAAGGCTAGCGCCATCACCACGACCACCAGCGGCGAATCCGTATCCGCCTCGGCAGCAGCGGGCGGCGGGGTCGGCGGCTACGCTGACGGTGTCTCCAAGACCGGTGGCAAGGGCGGCATCGCCAGTAAGACCGCAGCCTCGGCGACCACTGCGGGCAACGGCAGCGCCTCCGCGACGGCCTATCAAACCGGCGGTGCGGGCGGTATCGGCTACAACGGCGCCAATGCCGGCGCCGGCGCAGCCAGTGTGTTGAAAAATGCGGTCACTGGCTCGACCAACAACGGCACGCTGACGCTGAACCAGACCGCGACGGGCGGTGCCGGCGGCTCGACATCTACCGGCAGCGCAGCCGCGACCGCCGGCAATGCAGGAGCGGGAACGTCGATACTCACGTTCGACGATCGTCTGAGCGCCAACAAGAGCGCGCAGATCTACTCGACCTCGACTGCCAATGGCGGTGCGGGGGGCAGCGCAAACAACGGCGGAGGCGGTAAAGCAGGCGGAAAGGCGCTTGCGACTGATACCGTCATCGGCACCAAGGCGGTCACCATCGCTGCCAATGCGTATGCCGGCACCGGCGGGGCCGTCAACGGCAGTGGCGGCGGAACCGGCGGCAATGGCGGAA
>JBJXEK010000079.1:0-9303 GCA_046155055.1 Novosphingobium sp. | reverse complement strand
GACATGCCGCTATGCGCCGCGTGCCCCTTATCCCCACCGCTTGCCTCGCCATTACGCGGTTGCAGCGGTTCCTTCGCAGTCAGACAGGTTCACTTTGGAACCAGTTCCCGGTCTCACGCCGTCTTGGACTGGTCGTCGCCGCGAGTCTGCGGTGTGCGAGGAGACGGCGCGGATCCGGCGGGCAAGGGCAGCGCGAATCGGTTCGTCGCAGCACACCAAAACGCCGTAGGCCGCGACCAGCGCGAGCGGCACCAGCACCATCATGGCCCAGCCCCCTGATGGATTGGCCCCTGATGGACTGGCCCCTGATGGACTGGACCCTGCCTGTTTCACGGCACCGGCCATGACCGCGATCAGCGGAACGTGAATGCCGTAGAGCGGATAGGACAATCGCCCGAGAAGCGCGCCGGCCGGCAACACCGCGCATTCACCCGCAGCAACCGCCAGCGCCAGCACGGCAGGCAGACACACGAGGACCACCCCCAGGGACCAACCCATGGTATGCAGCGGCAGCGCAAGAAAGTAGATCAAGGCGGCAACGGCGGCGAGCGCGGCACCGCCACCCATGGGGGGGAGAATGCGACGTGCGCGGTGGAGAAGCAGGCCGACCCCGAAGCCGAAGCTGACCCGGGCGAGACCGCCCGCCAGTGACGTCGCTTCCCAGCCCAGATGCAGCGTGCCTGCATGGACGCCGCACAGAACCAGCGCAACGGCGCTTGCCGCGACCATCAGCACAAGGGTGCGGGTGGACCGGCCGAAAAGAACCGCTGCCCAGACAAGATTGATCGCGATTTCAAAGAATAGCGACCACAAGGGACCATTGGCAGGAAAAAGCTCCCAGCCGGTAGCCCGGCCGTGCCAGAGCTTCGGCAGCCCGAACAGGTTGAGCAGATTGCCAGCCATGAGTGCGCCCAAGGCATCAGAGCGCGCTGGCGCGATCGCATAGCGTGCGACCAGATAGGCCCCGCCCAGCAGCGTTCCCAGCATGGCCACCGGGGCCATCCGGATCAGCCGCCGCAACGCAAAATCGCGGAATGACATTCCCGCAAGCAGACGTTGCTCATAAGCCTCGGCAATCACGAAACCGCTGAGCATGAAGAAAAAATCGACGGCCAGAAAGCCGTTGGGCAGGAGCACCGGGCCGCCGCCACGGGTGCCGACATGAAACACCACAACGCCAACGGCTGCGATACCGCGCATTTCGTCGAGCAGGCGATATCGCGCATGGTCAGCCATCGAGGAACGCCCTCCTTTCGTGCGCAGCAAGGTCGTCTGCGCCCCGCGCTGTCCATCCGAGGTTGCTCCGTTCCGGTGCCAATTGCCGTGCGCGCATCACTGCAGCGTCTCTTTTGACTCCACCCCGAGGCTGTAACAAAAGCGCGCCAATGGATTCGCCCTACGCCCATCCCCGGCCGCCCATCCAAGGACCCGCACCATGGCCACTTCTGCGATAACCCGCCGCGCCACTCTGGCCGGCCTTGCCGCCAGCACTGCCGCGATTGCGCTTCCGGCCCGAGCCGCAAGCCAGCCCGCCCAGGACCAGCCACCTATGCCGGAGGCCATCGGTGCGCCCGCTGCCGTTGCCGACCGCGCCGCCGTCGCCGCAATGCTTGACGAGATGGCCAAGCGCCTGCTCATCCTCAAGCCGGAAACCGCGACCACACTGGGCCTCGACAAGGGCCCGAACTTCCCGATGCGCCGCGCCTTGGAGGACCGTTCGCTCAAGGGGCAGGCAGCCGTGGCCGAGTTGGTCCGTGACGACCTCGCCTTGGTCAAATCGGTGCCGCTGGACGGCCTCGATGCGGCGACCCGCACAAATCTGGCCGTGGTGAAAAGCGCCTATCACACGGCACTTGATGGCTTCGCGCTGCCCTATGGCGATGTGACCGTGGGATCGTGGCGCAACACGCCTTATGTCGTGATCCAGAATGTCGGCGCCTATCTGGATATTCCGCGGTTTCTCGATGCCGATCATCCGATCGAGACTGCCGCCGATGCCGAGGCCTATCTCGAACGGCTGAACCTGTTCGGATGGGTGCTGAACGGCGAGACCGAGCGGCTCAAATGGGCCGCCGCGCAAGGGGTCTATGCGCCTGATTTCCTGCTCGACAAGGCAATCCGCCAAATGACCACCAGCATTGCGGCAATGAAGAACGGCGGCCCGCTGGTCGAATCGATTGCACGCCGCACCCGCGCCAAGGCAATTCCGGGCAATTGGGCTGCACGCGCAAAGGAGATCGTGGGGCGCGCAGTTGCGCCGACTTTGACGCTCCAGTTGGCCGAACTCACCCGCCAGCGCGCCAAGGCAACGAGCGCTGCGGGTATACTCGCGCGGCCGAAGGGCGATGCGTTTTATGCCTGGGCCTTGCGTGCGAGCACGACCACGCGGCTGACCCCGGACGAGATCCACAAGCTGGGGATGGAAGCGCTGGCCGATCTGCAGGGGCGGATGGACCCGATCCTGCGCTCGCTGGGCTATACCAGCGGCACGGTAGGTGAACGGATGACCGCGCTGGGTAAGGACCCGCGTTTCCAGTTCCCCGACAACGGCGAAGGCCGCGCGCAGATTCTGGCGTTCATCCAGAAGCGGCTGGACTATATCCGCGCGCAGATGCCGCGGGCGTTTTCGCGGCAGGTAGCGGGCAATCTCGAGGTGCGGCGCCTGCCGCTTTCCGAGGAGCCGGGCGCGCCTGGCGCCTATGGCGGGCCAGGTTCAATCGACGGCACGATCCCGGGCAAGATGTGGATCAACCTTGGCACCACGCGGCTACACAGCACCTACAGCTTGCCGACGCTGGTGCATCATGAAGCAATCCCGGGCCACGTGTGGCAGGGCGAATATGCCAACCAGCTGCCGACGATCCGCGCGATGCTGGCGTTCAACGCCTATTCCGAAGGCTGGGCGCTCTATGCGGAGACGCTGGGCGACGAGCTGGGGGCTTACGAGGGCGATCCGGTCGGGCAGCTCGGCTATCTGCAGTCGATCGCGTTTCGCGCCTGCCGGTTGGTGGTCGATACCGGGCTTCATGCGCGGCAGTGGACGCGCGAGCAGGCAATCGACTGGTTCGTCAGCACCAACGGTTCGGGCCGCGAGGAGGTGACCAGCGAGGTCGAGCGCTATTGCAGCTGGCCGGGGCAGGCCTGCGGCTATTTCATCGGTCGGAGCGAAATCCTGCGCCAGCGCGCGCGGGCTCAGGCGGCGCTGGGCAAGGCCTATGACCTCAAGGACTTCAACCTTGCGGTGGTCGAGGGCGGCAATGTGCCGCTTGATGTGCTGGCGGCAAATATCGACGGCTACATCGCGGGGAGGAAGGGCTGAGCCTAGCGCTCAGCCTGCTTCGCACAGCGCTTGAAGCTGATCGGCAGCAGCGTTCCAGCCGGCTTCGAAACCCATCTCCGCGTGCTGCTTCATCGCGTCCTCGGTCCAGTGCTGCGCGCTGGCGGTATAGCGGGTGCCTGCTCCTTCAGGTGCAATTTCCCAGCTGCCGATCATGAACGGCCCGGACGGCAGGAAAGCCCCCGTCTCAGCATCGACCTTGACGGCATCGGTGACCACCATCCGGCGGCCTTCGTCCCATGCAAGGTACAAACCCTCATTCGGCATGGTTTCACCGCCCGGTCCATGCATGACCAGGTTGGCTCGCCCACCGGGGCGACGCTCCTGCAGCACGATTTCGGCGCGCCACGGCTTCGGGCACCACCAGTCCTCCATCCGATTGATCAGTACATCCCAGACTTTGTCCGGCGACGCGGCGATCGTGCGGGTCACGGTCAGAGCGTGCATCATCCTTCGCCGTCTCGCGCTGCCTTGATCAACTCGCGGTCGATCGCCTTGGCAGACTGGTAGCCGGCGCGGGTGCGCAGGCGATCGGCATAGGCAACGAACGCCGGAAGCGGCGGGATCGAGCCGAAATTGAGGCCCCAGTCGACCTGGCTGCCGACATAGACATCCGCCATGGTAAAGCGCGCGCCGCAGACCCAGTCGCGGCCTTCGAGATGGCCTTCGAGCGTATCCATCGTGCGTTCGTAGCTGCCGAAGCCAGCCATGCCCTGCTTGCCCTCGGGCACTTCCCAGCCCATCGCGCGGCTGATGACCGCCTGCTCGAGCGGCCCGGCGGCGAAAAACAGCCAGCGGTAGTAGTCGGCTTTTTCCACATTCTGTGGGAGCAGCCCCGCCTCCGGGTGCACATCGGCGAGATAGGCGCAGATGGCCGCGCATTCGGTGATGACCCTGCCGCCTTCGGGGGTGTGATGGATCAGCGTGGGCACCTTGTTCATCGGGTTCGCGGCGGCAAGTTCGGGCGGACGACTGGCCCAGTCGACTAGCACATGCTCGTAATCGGCCCCCGCTTCATGCAGCGCCCAGCGTGCGATCTGCCCGCGCGACATGGGCACAGTGTAGAAGGTGTAGTCTGCCATCATCAGGCTCCTTTTTGCCCGACAAGTGCGAAGTTTGCGCCTTGCGGGTCAATGCCATTCAAGCTCCAATCGCCGCCCGGGACTTGCTGAGGCCCGCGCATCACCTGCCCGCCGCCTGCGGTGACCGCCGCGCATGCGCGGTCGATATCATCGACGCGGATGTAGAAGGTCCACCCGGCCATGGGCACGAACGGGGGTTTTTGCATCATCGCACCGATACCCACACCGTTTTGCTCAAAGAAACAGTAATCGCCAAGATCACCCATCGGCATGGAGCCTTCGAACACGAACCCGAAATGGCGCGCATAGAAGTCCTTTGCCGCGGCCAGGTCGTTGGTCATCAGCTCGTTCCAAGCGACGTGCTGCGGCGTGTGGAGATCATAGACCGTGCTCAGCGCATCGGGTGCGTCTTCGGGCGGGATCGGGCGCATGAGATAGAAGGGCACGCCCTGCGGATCGGTGACCATGACGAAGCGGCCTTGCGGTATATCCTGCGCCGGCATCAGCTGCCGCCCACCCTCTGCGACGATTTCGGCGGCCTTGGCATCGACATCGCCGGTGTGGAGATAGCCGACCCAAGCGGGGTGTGCGCCCTCGGCGATCATGTCTTCCGATATCCGCAAGGCGCCGCCCGTGGCGCCGCCGTCGCTGCGCACGATCATGCGGTAGAAGTCGTCACCCGGCTGCTCTCCAGGGCCATCGATCCGCCAGCCCACGACAGCATCGTAGAAGGCCTTTGCGCCATCAAGATCGGGGGTCATCAGTTCGTACCAGATGAAGCTGCAGGGGGTTTGGGCCATTGCTTTGCTCCCGTCCGTCTGATCTCAGGCCGCGTCTTGATCCGGCAGGATGCGCCGCATCAACGCGCTTTCGTGTCCAGCCACAGCCTGCCACGAGGGCCGTGCCGTGACGCGGGCGTGCCAGGCCGCTGTCTTGGGATAGACCGCCGCGTTAGGACCATGCCCGACATAGCTCAGCGAGCAGAGCATCGAGGCAACGGTGATGTCAGCGATCGAGAACATGCCCCCAACCAGCCAGCCATCATCGGGGACAACACTTTCGATGTATGCGAAAATGCGCGGCATCTCCGCCTCGCCCTCCAGCGCGAGGGCCTCGTTACCGCCGACCTTTAGCATCTTTGGGCCAACCAGCCGGTTGAACAGAATCTTGAGGCCCGAGACCGCGAAGATCGTATCGCCGAATTCGTCGAACCACATCGCCTGTCCGCGCGTCTTGGGGTCGGCAGGGATCAGCGCGGGATCAGGATACTGCGCATCGAGGTAGACCACGATGGCGGTCGAATCGGGGAGGATAAAGCCGTCGTCATCGAGCACGGGGATCTTGGCGAACGGGCTGACCGCAAGAAATTCGGGATCGGTACTGCCCGGTCCGCCGCGCTTGGGCTCATAGGTCAGACCCTTTTCCGCCAGCACCACCGCGACTTTGCGCACGAACGGCGACAGCAGCGCCCCATACAATTTCATAGCATTCTCCTTCCGAGCCTAGTCTGCACGCAAAGCTTATTGCAGCCTTTCGCAGGCCCGTATAGGCGATGGGGTGATGACAGATATTCCAAACCTGCAGGCCGATACCCGCGCCACCACCGTCCTTGCCGCTCCCGATACCACGCTCAGCGTGCGGGAGACTTTTGGCATTCCCATCGACATGACCGTCCCGGCCTTCTCGGTCGCGGACGAGCGCGTGCCCGATATCGATCCCAACTACGTGTTCGATCCGGACACCACACTGGCGATCCTGGCAGGGTTTGCGCACAACCGCCGCGTGATGGTGCAGGGCTATCACGGCACCGGCAAATCGACGCATATCGAGCAGGTGGCCGCGCGCCTCAAGTGGCCGTGCATTCGCATCAATCTTGATGCGCACATCAGCCGCATCGACCTGATCGGGCGCGACGCGATCGTGCTGCGCGACGGGCTGCAGGTAACCGAGTTCCGGGAAGGCCTGCTTCCGTGGGCGCTGCAGACGCCGACCGCGCTGGTGTTCGACGAATACGACGCGGGCCGCCCCGATGTGATGTTTGTGATCCAGCGCGTGCTGGAAACCGAAGGCAAGCTCACGCTGCTCGACCAGAACCGCGTGATCCGCCCCAACCCGTGGTTCCGCCTCTTCGCCACCGCCAACACGGTGGGCCTGGGCGATACCAGCGGACTCTACCACGGCACGCAGGCGATCAATCAGGGCCAGATGGACCGCTGGAACATCGTCGTCGGGCTGAACTATCTGCCCGCACCGACCGAAGTGCAGATCGTGACCAGCAAGGTGCCGGGGCTCGATGCCAAGACCGCGGGCGACATGGTCCGCGTGGCCGACCTTAGCCGCAAGGGCTTCATCAACGGCGATATCTCGACCGTGATGAGCCCCCGCACCGTAATCAGCTGGGCGCAGAACGCCGCAATCTTCGGCGACACCGGTTTTGCATTCCGCCTCTCGTTCCTCAACAAGTGCGACGAGACCGAGCGGGTGTTGGTGGCAGAATACTACCAGCGTGTGTTCGGCAAGGATTTGCCGGAAAGCGTGGTGGGGAAGGTTTGAGGGGTACGAGCCCTTCGCCCGACCCTCTCCCCTGAAGGGGAGAGGGTCGGGCCAGCATTCACCCGTGCGGCGTGATCAGATACTTCTCGCCGGTGCGCCGTGCGTTATATTCCAGCACGGCCTCGCGCGTCAGCGCCTGCTGCAAGGTCACGCGCGCCTTATAGTGGCTGGCGAATGTGGTGGTCAGCTCGTCGCGCACGCGCTGGCGCAGGCGCTCCTGGTCGGCCGCAGGCAGCGTCTGCATGAACGGGAACAGCAGGAAGCCCGAGACATCCCAGGTGAAGCCGAAATTGCGCGCGAGGATCGTCGGCGACAAATCGAGCGCACCGTAGATGTAAAGCTGCTTGGGGCTGTTCGAACCATAGCGGCTATAGGCCGCGCCGGTGTTCGCCACCTGCTCCATCGCCGAAAGGATCGTGCTGCCAAGCTTGCCGCCGCCGATGGCATCGAACGCCATCGTCGCGCCGGTGGCTTTCAGGGCGGCGATGAGGTCTTCGAAGAAGGTCTCCGTGCTGCTGTCGATCACATAATCCGCGCCGATACCTTTCATGAGCGCGACCTGCTCCGCCGAGCGCACGATATTGACCAGCGGCACGCCGTCCGCCTTGCAGATCTTCACCAGCATCTGCCCTAGGTTCGAGGCCGCAGCAGTGTGGACGAGGCCGGTGTGGCCCTTTTTCTTCATCGCTTCGACAAAGCACTGCGCGGTGAGCGGATTGACGAAAGCAGACGCGCCCTCCTCAGCCGTCGCGCCATCGTTCAGCGCGATGCAGGCCGCGGCCTCGACAATGCGATACTGCGAATACATGCCGCCCGGAATGCAGGTGACCATCTTGCCGAGCAGCGCCTGCGCTTCGGGCGCTTCGCCCGCCGCGATCACCGTGCCAGCGCCCTCGTTGCCCACCGGCATCGCCTCACCCAGCCGCCCTGACATCGCGCGCACGGCGGGTTCGGGCATCTGCGCCACGATGCGGCCGCCGCTGTAATCGGCATTAGCGACATCGCCGGGGCCGAACAGCAGGCCAAGATCGGACGGGTTGATCGGCGCGGCTTCGACGCGCACCAGCACTTCGCTGCCCTTGGGTGCGGGAACGGCCTGCTCGATTAGTTCGACCGTGAGCGTGCCATCGGCGGCGAGGGTGGAATAGAGCTGCAGGCCTGTGGTGGTGCTCATTTTGTTACTCTCCCGGATATGTTGCGCGCACGAAGTAGAGCCCTTCTGGCGGCGCGTTAAGTCCTAATTTGCAACGATCCTTCGCTTCGAGCGCATCGATCAGATCGGCGCGGCTCCAGCGGCCCTCCCCCACCAGCGCAAGACACCCAACCATCGAGCGCACCTGATGATGCAGGAAGCTGCGCGCGGCGGCCTCGATGATCACATGGTCGCCTTCCCTGCGCACCTCCAGCCGGTCCAGCGTCTTGACCGGGCTCGCCGATTGGCAGTGAACCGAGCGGAACGTGGTGAAATCGTGCAGGCCCACCATCACTTGCGCTGCTTCGTGCATCGCTTCGGCATCAAGCGGGCGGCGGATATGCCACGCGCGGCCCGCCTCCAGCGTCAGCGGCGCGCGGCGGTTGGCGATACGGTACTCATAGGCCCGGCCGGTGCACGAAAACCGCGCGTGCCAGTCACCCGGCACCACGCAGGCATCGAGCACCGCGACCGGCTGAGGACGCAGCAGCGCATTGAGCGCAGCGGCAAGGCGGAACGGATCGAAATCACGCGCCAGATCGAAATGCGCGCGCATACCCAGCGCATGAACCCCGGCATCGGTGCGCCCGGCGGCATGGAGCCTCACCGCCTCACCCGTGACGGCCAGCACGGCCGCCTCCACCGCCGACTGCACGGTGGGCCCGTGCGGCTGGCGCTGCAGACCCATGAACGGTCCGCCATGGAATTCGAGTGTGAGTGCGAAGCGGGTCATCAACCGAAACACGTCCCCGCCGCAATCGCCCGCCCGCGCAGCAGCGCGGCGGTTTCCATCGCCGGTTTGCCCGCGCGCTGAACGATCAGGGGTCGTATCGCGCCCTCGGCGCAGCCGATGGTGAGCGCATCGTCGAGCGTCACGCCCGGTGCGCCGCTGCCATCTGCCAATTCGGCGGCCAGCACGCGGTAGCGTTCGCCCTCCAGCTCAAAAAACGCACCCGGTGCGGGGGCGAAAGCGCGGACTTGGCGCTCCACCTGCTGGGCGCTCTGGGCGAAATCGAGCCGGCTTTCGGCTTTGTCGATCTTGCTGGCGTAGGTGGCACCCTCCTCGGGCTGCACCTCTGGTGGGTAGTCTGAGATATCAGCCAGAACCTGAACCATCAGCGCCGCGCCCAGCGCCGCAA
>JBJXEK010000078.1:0-2782 GCA_046155055.1 Novosphingobium sp. | reverse complement strand
CTCGGCGCGTCGGCTCCGCTATGGCCTGAAAGTCGTGGGGAGCGGACATTCGGTCACCAGTAGTGACCAGTTCAGGTGCGTCCGGTCATCAAGGGTTCAGCTGGCGTTGGAGCGAACGCAAGCGCGGGCACGCTCGCACCCGGAGAGCCAGCGGTCACCGCTCGATACAGCGCGGTCCCAACCGGACTGTAGGTTACCGCCTCAGTCAGCACGACCGCAAAAAGCATTGCTCCGATACCCCACCGCCATGCCGGATGGACATGACCACTGCGCCGGACGTCACACACCATACCGACGATGGGAAACACCATCGACGCAGCAACTGTCGCCTCCCACGCCAAGGGCGGGAGTAGCGGCATCGGCAGGAGCCGCCCCAATCCGGGGCCGAGCAGCATCGCCATTCCGCAGAAGTGCAGCCTCCGGTGCCATTGTGTCTGCCGGCGCATTGCGATCGCCGCAGTCGTCAGACCCGCGAAAGCAAAAAGCGAAATTGGATCGAAAACAAGAAAGTGGAGGGGCCGGAAAAAGAATGGAACTTGCCCTCGCCGCACCATTGCCACCGTCACCGCGCAACCAAGAACGAGCATTAGCACCATCCACCCGGCGGCAATCCACCCGAGGCGGCGGTGCAAATCTATCCGATCTGTTGCTACGAAAACATTTTGCAAAACGTAGATGGCGAGCCAGCCCATGAAGACGATTGCATGGGCGTGAACCAGTGGCGGCGATGCGAAGGTTGACCGACCCATCGCGAGTTGAGTCGAAAAGCCCGCCACGATGACGACCGCCATGGCGACGGCGGCGCGCATGAAGAATCGCTCGTCGCCAACAGACGAAGACAGAGGCTTGTAATCGATAGACGCCATTGCAATTCCCCCATTTGCGCTTTTGCCTAAGACCAAATGAGTTTTTAATGCAGCGGTGCAATGTCCGCAATGTTGTCGTGTCCGGAACGGCGGTTTTTGGTCTAGGAGGGCGCAAAGCAGCCTTTGCGCTCTGAACCGGACCAGCGAACCGCCTGTCCTCACCCCTCCAGCAGCGCCGCCGCCTGCAGCAGCCGGTTGCCGTGGTCGGTTTCTTCCTTGCCGTTGGCGCGCAGCAGCGCAGCGGCTTCGGCGTTGCCGATGCTGGCGGCCCAGGTTTCATAAAGCGTTTCGCCGTCGAATTCGGTCTGGGCGAGCTTGCGCAGCGCCGCCGGGGTCAGTTCGCCGATCGGGAATGCGCCGCCCGCAAGATAGGGGTTATCTTCGGCCGCCGGCGGGGTGAAATCCTCGCCGGTGAGCAGCTTGACCACCGCAGCGGCGCGGGTAGCGTGGACGAATTCCTCGTCACCATTTTCCACGAGCAAGCCCGCGACGGCGGGATTGTCGCTGCCCGCTGCCGTGGCGCGGTAGAGTTCGCGGCTGGCGGCTTCGACCAGCACCATCACCTTGATATCGAGCGGCGTCGGCGAGCTGACCGTGTTGATATGCGCAAAAGCCGCGCCGATAGTCTGCGGCATGCCTGCCTCGAGCGTCATGGTGGTCATGTGGTCTCTCCCGGTCTGATTCTGCCATGACGGTACCGCAGCTTAACTGATCGGTTAAGTCTTTTCGCGTTCGAGCAGCTTGGCCTTGATATCCAGCCCCCAGGCATAGCCGCCAAGCGTGCCGTCGGTGCGGATCACGCGGTGGCAGGGGATGAGGACCGAAACGTGGTTGGCCCCGTTGGCCGATCCCGCCGCGCGCACCGCGCCGGGCCTGCCCACGGCGGCCGCGATCTGGGCATAGGTGCGCGTTTCGCCCTTGGGGATGCGGCGCAGTTCCTGCCACACGGCCTCCTGGAACGCGGTGCCTTTCACATCGAGCGGGATATGCGCAAAGTCCCGCGCGCCGGGGGATTCGACGGCTGCGACAATCTCGGCAAGCAGCGCTTCGAATTCTGCGCCGCCTTGCGCCAGTTCGGCGTTGGGGAAGCGTTCTGCCAAGGCCGCCGGGTCTTCGTTGAACGAGAGGCGGCAGACGCCCTTTTCGGTTGCGGCGACGAGCATCAGGCCGAGCGTGGTGGGCACCACCGCCCAGCGGATCACCGCCCCGCGCCCGCCGTCGCGCCAGGCAGACGGGGTCATGCCGAGGCGGCCCCCCTCACCTGAGCCAATGGCAGCATAAAAGCGCGAGGGGCCGGAAAAGCCGGAATCATAGATGGCATCGGTCACGCGGGTGGTCTCCGTAAGGGCATCGGCGGCGCGCTCAGCGCGGAGCGCACGGGCATAGGATGCAGGCGAGAGCCCGGTGTGGCGCGTGAACACGCGCTGGAAATGCGCGGGGCTGTAGCCCGTTTCAGCCGCCAGCGCGGCGAGCGCAAGCGGCTGACCAGCGGCCTTGATCGCCTCGATGGCGGCGAGCACGGCGCGCTCATCGCGCGACACATCATCGGGCGAGCAGCGCTGGCAGGCGCGCAGTCCCGCATCTCGGGCATGCGAACCATCGGCAAAGAAGCGGACGTTCTCACGCCGGGGATGGCGCGCCGCGCAGCTCGGGCGGCAATAGATGCCGGTGGTCAGCACGCCGGTGACAAAGCGGCCATCAAAGGCGCGGTCGCGCGCCATCACCGCATGCCATGCTTCATCATCGGCAATCGTATCGGGCATTTCGGGCACCATATCGGGTCTCCATGTTCCTTTCGCTGTTCTTTGCCCGGCGCGCCTTGACATGGCATCCCGCGCCATGCGCTCAAAGCAAATCTTGGCAATACCGGCCACCTTGGCGGCATTCCGCACAAGCGAACCCACGAAACCACAGCG
>JBJXEK010000077.1:0-4723 GCA_046155055.1 Novosphingobium sp. | reverse complement strand
GGCCCTAGGTGAAAGGTCGGGGGGCGAAACGTCGGAGGGTGAAAGATCAGGGTGCGAGGCCATGGCACTTCATACTTGACTATATGGTCATATGCAATCTATTTGACCATATAGTCAAATGCGAATCGGGAGAGAAGGGCTGTGCCGGTCATCAAGGTCGAGGATATCGCGCACGTGCGCTTCGCCGCACCCGATCTCGCCGTGATGCGCGCGTTCCTTGAGGATTTCGGGCTGGCCCCTTTCATCGATGGCGAGCGGCTCTATGGCAAAGGCAGCGACGGGCGACCCTTGGTGCATGTGACCGAAGCCGGAGGGGCGCGGTTCCTCGCTGTGGGCCTTCGGGCAGAAACGGTGGCGGATCTGGCGCTACTCGCGGCGCATGAGGGCGTGGCGGTCGAAGACTTCGATGAGCCCGGCGGCGGCAAGGTGGTGCGGCTGACCGATCCCGATGGCTACGGTGTCGAAGTTGTGGCGGGACAGACCGTGGCATCGCCTGGACCGCTCCTCGCCGATCCGCCGCGCAACACGGCCACAACGCAGCCCCGGTTTCGCGAAACAGTGCGGCTGGAACCCGCGCCGGCGCATGTGCGTCGCATCGGCCATGCGGTGCTCAAGGTCCGCGATTTTCGCCGGTCCGAAGCCTGGTACAAGGCACGCTTCGGGCTCCTGACATCGGACGAAGTCGAGGCGGCGGAGGACGTGCCGCTGGGCGCGTTCATGCGCTGCGACCGGGGGGACAAGCCGGCCGATCACCACACTCTGTTTCTCGCGCAGCTGCCCGGCCCGCTGGGCCTGCTCCACGCCGCGTTCGAGGTCGCCAATCTCGACGATCTGATGCTTGGCCACCAGCACCTCAAGGCGAAGAAGCGCGAGTCGGCTTGGGGCGTGGGCCGCCACATCATGGGCAGCCAAATTTTCGACTACTGGAAGGACCCCTTCGGTAACGAGCTGGAGCACTGGACCGACGGCGACCTTTTCACTGCCGCCGACCCGCCGCAGAAACAGCCGATGGGCGCGCTGCTCGCGGTGCAATGGGGCAGCCCGCATCCGATGTTCGCGGGCCGCTTGCCGCCACCTGCGGGCCTTATCGCATTCGTGATCGCGCTCCAACTCAGGATCAAACGGATTTTCAGCCGCAAACCCAAAGGAACCTCCGCATGAAGCTTGCAACCTACACCTTGGACGAGCGAACCAGCACCGGGATCGTGGTGGAAGACCGCATCATCGACACCGGCGTGCCCGGCACGATGATCGACCTTATCCGCGATTGGGACACGCTGAAGGGCGTCGTGGAAGCCAAAGCGGCGGCGGGCGGCGGTGTCCCGCTCGTTTCGGTCCGGCTCGAAGCCCCGGTGCAGCGCCCCGGTAAGATTTGGGCGATCGGGCTCAACTATGCCGACCACATTGCCGAATCGAACATGACGACGCCGGAGCGGCAGGTGTGGTTCACCAAGGCCCAGACCAGCGTCAACGCGCCCTACGCCGATATCCAGATCGCCCAGGGCACGATGACCGCGGACTACGAAGTCGAGCTAGTCGCGGTGATCGGCAAGGGCGGCAAGCATATCGCCGCAGCTGACGCGCCAGCCGCGATCTTCGGTTACTGCGTCGGCAACGATGTAACCGAGCGGATGTGGCAGCATGCCTCGCCGCAGTGGTCGCTGGGCAAAAGCTTCGACACTCACGCACCGATGGGCCCGTGGATCGTAACCGCCGATGAAGTGGGCGATCCGCACGCGCTGGGGCTCCGCTGCCTCGTCAACGGCGAGATTCGGCAGAATTCGAACACGCAGCATCTGGTTTTCGATATCTGGCAGCAGGTCGAGCATCTCTCCGTCGGCATGACCTTGGAGGCGGGCGACTGCCTGTTCACCGGTACGCCGGGCGGCGTCGGCGCGGCAATGGACCCGCGCCAGTTCCTGAAGGCGGGCGATGTCGTGCGCTGCGAGGTCGACGGGCTGGGGCACATCGAGGGCACCATGGTTGCGGAAGGGTAAGGCCGTGGCGTTCGATTGCGATGTGCTGATTGCGGGCGGCGGGCCCACCGGCATTACGCTCGCCATCCTACTGGCGCGGCGCGGGATTGCAGTGATTGTCGCCGAGAAAGAAGCCGCGATCCATCCGCTGCCGCGCGCAGCGCATATCGACCACGAAGGCATGCGCATTCTGCAGGAGGCGGGCGCTGCTGATGCGGTGCTCGCCACAAGCCGCCGCGCCGGGCGCTATGATTTCCTCAATGCGCAGGGGCAGGTGCTGCTGCGCTTCGAGGGGGCTGACAAATTGGGTCCGGGCGGCTGGCCGATCGCGAACATGATCCACCAGCCCTCGGTGGAAGCAGCGCTGCGCCGGTCGCTGGATGGGCAGAGCAACGCGGTATTGCTCAGCCAATGCGAAGTCGGCGCGTTCGAGCAAGATGCGGACGGCGTTTGCGTGCAAGTCGCCACGCCGGACGGTGCACGCACGCTGCGGGCGCGCTGGCTTGTCGGGGCGGACGGTGCCCGCTCGCCGGTGCGCAAGGCAGCGGGTGTAACCTTCGATGATCTGGGCTTCGAGGAACCGTGGCTGGTCGTCGATGTGCTGGTCGATGACCCGTCCCGGCTGCCCACCGCCAACCTGCAGATCTGCAACCCCGCGCGGCCCACTACTTGCGTCCTCATGGGCGAAGGGCGGCACCGCTGGGAGTTCATGATCCTGCCCGGCGAAACGCCCGAGCAGGTGAGCGACGACGCCTTCATCGAGAAGCTGCTTGCGCCGTGGAATGTGCAGGGCGCAGTGCGGCTGGAGCGAAAGGCGGTCTATACCTTCCGCGCCCGCATCGCGAGCGCGTGGCGCAAGGGCCGCGTACTGCTCGCCGGCGATGCAGCACACCAGACCCCGCCATTCGCCGGACAAGGCCTCTGCTCGGGCTTGCGCGATGCCGCGAACCTCGCGTGGAAACTGGCGGCGGTAGTGAGAGCCGAAGCGCCGCAGGCGCTGCTCGATACCTACCAGACAGAGCGCGCACCGCATCTGCGCGCCACGATCCAAATGGCAATCATGATGGGCCGCATGGTCTGCACCACCAGCCGCTGGTCCGCCTTCCTGCGCGACACGAAGATCCGCATCGGCCGCGCACTGCGCAAGCTGCCATCGGGCCCGCCCGCGTATCCGCCGCTCGCAGCAGGCGCCATTCTGGCCGGGAGCGCGGGCGCGGGGCATTATTTCCCGCAGGCGCTTTCCGATGCCGGTCTGCGGCTTGACGATGAGATCGGCCTCGGTCCCTGCTTGATTGCGCGCGGTGAGCTGGCAGACCCCGGCCTCGTGCCCTTTGCCGCGGCATTGGGCGCATGGCTCGATGCCCATGAGGCCGAGGCGGTGCTGGTGCGCCCCGATCGGCAGGTGTTCGGCACGGGTGAAGCCGACAAGCTGCGCAAGGCGTGGCAGGCTGCGACGGGGATGACCTTGCGGCGTCCGATCAAGAACGGTCCGAGCGCGGCGGGCGGGCATCCCCGCATGCCCGCTTAAGTCAAGTCAGCCCAGCCCAAGCTTGTGCCGCGCCGCATTCCGCAGCCAATCTGCAACGCCTTTAGCCTCTGCGATCATTGCGAAATCCTCATCGGTCCCCTTCCGGCCGTAGAGTAGCCGGATGAGGCGGGTGAGTGGAAAATCCGGGTTGGGCCGCTCCGCCAGCACAACTTTGTCGCCAGCGGTCAGTGTCCCTTCCTCGAGCACGCGGTAGTACCAGCCGGAGCGGCCATTGCGCGTCATGGCAAATGGCAAGCGGTCGTCCTCGAACATCAGCGCCAGCTTGAAGCAGGGTTGGCGCGGCTGGCACACTTGCAGCCGTGCGGTGCCGATGGCGTGAACGTCTCCGACGCAGATATCGTCCTCGCTGAGCGCTGCGATCGTCAGATTCTCGCCGAAAGCACCGGGAACGAGCCGGTCTGCATGATGGGGAAAGTCCTGTGCCCATGCGGCGTATTGCCCTGCACCATAGGCATAGACCGCCTTGTCGGGTCCGCCATGCACGCTGAGATCGGCCTGCACATCGCCTTCCAGATTGAGCCGTGAGACGCGAACAGGCCCGGACACCGGCCGCTTTACGAACCCGCTAGGCACACCCTTTGGGCCCAACGGCGCGACTCGTCCCACCTGAACCGAGCCAAGCAGGGGCGCGGCAGGGGCGTTGATTTGGTTGCTCATGCCAGATTCTCCAATAGCCGCCGTGCGCATGTAAGGTCCTGCTGCCTTGGGGTCCACACGCGAACACAGCGCGTTCGAGGATTTGGGCAGAATGGCCCAATGCAAGGCGGCAGGGCGCTGGGCAGAGGGCGCTTACTTCTGCAGTTCGAACCGGCTGTCGTATTCGGCGACCGGATCCGCGGCCCTCTGGAGGCCAGGGCCGAAGTCGATGGTGACCATGACCAGCGCGGTGATGGCAAAGCCGAACACACCCGCCTTGGCGCCGGGGAAAAGAAAGCGGTTCATGATCGTTGTCCTTGTGGCCCCGGCGGCGCGGAAGAGCGAGGGGAACGCCGCCGGGGTTGGCTTTTAGGGTTGCGGGTGAAGCACCCGTCGGAGCCCAAATAAGCGCGGTGCTCGCGGCGCAGTATCACCTCATTTCGGGAACATGATTTCCGGAATCTGGAAGCTTGGCGGGCAGATCAAGCCAGCGTGATCCGTACGCCTCCGGCACCGCAACGCACCGGGAAGGCCCAGCGACCGGGCTTCATCCGGCATATCC
>JBJXEK010000076.1:0-3753 GCA_046155055.1 Novosphingobium sp. | reverse complement strand
TCTCGGTCTTCCGTGGCGAACACACCGGCTTGTGTGAGGGCGGCCAGCGTGGTCTGAAATTTGCCGAGGACGAAACCTTTGTCGGGATGTGTCCTGATGCCGGTTGCGACGTCTGCAACCATTGTGTTGATCAGGTTCGCTGCTGTAGTCCGCAATGCTGGATCTGCTACGCCAGTGTAGAGCATGCCATCCGGCTTGAATTTTGGCATGGCGGCGATGCGCGCAAGCTCAACCAGAGCGTTGTTCGGCACAGTCAGATGTTGTTCCGGAGCGGTCTGAGAACAGGCCTGCGTGATTGGCGTGAGCGCCAAAAGTAGCAAAAGGAGCTTTCGTAACATTCGCTAAACATTCCACAGTACCGATCCAATGGCAACTCGCCAGGGTTCTACCCCTCCACCAACTCCGCCAATTCTAGCCAGCGTTCTTCCGCAGCGTCCTTTTCCGAACGAGCTTTGTCCAGCGCGGTGGTGAGGGCGGCGAAGCGGGTGGGGTTCTTGGTGTAGAGGTCCGGGTCAGCCAGCGCGGCTTCGTCGCGGGCGATGGCTTTTTCGAGGTCAGCGATGCGATCCGGGAGGATCTCGTAGTCGCGCTGGTCCTTGTAGGTGAGCTTGGCCTTCTTGGGCGGCGGGGGTGGCGGCGGCGCGGCTGCGGGTTTGTCGTCGCTCTCGCGCTGGATGGGCTTCCCCGCCAGCCGCTGTTTGCGCTGCTTTTCCCAATCGGCATAGCCGCCCGCGACGACATCGACTTTGCCCGAACCGTCCATGCCGAGCGTGATCGTGACGGTGCGATCGAGGAAATCGCGGTCGTGACTGACGATCAGCACGGTGCCGTCGTAGTCCGAGATCACTTCCTGCAAGAGGTCCAGCGTTTCCAGATCGAGGTCGTTGGTCGGTTCATCCAGCACCAGCAGGTTGGAGAAGCGGGCGAATTCGCGCGCCAGCAGCAGGCGCGAGCGTTCGCCGCCCGAAAGCGTGCCGACGCGGGCTTCGACCATGTTCGGATCGAACAGGAAGTCCTTCAGATAGCCGTGGATGTGCTTGCGTACCCCTTGCACGTCGATCCAGTCGCCGCCCTCGGCGAGCACATCGCGCACCCGCTTTTCAGGGGCCATCAGGCTGCGCTGCTGGTCGATCACCACGGGGGTGAGCGTTTTGGCGAGGTTTACGGTGCCGCTGTCGGGCGCGAGTTCGCCGGTAAGGATCTTGAGCAGGGTCGTCTTGCCTGCGCCGTTTGCGCCGACGAGGCCGATGCGGTCCTTGCGGGTGACGCGCAGACTGAAGTTGCCCACGATCACCCGCTCTCCGAAACGCTTGGTGACCTTGTCGGCCACGATCACCGCCTTGCTCTTGGCGTCGTCGCTGGAGAGCGCGAGCTTGGCCGCGCCTTGCGGACTCAGCATCGCGGCCCGCTGTGCGCGCATTTCCCAAAGCTTTTCAAGGCGGCCCATGTTGCGCTTGCGCCGCGCGGTGACCCCGCGTTCGAGCCAGTGCGCCTCGATCTTGAGCTTGGCGTCGAGCTTGTCAGCCGCGCGCGCCTCTTCGGCATAGACCGCTTCCATCCACGCCTCGTAGCCGCCGAAGCCGATCTCGCGGCGGCGGAGTGAGCCGCGATCAAGCCACAAGGTGGCCTTGGTCAGGCGCTCGAGGAAGGTGCGGTCGTGGCTGATGACGACGAACGCGCCGTTGTAGCGCATCAGCCAGTTTTCCAGCCATTCGATGGCGGCGAGATCGAGGTGGTTGGTCGGTTCATCCAGCAGCAAGAGATCGGGTTCGCTGGCCAGCGCGCGGGCGAGCGCAGCACGGCGTCGTTCACCGCCCGAGGCGCTGTCGGCCTTGCGCGACAGATCAATGCCGAGCTGGCCGGCGATCGCTTCCACTTCGTGGCGGGGCGGGGCGTCCTTGCCCGAAAGCGTGAAGTCCAGCAGCGTGTCGTAGCCGGTGAAGAACGGGTCTTGCTCCAGCGTGACGATGCGCGTGCCCGGCTGGACCGAGCGGGTGCCCTTGTCGCCTTCTACCTCGCCCGAAAGGAGCTTCAGCAGCGTGGTCTTGCCCGCGCCGTTGCGGCCGATGAGCGCGAGCCGGTCGCGCGGGCCGATCTGAATGTCGAGGTCTTTGAAAAGCCAGCTTGAGCCCTGGTTGAGGCCAAGGCCTTCCCAGCTGAGAATTGGTGCGACTGCCATGATGCGCTGCGCTTAGCCGCGCCATGCGGGCAGGTCCAGCCTGCGGTTGCGGGCGATTTTGCGGCTGTCCCTATAATGAAGGATGGCCCCATCATGAAATATGTACAGGTGCGGCTGATCTGTCATATTGCCCGCCTAGCGGGGTGCCGGGGGGAATCGGCGCAGGGGCCGTGTTCACAAGCTGTTCAAAGGGCTGGAGTTATGCCGCTGCGTATCATGCGCTGGACAACAGGACTTTTTGGCATAGGCCTCCTCGCGGTACTTGCCCCCGCCGCCGATGCGCAGCAGCGTGCCGATGAACAGGGCGACGCGCGCCGCGATCTGCGCAACGGCAATGTGCGCTCGCTCCGCGAGATCGAGGGGCGCGTTCTGCCGGGCAAGCGGGGCATGCAATACCTCGGCCCTGAATACGACCCGACCGCGATGGCCTACCGGCTGAAGTTTATCCGCGATGGCCGGGTGGTGTTCGTCGATGTCGATGCGCGGACCGGTCAGGTTCTGGGCGAATCGCGCTGAGGCAGGATCGCTTGCCGCCACCGTTCCTTGACCGTTCAGGTTTGTCGTTCCATCAAGCCGGTTCGTATTTCGTGCCGCCTTTGCGCGGCGCAGCAAGGGGCAAGCAATGCGCATCCTGATCGTCGAGGACGAACCGACCCTCGGCAAGCAGCTCAAGTCTACGCTGGAACAGAACGGCTATGCGGTCGATCTCTCGGTCGATGGCGAAGACGGGCACTTCATGGGCTCGACCGAGGAGTACGATGCGGTCGTGCTCGATCTGGGTCTGCCGGAAATCGACGGGCTCACGGTGCTGGGCATGTGGCGCAAGGAAGGCCGGACCTTTCCGGTGCTGGTGCTGACCGCGCGCGACAGTTGGTCCGACAAGGTGGCCGGGCTCGATGCGGGGGCGGATGACTACCTCGCCAAGCCCTTTCAGACCGAGGAGCTGATAGCCCGGCTGCGCGCGCTGATCCGCCGCGCCTCGGGCAATTCCTCGTCGGAACTGATCGCCGGCGGCGTGCGGCTGGATACCCGTTCGGGCCGGGTGACGCTGGACGGCGAGCCGGTAAAGCTGACCGCGCAGGAATACAAGCTGCTGTCCTATCTGCTCCACCACAAGGGCAAGGTGGTCAGCCGCACCGAACTGATCGAACATATCTACGATCAGGATTTCGACCGCGATTCCAACACGATCGAGGTGTTTGTCACGCGCATTCGCAAGAAGCTGGGGCCCGATGTGATCACCACGATCCGCGGGCTGGGCTATAGCCTGGATGACCCCGCGCTGCCTGGGCGCGGCTGACGGCGCGCTGCGGCGTGGAGCACAGTGTTCTTGTTCCGGACCGCGCCGAGGCCGTGCCGAGCCCGGTTAAAGCGACAGCGCCGCACACCGGCTCGCTTTCGCGGCGGATGCTGCTGATCGCGGTCGCATGGATTTCGGTGCTGCTGCTGGGCGGAGGCCTTGCGCTCGACCGGACAATGACCGGGCTGGCAACGCGCAACTTCGATGACCAGCTTGGCTATATGCTGACCGCAATGGTTGGCTCGGCCGAGATCGGGCCGGACGGCGAGGTGTT
>JBJXEK010000075.1:0-5250 GCA_046155055.1 Novosphingobium sp. | reverse complement strand
GGTCCAGGGCAAAGCCCTGGCCTTGGCTTTCCTGATCGGTCGATGACTACGCCGGTTGGAGTGACAGCGCGACCGGCTATAGCGCCAACGGCTCGGCCACGCGGCTGAGGGCCTCGGCGGGCCAAAGTCGGCTGCGTTGGCCGGGCGGGAGCAGATCGGCGGGGTTTCCCGGCAGGCCGCCACGGACGTCGAAGAAATGCCGGCAGACCGCCTCGATGCGGCCGATGAAGTCGGCGAGATCCGCCTCGTTGCGGACATAGGGCGTCTGTTTGGCCAAAGTCGGGCTGTGGTAATGCAACGCGAAGCTGCGGCAACCGCGGCTGATCATCGCGTCGATCAGCTGGATCTGTTCGGCGGTGGAGACCCCCTCGGGCGTCAGGGTGACGGTGTTGGCCAGCTTCATGCGCGACAGGATGCCCTGCAGACGCAGGCGCGATGCCACGCGATGCTGCAGCAGGCCCTGGAGCCGTGGCGACATGGGGGCGATGGCACCGATCTGGCCGCGTGTCATCGGAACGCTGAGCAGGCCGCCGCCGGCCGTCCTGTAGGGGACGCATTCGGCAAAGCGGAAATCCGGCCCGCCGCGGGCGCGCAGATCGGCATGCGGCAGCAGGCTGAAATCCACCAGGAAGCCGAGTTTCTCCAACAAATCCATGGTGTTGGGGCCAACCCCGTACCGCCCGGCACGGAAGAACAGCGGCGTGATGTCGAAATTCTGCTCAATCGCTGCGATCAGTGCTCGCAGTTTGCGTTCCTCGAGGTCGCGCGGGAGGTTGCCGCCAAATGAATTGTACTCGGAGACCGTCTCCTCGAAGGGCGGCGTGATCCAGGCATGCATGTGGGCACCGATGACACAGCCATGGCGATCCAAGATCTCGCGCAAGGGCCCGTAGCCGTCGGGTTGGGACGCCACGGCATAGTCGACGACGTAGATCGGCCGCACGCCCCAGGAATCGAAAATCCGCTGCACCGGTTGTTGCTGGCGCATGGCTGAGACCGCGGTCTGCGTGCGATCGAACTCCTTGTTCCAGTCGAACTCGGCCTCGGTGTCGACCACGATATAGAGCGAGGGCGGATCATCTGTCGGTGGCGGAACAGGATAAAACTCGGCACCGCCGATGGTCTGAGCCTGATGCGAAAGCGTATTCGGCCGACGCTTGGGCCGGGCCATGCGCAAATGCGTCGTGGCAAACCCTGCAGCGGCGGCCCGCAAGATGTCGCGCACGGGCGGTCGGGTCGCCGTGGCAAAGGCGTTGCGATGGCGCAGGGCGATGCCGGCTTGGCCGCCACGCAGTACGGCCTGGATCATCCGCCACCAGGCGCGGTCCGTGACCTCCTGCATGCGTGTGCGGCGGGCAATTGACGTCTGACGGCTCTCGGCAAAGCCCTCCATCAGCCGTGGCAGAAACTGCGCCAGGCGCAGCACGGCCGCGTCGTCCTCAAAAGGCGCCCGCGCGATCAAATGCGCCGTCACAGTGTCAGCGTCCGTCTCACTGCCGGGACCGAGCAGTCGGACATAGGCCTCGCGCAACACGCGCGCGGTCCGCTCGATCATCGTGGCGCGCTTGGTGCGCGTGAGGTTGGTCAGGTGCTTGCGATAGATCACAAGGTGTTCGGGGAGCACCGAAATCTGGCCGTGCCGCAACATCCGGTGAGAGAAATCAAAGTCCTCGGCGTAAGTGAAGTCTTCGCGCAGATAGGTACCCATCGCCGCCACGGTCGCGGCGCGGAACATCATCGAGGTGTGCCCCACCGGATTGCCGAGGTGCAGCAGCCATTCGACAATGGCCGGGTCCGGATCGCCGCCCTCACGGGTGAATGTCACATTGCCGTCCTCGAGCAGCATCATCTCGCTGGCAACGATGACGGTATCGGGATGGCTGTCCAGGAACGCCTTCTGGCGGGCAAAGCGCTGCGGAAGGCTGAAATCGTCCGCATCCATGCGCGCGATGTAGTGCCCGCGCGCATGCTGCATCCCGTGATTCAGCGTGCCGACGATGCCAAGATTGCGCGGATTGTCGATGATCCGAAGCCGCGGGTCGTCAATGGCGGCAAGCAGGGCGGCGGTATCGTCGGTCGAGCCATCGTTGACCACGATCAGCTCGAAATCCTCGTAGGTCTGCGACAGAACGCTCTGCACGCTCTGGCGGATGAAGGCCTGCGCGTTATAGGCCGGCATCAGCACGCTGATTGCAGGGGCAGTCTTCGCCTGTGGCATGTCTCGATCATCCTGTCGGGCCAGCAACACCACCCCATCCCGTCAAAACGGCGACGGTGCCGGAAGAAGCATTGTCCCCTGCAAATGGTCAAGCAAGCGTTGCAATCTGCCGACAATCCTCACGGTATCGGCCGTTGCATCCGCCTCGCCCAGTACAAGCGCCAAGTACGTAGGTACGCATTCCCCGAACTGGTCTGTGCGGCAGGCAGGTTTCACTGGCGTGGCTGTGCGGCCCCACTCACCCCGCAGGTGCGGTCAGCTCCAGCCGCGGCGCCGGCTTGCGGATCGCGCCGATCAGCGAGCGCACCTCGGCGCGCGCCGCGACATGGCTCATCCCCATGTGGATGCCCAGCCCCGCCTCCTTCACATCCATCAGGGTCAACCCCATGAGGTAAAGCTCGCGAAAAATCACCCGCTCGCCAAAGCCGCGCACCGTGCGAAACCCGATCCGCTTGGCCAGCGCATCCAGCGTGCTGCCCACATCGCGCTTGTTGCGCGCTTCGGACGCGCCGAGCCGGTTGCGCATCACGATCCAGTCGATCCGGCCGCGATCGCGCGAAAACCGCCGTTTGCGCGCTTCCCACACCATCTCGCTATAGATGCTGGGCTGCACAATGTCGTGCCGGTCCGGATCAACCTTGGCCAGCATCGCGAAGTACACGAAACTGTCATTGATCGGGGTCACAAGCGTATCGGCCTGCGCATGGCCCAGACGCGAGAGATAGGTGTCGCTGCCCGGGCAATCGATCACCACGATCTCGCAGGTCCTGGACAATGCCGACAGCGCGACGCCGAACTGCTCGCGCTCCTCGGCCTCGGCATCGGCCCGGCTATCGCGTTCGCTGCGATGCACCGAAGCATAGGCCGGCACCGGCAACGCCACCCCCTTGGCCGCGGCAAACGCCTCGCGCGCGGCGAGATAGCCGGTCAGCGTCGCCTGGCGCGCATCCAGGTCAATCGCCCCCACCCGATAGCCATCGCGCAACAGCCCGACGATGACATGCATCGCCGCCGTGGACTTGCCCGACCCACCCTTCTCGTTGCCGAGAACAATGACCTGCGCGCGCTGCTCGATCGAGACCGTTGCCACTCGGCGCTCCCCCACACGGCACCTGCGCGCCGAGCACGCAACCGCGAGGCGTTATGCCAAGCCTGCCGGCTGCCGTCCACGCGCGTTCGGGGGCAATCGCCAAAAAAAGGAAGAGGTTCTTTTTTGAAAAAAAGAACCAAAAAACTTTTTATCCATTGACTCCGCGCTTTTCCTGGCGAGCCCGAAGCCAATGGATAGAAGTTTTTGCTTCTTTTTTCAAAAAGAAGACCTTTCTTCCTTCCCTCCCCGCCGCCGCACCCTACCGCCCTGCGGCCTCGGGCTGCGCCTGGACGCGCAGCAGCATGATCGCCCGGCGCAATCGGATGATGCCGGGTCGAATCTGACCCTGGCTGCACAGCCGGTCACCCTCGGCCGCCAACAGCCGGGCTTCCTCCAGCGGCGGCGATGCCTTGCGGTACAGAGAAGCTGCCCGTTCGGACAATTCGTCGCAGTATTGCCGCGTATGGGTGATCACCGGCACCGGCTCGGCGGGCGCGCTTGCCCGCGCATGGGTCCAGCACCCGACGAAGCCCGCCAGCAGCAGCGCTGCCGCCAAAGCCCTGGCCGGGCGATGCCGCACACGCCATCCCCGCGCACCGGGATCTCCCGGTTGCGTCATGCCGCGCCCGCGCTCTCAGCCGAGGCACCGCGCCCGCCCACGGCCGACCCCGCCACCGGCAAGTGCAGCACCGCCCGCAAGCCCGGCGCATTGTCCTCCAGCCGCAGCGCCCCGCCATGCAGCATCGCCACCGCCTGGACCAGCGCCAGTCCCAGCCCGGAGCCCGGGGTGCTGCGCGCCGACTCGCCGCGGACGAAGCGCTCGGTGGCCCTTTCGCGGTCCTGGGGCGGAATGCCCGGCCCGTCATCGGCCACCACGATCTCCAGCTCGCTCCCGCCCATGGCGCCTGAAACGGTATGCGCCGACAGCCGGATCACGCCACTGGGCGGTGCGAACTTCATCGCATTGTCCAGCAGGTTGGCCACCGCCTGCTGGATCATGTCGCGATCGCCGAACACCACGGCACTGGGCGGAATGCGCGCGGCCAGCGTCTGCCCGGTCTCCTCCGCCGCCGCCTCGTAAAGCTCCGCCAGGTCGGTCAGCAGCGGCGCCACATCCACCCGCGCGAACGCCGACCGCCGTGCGCCGGCCTCGATCTCGGCAATGCGCAACAGCGCCTGGAACACCGCCACGATGCCGTCCAGGTCGCTTTGCGCCCGCTCGATCGCCTGGCGCAGATCTGCCTCGCCGCGCGAATGGACCGCCGCATCCTCCAGCCGCATGCGCGCCCGGGCGATCGGCGTGCGCAGGTCATGGGCGATGGCGTTGGACACCTGGCGCACCCCGTCCATCAGCCGGGCGATGCGGTCCAGCATGTCGTTGATCGTCTCGGCCAACAGGTCGAACTCGTCGCTGTGGCCGGCCACCTTCACCCGCCGGGTCAGGTCACCGGCACTCACCGCAGCAGCGGTCGCCGACACATCGGCCAGCGCGGACCGGAACAGCCCGCGCACCGCCATGGCGCCGATCGTGCCCAGCAGCAACGCGATCGCCGCCCCCCACAGCATCGCGTCGGCCATGATCCGCCGCAACTGCACCCGCGACCCAATATCGCGCCCGACCACCAGGTGCAGCGCGCCCTGGAGGTCCTCATGGTGCACCCGCGCCAGGCCGCGCAGGCCGCCGCGGTCAATGCCCATGTCGGTCCACTCGAAATCCGCCGGCACATTGGGCGGCCAGCGTTCCAGGTTGCCGGCCAGGCGCTTGAGGTTGGCATCGACCAGCAGATAGACCGCATCGTCGTCCACATTGCCGGCGATACGCTGCTCGATCGTGTCGATCAACGCCGGCAGCCCGCCCTCGGCAAAGCGCTCCACCAGCCCCTGGGTGTCGGCCAGGATGGCGGATTCGTTCTGCCGGTCCAGCAACCCCGCCGTTGACCAC
>JBJXEK010000074.1:0-4531 GCA_046155055.1 Novosphingobium sp. | reverse complement strand
AATAGGTATCGTCACCCGAGCCGCCTATGGCTGTATCAAAACCATTGCCGCCGTCGAGAACATCGTTGCCGCCCAGCCCGGTGAGCGTGTTGTCAGCGTCGTTGCCGATCAGGGTGTTGATCTGACTGTTGCCGGTGGCATTGATCGCCGCAGCGCCGGTCAGCACCAGCTTCTCGATGAAGATCCCGCCCAGATTATAGCTCACCGTGCTGTATACGGTATCGGTGCCCTGCCCGAACGTCTCGATCGTCCTGTCGCCCGTGTTGTCGACGGTGTAGGTATCGTCGCCGGTGCCACCGGTCATCGTATCGGCGCTCTTGCCGCCATCAAGCGTATCGGCTCCGCCCAGCCCAGTCAGCGTGTTCACACCATCGTTGCCGTACAGAGCGTTGGCCATATCGTTGCCGGTGGCAGAAATGGCGCCCGAACCGGTCAATCTGAGTGTTTCGACGGATCGACCAGTCAAATCATACGTCACCGACGAAATGACGACATCGGCTGAACCGTCGTTTACGCCTTCGATGACATTTGCCGCCGAATTATGGACATAATACGTATCACTTCCCCCTCCACCGGAGAGGACATCGGCCGCAGATGCGGCGGTGAAGTCGTAGAGCACATTGGCATTGCCATCGCCGATCAGCGTATCGGCAAAGGGACTGCCGACCAGATTCTCGATCGATATCAGCGTGTCCAAACCCGCAACGCCGGTTGCCTGCGCGCCGCTGATGAGGAGGCTGACCGTGACGGACCCGCCCGCCCCGGCATAGACCGCGTAGTCCGATCCATTCCCCCCGTTGAGGACATTGGCACCGTTACTGCCGTAGAGTTGGTCGTCAAAGGCAGAACCGATGACATTCTCGATGGATATCAGCGTATCCTGATCTGCAGCGCCCGTCGCGTAGTTGAAACCGGGGAGGAGAACGACGGCGACCGCCCCGTTTGCAGAGGCATAGCTGACGGTATCCGATCCATCGCCGCCGTCGATTTTGTCGGCTCCCTTGCCGCCTTCGATCACATTGGCATTGGCATCGCCGGTCAGCGTATCGGCAGAAGCGGAGCCGATCAGATTCTCGATGGATGTCAGCGTGTCCGAACCTGCACCGCCGGTCGCCTGCGCGCCGCTGAGAAGGAGGCTGACCGCGACAGGCCCACTCGCCGAGGCATAGCTTGCGGTATCCGATCCATCGCCGCCGTTGATCGTGTCGGACCCGTTGCCGCCATCGATGACATTGGCATTGGCATCGCCGGTCAGCGTGTCCGCTAACGCGGAGCCGACCAAATTCTCGATCGATATCAGCGTGTCCGAACCCGCGCCGCCGGTCGCCTGCGCGCCGCTGAGGAGGAGGCTGACCGCGACAGGCGCACTCGCCGACGCATAGCTTGCGGTATCTGAACCCGCACCGCCGTCGAGCGTGTCATCGCCGCCGTTGCCGGTCAGCACGTTGTCCGCCGCATTGCCGGTAATCAGATCGTTGCCCGATCCGCCTGTGGCATTTTCGATCGTGCACTGGAAAGCGATGCCGATGTTGGGATCGAGCGGGATCGCATACCCCAGCAACGAGTATGTGCCCGGCACCAGCGAGATCGAACAGTCTCTGGTAAAGGCGCTGACATCGATGGTGTCGATGCCGCCAGCATCCCAGATCGATTCATAGAGCGGTTTGTCAGGTGCATAGGCATAGACGTCGTCGCCAGTGTGAAACGACATGTTGGCGCCGTAGATCGCCTGTATTGCGGCAATATCGTAAACCCCGGGGGTATTGATGATATATGTCGCAGGATCGCTTCCGCGGACGTTCCTGGGCGATGTATACGACATGACCGTATACTGCTCCTGGTCGAGCTCGATCGGCAGGTTGGGGGAATAGTCAAAGGGGTGCTTGAGGCCCAGCGCATGGCCAAGCTCGTGCATCATGACGAAGAATGCATACGTCAGTGGCTGAAACGTGCTGGTTTCGAATTGCGTATTGAACCAGACATCCCCTGACAAAGCATCTCCACCGCTCGGGTAGTAGGCGTAAGCTGCTGCAAGTTCGTCGTTGACGGTTGACGAAAACGCCATGCGGATATCGCCCACCACACCGTCGGCCGTTTCGTCCACTCTGGTGAACGTGATGTTCGCCACATCGGCCCAGCGCTGGAAAGCAAGGTCAATCGCGTCCGCTTGCGCCGTAGTCACCCCGAAATGACGCGTGGCGAAGGGCTCGTCTACATACTGAGTCGCGAATAGGGGCGTCCCGCCATTGAGATAGGGAAAGCTGTAAGTGATGGCTGTCGTCCCGTTGACCACAGTCGACCAATACCCCGCCCCGCGGTAAGCCAAGGCATCGATGAAGATGTTGCCGGTGGGGGTGAAGAGGGCAGTTGGAGCGTTTTCGTTGTATAGCGCCATGATCAGCTCACCCTCTTGGTAACGGGACACCAGACTGCTCGTCGATCGTGTGGCCAACCATCAGGGACTGTCTTCGGCTTGCCGCATCTTCGCATCGCGCGCTGGTCGATTGTCGACCCGGAAAACCGCCAGCGCGTCTTCACTAAACCGCCCGTTCTCGCGGGCTCGCAAAAATGTCCAGAGGCGGGCCGGTAAGCGGCGTGCCGCAGTGTATGCAGCCTCTCCTCGCGCCATCTGCTTTTTGCAATGAGCGTAACGGTGATGGCACTAGGAGTCCAGCAGCCCACCACCCGCCACAATTCCCTTTCCTACACGCCTCCATCTGCGCCATGGTTTCGCCGTTCTTTGAACCATGGTTTGCCAAGGCCGCGCCCGCTGCCTGATCCTCCTGAAGCTGCTCTGGCCGGGAGTAGGGCGCGGTGTGCCCACAGGGCCGTTTCCAACAGCCGCCTGCGCGCCGCGCCGGCACGCGCGTCCAGCGGTTGCCGAATTATTCTTATAAAACAGCAAAAAATCCCCAGCAGCCCCGGGCTGCGAGTTTTAGCTCAGGACCGTGTCAACCGTAAAGCATTCCGACAGGGGCCAATCGCCGCTTAACGCGACCGCTTCAGGTCGCTTTCGTCCGCGCGCCGAAGCGCCCGTGCTTGCGAAAGCGCACCATCCACTTGTCGAGGAACAGGCCCAGCGGCCGCGCCGTCACGCCCAACTCGGCAAGGCCCGGCAGCGTGCCGCTCGTCACATTGCCCTTGCGCAGCATGGTCCACTGGTCGCGGCTCATCGGCGCGCCGGGCAGCCAGCCGGTCAGCGCGGCGAACGCGGCGGACACACCGTCGGGCAGTTCGAGGAAAAGCGGTTTGCGGCCTGCCGCAGCAGCAATCCGGCGGTTGAGATCGCCGATGGCAATCGCCTCGGGTCCGCCGAGTTCGAACGTCTGGCCCGCAAACGCGGCCGGTGTGGCCAAGGCGTTGGCGATCGCATCGGCAACATCGTCGACAAACACCGGCTGGAACCGTGAATCGGCCGCAAACACCGGCATGATTGGCACGCTGGCGATCAGCCCGGCAAATAGATTGATGAACGCGTCGTCCTCGCCGAACACAACCGAAGGCCGCAGCACCACCGCTTCGGGGAACGCGGCGAGCACCGCCGCCTCGCCCGCCGCCTTGGTGCTCGCATAGGCCACCGAAGAGCCTGCATCTGCGCCGATCGCCGAGATATGGACGAAAGCCTTCGCGCCCTGCGCCCGCGCGATTCCCGCGATCTTGCCCGCACCCGCGCCCTGCACCGCATCGAGATTGCCGGCAAACGCGCCGACCAGATTGACCACTGCATCGCAGCCCGTGAGCGCGGCTTGCACCGTATGCGGCTTGGTCACATCCACTGCGACGAGTTGCACATTGCCTAACCCTCCCAGCGTCTTGACCCGGTGCGCGCGCTCGGGATGGCGGCTGCACACGCGAAGCCGCGCTCCGCGCGCCAACAGCGCCTGCGCCACATGCGTGCCGATAAACCCGCTACCGCCCACCAGCGCGATCAGCTGTCCATCGAGATCACGCATCGTTTCTTTGCTCATCAGATCAGGCCCGTTTCCAGTTACCTCGCGGCCTTGCCACAGGCGCGCCCTCTGGTTCAATGGGCCAATGAGGGAATTGGGACCGGCGCAATTTGACGAAGGCGAGGTTGACACCCGGAAGGCCATCCCCTATCGGCCCGCTCCTACCCGGCGGACGGCGCACTTGCCGCCCGCTACCGTGCCCAGATGGCGGAATTGGTAGACGCACCAGCTTCAGGTGCTGGCGCTCGCAAGGGCGTGGAGGTTCGAGTCCTCTTCTGGGCACCATTTTTCTTTCCGGATGCATCCGCAAATGTCCGGAAAAGTCCATGAAATCAGGTACTTTTCAGGGTTTCGGCGTCCGCCGACATCCGGCTGAATTCGTTGAAATTGACGGTACATTACGGTATATCTGACGGTATCAAAACCGACAGAGGTGGCACCATGCTGACCGATCTGGCTGTCCGAAAAGCGGCTCCGCGCGACAAGCCCTACAAGCTCTCCGATGGTGGCGGGCTATACCTGCTGGTGACGGCGGCAGGTCAGCGATACTGGCGGATGGACTATCGCTTCGGTGAAAAGCG
>JBJXEK010000073.1:0-12556 GCA_046155055.1 Novosphingobium sp. | reverse complement strand
ATGTCCTGCTCGGTGAGGACTTCGACTTCGCCGCTGGTGAAGCCCTGTTCGAGGGGGAGGACGACGGCGACGGCGCGGCCTTTCACCGCGAGGCCGAGGGCTTCCTGCCAGCTATCCGCGAACAGCGGCGCGGCCTTGCCCGCATCGCCGAGCAGTGAGGCAAGGCGGGCGCGGGAGCCAGCGGTGTAGGCCGCGACGATGGGCTTGAGGCCGCGCGTGCCGAGGGCGGAGAGGTGCTTGGCGGCGGCTTCGTAGATGTTGTTCCCGGCGGCGCGTTCGGGCGAGAAATCTCGCGGAGCCTTGAAACCGAAATCGAGGACGCGCGGGCTCTCCGGTTCGGCAAACTGGCTCATACGGTGGACGGGCCAGCCGATCAGGGCGCGGTCGAGTTCGTCCTTGCCGAGATAGAGCGCGGTTTCGGGGAGGGGGCGGTAAGTCGTGCCTCCGGCGCGCGCCGCGCTGTCGGTGCGGGCCTGGCGGTAGTCGGCGATGTCCGAGAGGCGCTCCTCGGAGGCCTTGGCGGCGGCGGCATCGAGCAGGACGAGATCGCCCTCCGCCAAGTGATCGAACAGGGTGACGAGCCGGTCTTCGAACAGGGGCAGCCAATGCTCCATGCCAGCTAGGCGGCGGCCGTCCGTGACGGCCTGATAGAGCGGGTCGCTGGTGGCGTGCGCGCCGAACTGTTCGCGGTAGCGGGTGCGGAAGCGCTTGATGCTGTCTTCATCGAGCAGGGCTTCGCTGGCGGGGAGCAACAAGTGCGTCTGGACAGGTTGGATCGAGCGCTGGGTCGAGGGATCGAACAGGCGCATCGTCTCGATCTCGTCACCGAAGAAATCGAGGCGCAGGCCGTAGCCGAGGCCGCTGGGGTAGAGATCAAAGACCGAGCCGCGCACGGCATATTCGCCGGAATCGACCACGGTATCGACGCGGCTGTAGCCTTGGCGCTGGACGAGCGCGATCAGGCTCTCACGCCCGATCTCCATGCCGACTTTGAGCAGGCGAACCGACTCGCGAATGCGAAAGGGGGTCAGCGTGCGCTGGAGCGCGGCGTTGATCGTGGTGACGAAGAGTTGGGGTGCGCCGAGCGGCTGCTGCAGCTGCTGGAGCGCGGCGAGGCGGCGCGCACTGACCGACATGGCAGGGGAGGCGCGGTCGAACGGCAGGCAGTCCCACGCGGGGTATTCGACCACTTCGAGCTCGGGCGCGAAGAAGGCGGCGCTTTCGGTGATCGCGCGCATGGCGCTGTCGTCGGCGGCGATGAACACGGTGCGGCCGGCATTGGTGCGCGTGGCGGCGGCGCGGGCTAGATCGGCGAGAACGAGCGGCTGCGCGCCGCGTGCCACCGAGGCAAGCGTCAGCGGAATCGTGGCCGAGAGAATGCGGTTTAGATCAGGCATTATGCAGGGTCAGCGCGGGATCGTGACGTAGTCGAGGCGGCGCATGGCGTCCATCTGCGGTCCGGCGTAGGTTGCGGGAATATCGGCAGTGCCGAGCGCCCAGGCCATGATCTCGACATCGTCCTCATCAAGCAGGCGTTCGAACCATATCATGGCGGCCTCGTCCCATTCTGCCGAATAGGAATCGAAGAAGCAGCCGATCATATAGTCCGCCTCGCGCGTGCCCCTGTGCCAGGCACGAAACTTCATCCGCGCGAGGCGGTGCTGGGGCGAGGAGTCGGGACCGGTCATTCTTGCCCGATACGCCGGACCATGCGGGCGGGGCAAGGGGCAAGCCGGACGCCCGAACGTGCGGGTGTTCAGGCGAGCAGCGCAGCCAGAACGTCCGCGCCAGTCTTGCCGACAAGCTCCTTCGCCAGTTCATGGCGCAGCACCAGCTTCAGCTGACTGTGATAGTGCGGGCGCAGCTCTCCCAGCGTGCGGGGCGAGGCGACCACGATCAGATCGTGGATGCGGTGCTCCAGCACCTCGCGGTTAAGCCACTGCACGACGGCCGCACTGTGCTGTGCCTCTACCACCTGGCTTGCCGGATCGTGGCCGCTGAGGTGGCCATGCTGGCCGCCCGATGCGAAGGCGTGGAGATCAAGCGCGGGCAGTGCGTGGGCATCGAGTACGGGCTCGGCTTCATTCCCGCTGTTGCGCAGCAAGGCGAAATTCGCCCCATCGACGACCGCGACGAGAGTTCCATGAGCGATGAGCATATAGGGCCTTCCTGCGTTGGGAGCGTTTGGTGTGAACCAGCATGGGTCGAGGTTGTTCCGCCCGCAGCAGCGCGACCATGCGCTGGATCAATTTGAACCCGGATCGGATTGGGGCCAGATCGGATAGGGCTGGGTGTGGCGCTTCGCGGGCTTGGTGACTATGCACAGACGCAATGCGTCCTGAATTGCTCAACCCCCTCTTTGCCGAGACGGCCAGCCTCAAAGGCGTGGGGCCAGGCCTTGCGCGGCCGCTGGGCAAGCTTGAGCTCACGCGCGTGCGCGATCTGGTCTATCATCTGCCCGACCGGTTCGTGGCGCGGCGGGCGGTGGCTAGCCTCGATGAAGCGAGCGTGGGCGAGCAGATCGTGGTGGCGCTGACGGTGCGCGAACATCGCAACGCCGCCGGGCGCGGTCCGTTCCGCATCCATGCCGAGGACGCACTGGGCAATGTGGTGGCGCTGATCTGGTTCGGGCGCGCGGCATTCACCGCGAAGAAGCTGCTGCCGCAGGGCGAACTGCGCTGGGTGGCCGGGCGGCTCGACCAGTATGGGCAGGGGCTGCAGATGGTCCATCCCGACCATATTGCCGAAGACAGCGCCGGCCTGCTCGGCACGCTGAACGAGCCGATCTATCCGCTGTGCGAGGGGCTGACGCAAGGCCGGATACAGGCGCTGGTCGAGCAGGCGCTGGGGCAGCTGCCAAAGATGCCCGAATGGATCGAGCCGGGGCTGCTGCACAAGATGGGCTGGCCTGCGTGGGATGCGGCGCTGGCGAGCGCGCACAAGCACCCCGATCCCGCCGCGCGCGACCGGCTGGCCTATGACGAGTTGTTCGCCAGCAGCCTTGCGCTGATGCTGGTGCGCGCGAGCAACCGCACGCGGCGCACGGTACCGCTGCACGGAGACGGGCATTTGCGGGACAAGCTGCGGCTGCCATTCGCGCTGACCGGCGCGCAGGCGCGCTCGATTGCCGAAATCGAAGGCGACGTGGCGCAAGGCGCGCCGATGCTGCGGCTGCTCCAGGGCGATGTCGGTTCGGGCAAGACAGCGGTGGCGCTGCACGCCATGCTGATCGCGGTGGAAGCGGGCGCGCAGGCTGCACTGCTCGCGCCGACGGAAATTCTCGCCCGCCAGCACGCCGAGACGCTCACCCGGATGTTGGCAGGTACGGGGGTGACCATATCCCTGCTGACCGGCAAGAGCTCGCAGCGCGGCGGGAGCAAGGCGCGCGAGGCGATCCTGATGGGGCTGATGGACGGCTCCATCCAGATCTGCGTGGGCACCCACGCGATTTTTCAGGAGGCGGTGACCTATCGCAACCTCGCGCTGGTGGTGATTGACGAGCAGCACCGCTTTGGCGTGGGCCAAAGGCTGATGCTGACACAGAAGGGCAAGGCGACGCCGCATTGCCTGGCGATGACGGCAACGCCGATCCCGCGCACACTGACCCTTGCGCAATACGGCGAAATGGATGTTTCGCGGCTGGATGAGATGCCGCCTGGCCGCCAGCCGATCGACACGCGCGTGGTCGCGCTCGACCGTCTGTCCGATGTGGTCGACGGGTTGGCGCGGCATCTGGCTACAGGCGCGCAAGCCTACTGGGTCTGTCCGATGGTGCGCGAGCTGGAGACAGCCGATCTCGCCGCCGCAGAAGCGCGTTATGCGGCGCTGGAGGCGCGGTTCGGGGATCAGGTGGTGCTGGTTCACGGGCAATTGCGGCCCGAGGCGAAGGAGGCGGCGATGGAGCGCTTCTCAAGCGGCAAGGCAACGCTGCTGGTGGCGACCACGGTGATCGAGGTTGGCGTTGATGTTCCCGCCGCCACACTGATGGTGATCGAACAGGCCGAGCGTTTCGGGCTGGCACAGCTGCACCAGCTGCGCGGGCGGGTGGGGCGCGGGAGCGAGCGCTCAACCTGTCTGCTGCTGCGCGGTGAGGCACTCTCCGAGACGGGGCGCGAGCGGCTGGCGCTGATGCGCGAGACGCAGGACGGGTTTCTGCTGGCCGAGGAAGACTTGCGCCTGCGCGGCGGCGGCGAACTGCTCGGCACCCGGCAATCGGGCGATGCGCCATTTGCAATAGCGGATTTCGAGCAGATTGCCCGCCTGCTGCCCTTGGCGCATGACGACGCTCGATTGCTGATGGAGCGCGATGGCGGGCTGTCCTCTCCCCGGGGCGAGGCGGCGCGCGCGCTGCTCTATTTGTTTGAGCGCGATTGGGGCGTGCAGCTCCTGCGCGGGGGATAACGTTGGAAGGACCGAGTTTGAGCCGTGTATCCGAAGCTGCTCGCGCGCTGGGCTATGCCGGGCTGTTGCCGCAAGTGGCGGCGCTGCTGGCGGTGTTTAAGGGCGGGCCGCCGGCTTGGACCGCGCTGGCGCTGGCCTATGCCTATGCCGCGCTGATTTTCAGTTTTCTGGGCGGCGTGTGGTGGGGCATTGGCATCGCCCAGTCCGACAGGGCCAACCCGGAAAGCCCGCGCTGGATATTCCTTGCAGGCGTAATGCCCTGCCTGATTGCGCTGGCGGGCTGGTTTCCGTGGATGGCGGGTTGGACCTGGCCTGGGCCGGAACTGATCGGGCTGGGCGTGTGCATCGCGCTCTCGCCGCTGGTTGATCTGGCAATTGGGCTGAAGCCTGAAGGCTGGCTGGCGCTGCGGCGCGATCTCTCGATCGGGCTGGGCGTGCTGACAATTTTGATCGGGCTGATAGGCTGATTTGCCAACCAGCCGCAACTAGGGCTGGGGCGAACTGGTCGGGGAAAGAGGATTCGAACCTCCGGCCCCTGCCTCCCGAAGACAGTGCTCTACCAGGCTGAGCTATTCCCCGACCGATCGTTCACCCCCGCGTACCTGAAATGGGCACCCGGAAGCGAGGCAGGCGCGCGCTATAGGCGGCACATTCCCGGGTGACAAGTCGGCATATGCAAGTTTCTCGTCACGCGGCGTAGCGCTGGGGCACGGCGTGATGGCCGCCCGGCTGGGCCTGCGAAAGGTGGAAGCGCGCGACCAGATCCTGCAGCGTTTCCGCCTCGCGCAGCAGGCCGTGTGCGGCGGCGTTGCTTTCCTCGACCATGGCGGCGTTCTGCTGGGTGACTTTGTCGATGCTGTTGAAGCGGGCGTTCACGTCTCCGAGCGCTTCGGCCTGGGTTGCCGCTTCGCCCGCAATCGAATTGATGGCGCTGCCGATTCCCGTGATCTGCTCGACAATCGTGCGCAGCACGGTGCCGGTTTCGCCGACCAGTGTCACGCCTGTGCCGACCTGGGCGGATGAATCGGTGATGAGCTTCTTGATATCCTGCGCCGCATCGGCCGAGCGCTGCGCAAGAGCGCGCACCTCGTTGGCGACGACGGCGAAGCCCTTGCCGGCATCGCCCGCGCGGGCGGCTTCGACTCCGGCATTGAGCGCCAGCAGGTTGGTTTGAAAGGCAATGCCATCGATGATGGTGACGATCTGGGCGATTTCGCTGGCGGAGCTCTCGATCGCATTCATCGCGGCAATCGCGCGCTCGACAACGGCCCCGCCGGCTGCGGCATGCTGCTGCGCCGCGCCGGTGGTGCGGCTCACGGCTTCGGCACTGCCGGCCGTCGCGCGGATCTGCACGGTGAGCTTGTCGGTGGCGACGCTGTTCTGCTCGATCGCGCTGGCCTGCTGTTCGGTACGGCGAGCAAGGTCATCGGAAGCGCTGCGGATTTCGGCGGACCCGGTGTTGATCTGGTATGCAGCGGCGGTGACACGGCCAAGCAGGCTGTCGAGATCAGCGACCGCACGGTTGAAGCTGGTGCGCAGCGCCTCGTAACCGGCGGGGAACGGCTTGGTGATCCGCGCGGCCAGATCGCCGTCGGACATGCTTTCGAGGCGGGCGGCAATGGCATCGATGACGGTGGCCTGTTCCGCGGCGAGGCGGGCGCGCTCGGCGGCGGCGGCGGCTTCTACCGCATCCTTGGCGGCGCGGGCCTCGGCCTGGCGGCGGATCAGCGTTTCGAACTGTTGGCACAGCACGACCAGCACGCCGGTTTCAAGGACCACCACGACAGCGTGGAACAGCACTCGGCCGAAGTTTCCGCCATCCTGCCAAACCAGCAGCGGCGCGACGAGATTGACCAGGAGATGGTGGACTGCGGTGAGGCCGGCGGCGAGCACGACCGGGCGCCAATCCGCCAGCACGGCAAGCATTGCCAGCGCGGCAAAGAAGGTCATGTGGATGTCGGTCATCATCGGATGACCGGCCCATTGAAACAGGAAGATCATCGGATATGCGGCGATTGACGCGCCCATCATCAGTCGTGTGGCAGGATCCGTGTGGCCCTGCAGGACGAGGATGATCGGCAGGATCCCGACCGCAATCGCCAGCACGAGTGGCAACATGCCCGATGCAGCGAAGAAGGTTCCGCCGGCTACTATCGCGATCGAAAACACGCAGGCGAGCGCCAGCACGCGCAGGCCGACATGCCGGAAACGGGTGAGTTCATCCATGGATTCAGCTTTCAGGTTTGCGGCAGAGGAAGGACGGGACAGCAAGCACAAGGGCGCCTTCACCGGCAGCCCGCAGCGCGAGGCCGGGCGGTGCCTGCCCAAGGATCAGCCCCCCCCGCTGGCCCAGTACCCATGACCAGGGCACCGTGCGCAAGCGCCCAATCGAGAACCTCGTGGTGCGGTGCGGCGACCAGCGGAAGGTAGATCGCAGCCTGTCCCGTGCGCGGCGCAAGCGCGCAGGCCAGCAGGACCGCCGCGCAAATCGCGGCCTGGGCAACGATGGCACGGCGCGGCGGGGACGCAGGCTGGGCGGCGGCGAGTGGCATGGTCAGGCAATAGTCCGATGCGACCTTACTTTGCGGGAGGGCGAGGTTAAGGTTAATTGCGTAGCGCGGCTGCCGGTCTGCCGTCTGGTCAGCCGCCATGACAGGGGCTAGACCCTTTGCCATGGCCACCGCCGCTTCCCCATCCGAGTCCCGCACGGCAGCATCCGCCTCCGCCGCGCATCCTGAAACCCAGTACCTCGATCTCATGCGCCACATCTGGGCACATGGGGACGAGCGCGTCGATCGGACTGGTGTCGGAACGCGCTCGGTGTTCGGTGCACAGCTGCGGTTCGATCTGGCAGACGGGGTGATGCCGCTGCTCACCACCAAGCGCGTTTACTGGAAGACGGCGACGCGCGAGTTCCTCTGGTTCCTGACCGGCGATACCAATATCCGCGCGCTTTGTGCGCAAGGCGTGGAAATCTGGACCGATTGGCCGCTGGATCGCTATCGACGCGAAACGGGCAAGGCGATCAGCCGCGCAGACTTTTCGGCGCGGATCGTGGCGGATGCGGCTTTTGCCGCGCAATGGGGTGAGCTTGGGCCGGTCTATGGCAAGCAGTGGATCGACTGGCCAGTTTACGAGCCTGCGCCAGCAGACCTTGGCGACGGGCTGTTTACTCGCCGTGCGTCCGGGATCAACCAGGTGGCGCAGCTGGTCGAGAGCCTGTGCAGGAATCCCGGGAGCCGTCGGCATATTGTCGAGGGGTGGAATGTGGCCGAGCTGGACCAGATGGCGCTGCCGCCGTGCCACAAGACCTATCAGTTCCACGTAGCGGACGGGAAGTTGTCCGGGCTGCTCACTCAGCGCAGCTGCGATGTGGCGCTGGGGCTGCCGTTCAACTTGTGGGGGGCGGCGCTGTTTATCCGCATGCTGGCGCAGCAGTGCGATCTGGAACCCGGCGAACTGGTCTGGATGGGCGGCGATACGCACCTCTATCTGAATCATGAGGAACTGGTGGAGGCGCAGCTGGCGCGGACGCCTGAGGGGACGCCCCGGTTGGCGATCACGCGGCGGCCGGAGAGCATTTTTGGCTTCCGGATCGAAGATTTCGAGGTGTCGGGATATGCCCCCCAGGCGCATATCGCAGCGCCCGTGGCAGTCTAGTCGGAGCCGCGGTTGCGCGGCGTTAGGGAGAATGGACCATGATGGGCAGACCTGATGCGCTCGACCGGCTGGTGCAGATCCTGATCGGTCTGGTTGCGCTGGTGGCGCTTTCCAATGGCTTGTTCATGCTGGCGGATCCTTATGGCTGGTATCATGCCATTCCCACCGTGCGCTTCACCGGGCCGCCCAATCCCCATTTTATCCGCGACATCGGGCTGGCCTATCTGCTGACGGCGCTGATGCTAGGCTACGCGGCGCTGTATCCACAGGGACGCTGGTTCAGCGTTCTGGCGGGCAATCTCTGGCTGAGCGCGCACGGCGGATTCCACATCTACGAAGTGGCAACGGGCATTTGCTCACCGACGATTTTCTGGCAGGACGCGCCTGCGGTGGTGGCGGCCCCGGCTTTGGTCTGGATCGCGCTCGTCATCTTGCTGTTCCGGCAGCGGATCGTGCCCGCCGGGCTGCCGAAGGCGGTGGTGCTGGGTGCGCTGGACCGGCTTTCTCCCGGTGAATCCGCCTATCTGCACGAGATCGCCAGCGCGGGCGGGCATGCCTTCGAGAAATTCCTGAACTTCATGCCGGTGGCGATGCACCGCCATGCCGCACCGGCTGACTTGTTCCACACGGCGCGGATCGGCGCGACGCTGGTCGAGGATTGCGGAGCCTGCGCGTTGACTGCGGCGCAAGTTGCACTGGGTGACGGGGTCTCGCGCGATCTGGTCAATGCCGTGCTTGCGGGGAGGGTGCCTGAAGGCGATCTGCAGACGAGCTTTGCGTTCGGGCAGGCTGTTGCCGCACAGGGCGCAGATGCATTTGCGCTGGGTGACGCAATCGAGGCGAAACATGGCCGTGTCGTGCGGCTCGAACTGGCGATGACAGCGGCGAGCGTGCGGACCTATCCGGCGATGAAACGCGGGCTGGGGCTGACCCGCTCCTGCGTGGTGACCCGGCTTGAGGTGTGATCGCCGAAGCGGCACGCCACTGATTGACTCATGGTTGAGCGCGTAATATTATTGCGTAGTTTGAAAACAAACCGTCAAGGCGTGCGGCCTTGCAGGACCCTGGTCGGAGGCGCTGCCGGATATGACGGAAAATCTCCCGCGCCTCGCACTCCATGTGCCCGAGCCGCGTTTTCGACCCGGCGATCCGGTGGATTACAGCCATCTTTCGATACCGCCAGCGGGTGCGCAGCCGCGGCCCGATGAGAATTGTGCAGCGGCGCAGACGCATCCGCTTTGCCTCGATCTGGTGCGCGTGCTGGGCGAGGATCACCGCGCGGTAGGGCCGTGGGATCCAAGGCTCGATGCGGATACCTTGCGGCGGATGCTGCGGCTCATGGCGTTGACGCGCGCGTTCGATGACCGGATGTATCGCCAGCAGCGGCAAGGTAAGACCAGCTTTTACATGAAGTGCACCGGCGAGGAGGCAACCTCGATCGCGCCGGCGATGGCCTTGGCAGCGGACGACATGGTGTTTCCGAGCTACCGCCAGCAGGGTATCCTGATCGCGCGCGGCTATCCGATGACCGAAATGGTCAACCAGATCTATTCGAACAAGGCGGACAAGCTGAAGGGGCGGCAGCTGCCGATCATGTACTCGGCGCGCGAGGCTTCGTTCTTCTCGATCTCCGGCAATCTGGCCACGCAGTATCCGCAAGCCGTGGGCTGGGCCATGGCGAGCGCGATCAAGGGCGATACGCGCATTGCGGCGGCCTGGCTTGGCGAGGGCTCTACAGCAGAAGGCGACTTCCATTCGGCGTTGACGTTTGCAGCGGTATATAACGCGCCGGTGGTGCTCAATGTCGTCAACAACCAGTGGGCGATTTCGAGTTTTTCGGGCTTCGCCGGGGCCGAACGCACGACCTTTGCGGCGCGGGCCATCGGCTATGGCATTGCGGGCATCCGGGTCGACGGCAACGACGCGCTCGCTGTCTATGCCGCAACCCGCTGGGCGGCGAACCGCGCGCGCGCCAATGGCGGCCCGACCCTGATCGAGCATTTCACCTACCGTGCGGAAGGGCATTCGACCTCGGACGATCCGGGGCAGTACCGATCCTTGCAGGAGCGCGTGGAATGGCCGCTGGGTGATCCGCTGACGCGGCTGGCGCGGCATCTCGAGGCGCTGGGTGAATGGTCTGCCGAGGCGCAGGTGGCGATGGATCTGGAACTGGCCGAGGAGGTGAAAGCGGCGGCAAAGGCGGCTGAGGCCAACGGCGTGCTCGGCCATGGGCTGCACCATCCGTTCCGCACGATGTTCGAGGACGTGTTCGAGGAACTGCCCTGGCACCTCAAGGAACAGAGCGAGCAGGCGATCCGCGAGCGCCGGATCAAATGGCCCGAGTGGAAGGAGGACGACTCGTGAGCGACCCAGTCCGCGAGCAAGTCTCCACCAAACGACTCAACATGATCGAGGCGATCAACGACGCGCTCGACATCATGATGGAGCGCGATCCCGATGTGGTCGTGATGGGCGAGGATGTCGGCTATTTCGGCGGCGTGTTCCGCGCGACGGCGGGTCTTCAAAAGAAGTATGGTAGGACCCGCGTGTTCGATACGCCGATCAGCGAATGCGGGATCATCGGCGTGGCAGTGGGCATGGGGGCTTATGGCCTCAGGCCCGTGCCCGAGATCCAGTTCGCCGACTATATCTATCCGGGGCTCGACCAGCTCGTTTCCGAGGCGGCGCGACTGCGGTATCGTTCGGCGGGCGAGTTCATCGCGCCGATGACCGTGCGCTCGCCGTTCGGCGGCGGCATTTTCGGCGGGCAGACGCACAGCCAGAGCCCGGAGGCGATGTTCACCCATGTCGCGGGCCTCAAGACCGTGATCCCGAGCAATCCCTACGATGCGAAGGGCCTGCTGATCGCGGCGATCGAGGACAACGATCCGGTGATGTTCTTCGAGCCGAAGCGCATCTACAACGGGCCGTTCGACGGCTATTACGACAAGCCGGTGCAGCCGTGGGCGAAGCATCCTGACGGCGAGGTGCCGGACGGCTACTATCGCATCCCGCTGGGCAAAGCGCGGATCGTGCGGGAGGGCGAGGCGATGACGGTTCTCGCGTATGGAACCATGGTCCATGTCGCGGCGGCGGTGCTTGCGGAAAAGGGCGTCGATGCGGAAATCATCGACCTGCGCACTTTGGTGCCGCTCGACATCGAGACGATCGAGGCTTCGGTGCGCAAGACTGGCAAGTGCCTGATCGTGCACGAGGCGACGCGCACTTCCGGCTTTGGTGCGGAGCTTTCCGCGCTGGTGCAGGAGCGCTGCTTCTATGCGCTTGAAGCGCCAATCGAGCGTGTTACGGGCTTCGACACGCCTTATCCGCACAGCCTTGAATGGGCGTATTTCCCGGGTCCGGTCCGCATTGGCGAAGCTGTGGACCGTCTATTGCCAAAAACGCTTTGAAAGTCTGACGCCATGGGGACTTACACATTTCGTTTGCCCGATATCGGCGAAGGCATTGCCGAGGCCGAGATCGTCGCTTGGCATGTCGCGGTGGGTGATACTGTCGCCGAGGATGGCCGGATTGCCGACATGATGACCGACAAGGCGACGGTCGAGATGGAAAGCCCGGTGTCGGGGCGCGTCGTATCGATAGCGGGCGCTGTGGGCGACGTGATTGCTATAGGCTCGCCGCTGGTGGTGATCGAGACCGAAGCTGAGACCGAGGGGGAGGGGGAGGCTGCGTCTCAGGCGCCGGTTCCCGTCGAAGCCGCCCTCCAACCTTCTCCCATTCAAGAGAGAGGGTTGGGGGGCGGGGAAGCGCAAGTTCCCCCCGCACCTGACGGGGAGAGGAAGCCAGTAACGCATGTTGCCAAAGTCCTCGCCAGCCCGGCGGTGCGTGCGCGGGCGGCGGCTTTGGGGATCAATCTGGCGGATGTCCGGCCTTCCGAAGAGGGACGTGTGCGGCATGCAGATCTCGACCAGTTCCTTGCGTACAATTCAGCAGGTGGGTATCGGCCTGCGGCGGCGGCGCGCGCTGATGAAGTCGTTCGCGTCATCGGTCTGCGCCGGCGAATTGCCGAGAACATGGCGGCATCCAAACGCAACATCCCGCATTTTACCTATGTGGAGGAATGCGATGTCACCGCGCTGGAGGCGATGCGTGCACAATTGAATGAGGCGCGGGGCGCAAAGCCGAAGCTGACGATGCTGCCACTGCTGATCACGGCGATCTGCCGCACCTTGCCCGGTTATCCAATGCTCAACGCGCGTTATGACGACGAGGCGGGCGTGGTGACACGCTATGGCGCGGTGCATCTCGGTATGGCAACGCAGACACCGGGCGGGCTGATGGTGCCGGTGATCCGCGATGCGCAGGACCGCAATCTGTGGCAGCTGGCAAACGAGATCGGCCGTCTGGCGGAGGCCGCGCGCAGCGGGAGCGCGACTTCGGCGGAGCTCTCAGGCTCAACCATGACGGTGACCTCACTCGGCGCGCTGGGCGGGGTGGCGACGACACCGGTGATCAACCGGCCGGAAGTGGCGAT
>JBJXEK010000072.1:0-9143 GCA_046155055.1 Novosphingobium sp. | reverse complement strand
CAGGTGGCCGCGCATCTTGCCTGCCCGCCGCAGCAGGTGTTCGTCTCCTCCACCGGCGTGATCGGCGTGCCGCTGCCCAAGGACAAGGCGCACGCCGGGGTTATGACGGCGCTCACAGCCGAGCCCTGCTCATGGGAGGAGGCGGCCAACACCATCGGCACCACCGACACATTCGCCAAGGGCGCCACCGCCAGCGCGATGGTCGGCGGGGTCAAAGTCCAGTTTGCCGCGATTATCAAGGGCAGCGGCATGATCGCGCCCGACATGGCGACGATGCTGGGCTATATCTTCACCGACGCGGCGGTCGATCCGGCCTTTCTCCAGGCCTGCCTGTCAGATGCCAACCAGCGCACATTCTCCTGCATCACGGTCGACAGCGACACCTCGACCAGCGACACCGTGCTCGCCTTCGCGACCGGCAAGGCAGGCAATGCGCCGCTCGTTTCGTTTGACAGCCCCGGCGCGGATGCCTTTGCCGCCGCTCTCCACGATGTATGCCGCCAGCTAGCCCACCTCGTCGTTCGTGATGGCGAGGGCGCGCAGAAGTTCATCGCGATCACTGTGAGCGGAGCGGTCGACAACGGCAGCGCCCGCCGCGTCGGCCTCGCCATTGCCAACTCGCCCTTGGTCAAGACCGCCATTGCGGGGGAAGACGCCAACTGGGGCCGCGTGGTCATGGCGGTAGGCAAGGCGGGCGAACCCGCGGACCGCGACAAGCTCTCGATCGGCTTCGGCGGCACCTGGGCCGCGCGCGAGGGTCAGCCTCTCTCCGATTACGACGAGGCCCCGGTGGCGGCGCATCTCAAAGGGCAGGAGATCACCATCGAGGTCGATCTGGGCCTTGGCGACGGTGCGGCGACAGTGTGGACCTGCGATCTCACCCATGGCTACATCGCCATCAACGCCGACTACCGCAGCTGAGCCGCCCAATGATCACCATCTGGGGCCGCCTCAATTCGCACAACGTCAAGAAAGTCGCGTGGGCAGCGATCGAGATGGGCCTTGCTCACCGACGGATCGATATGGGCGGGGCTTTTGGCTTCACGGCGGAATATCTTGCGCTCAATCCCAATCGCATGATCCCGACAATCGACGACAATGGCTTCGTCCTGTGGGAGTCCAACGCGATCCTGCGCTATCTTGCCGATGCTCATGCGCCCGGCTTCCGCAACGATGATCCAGCCGAGCGGGCGCGGGGCGACAAATGGATGGACTGGCAATTCCACTTCGCCGATGCCCAGCGCGATGCGTTCCTCGGCTGCGTACGGCAGGGCAAGGACGGCACCGACCCTGCCGTGGCCCGCTCTGCCGAAGTTGCCTGCGCCATGATGGCGCTGCTTGATGCTGAATTGGCCGTTCGCCCCTGGCTTTCGGGCGACCGATTCGGAATCGCGGATATTCCGATGGGCGTCTACGCCCACACCTTCTACACACTGGCCCTCCCGCGGCCAGATTTGCCGCATCTCGCCGAGTGGTACGCCCGCCTCCGGCACCGCTCAGGATATGCTGAAACAGTGATGATCCCCCTCACATGAACGCGCTCGACACCGCGGTCGCCGCTCTCCTGCGCCGCGTTTCCGCCGAAGTCATTTTGCCGCGCTACCAAGCCCTCGCCGCGCACGAAGTGATCGCCAAAGCGGCCGATGACATGGTCACCATCGCAGATACCGAAGCTGAAGTGTTGCTGGCCGAAGGGCTGGCCGCGATCGTGTCCGAGGCTGCGATTGTCGGGGAAGAAGCCGTCCATGCCGATCCGGCGCTGATGCAGAGGCTGGATAGCGGCCTGTGCTGGATCATCGATCCGGTCGACGGGACCAACAATTTTGCGGCCGGCCGCCCCCCCTTCGGCATTATCCTCGCGCTCAGCGACGGGGGCGAGACGCAATCTGGCTGGATCTACGATCCGCTGAACAACCGGCTGTGCATCGCGCACAAGGGGCAAGGAGCGTCCATCAATGGTGATCCGGTGCGCGCAAAAACCACCGGGCAGACGCCGCCTGTCGCCGCAATCAGCACCTTGTTCCTCGATCCGGCTGCACGCGCCGCAGTGCAGGCGCGGATCGCACCGTTCTATTCGCTCGTCGATATTCCGCGCTGCGCCGCCGAGCAGTATCCGCGCCTTGTGCTGGGCGTGAACGACATCTCGGTGTTCGAGCGCACCTTGCCGTGGGACCACGCGGCAGGCGTGCTGTTCGTCAACGAGGCCGGCGGCATGGTCGCGCGGCCCGATGGTTCGTCCTACCGCACCGACCAGCACGGGCAGAAGGGGCTGTTTGCAGCCTCGTCACCCGCGCTGTTCGGTGAATTCATGGAACGCGCCCTGCCACAGTAGGGCTTCACTGCGCCGGATCGCGCACCTTGAACGGATCGGTCGGAGCAGGCTGGCTGGGCAGCACCGCGCGCGGCAGTTCCTTGTCGCTGTTCGCCGCCTGCCACAGCATCCCCGCCATGATCACCGCCGCCTGCCGCATGTCGTCAGCCCGCATGTGGTCGATCGTATCGAGCGCGGAGTGGTGGACGCGGCTGTCGTAGTCGAGCGGGTCCTGAATGAACTGATAGCCGGGTAGCCCGATCGCCTGCAGATAAACGTGATCGGTGCCGCCTGTCTTGCTCGCCACCAGTTTGTCCGCGCCCAACATGTTGAAGGGAGTCAGCCATTCGCGCAGCAACTTGTCTGCGCCGAGATTGCCTTCGGTATAGATGCCCCGGAACCGGCCCGAGCCATTGTCCATGTTAAAATACGCCTTGAGCTGGCTGTATTCCGCCTTGGGCGTGATCGGAAAGGCATTGCGCCAGGCGACGTAGGAATCGATTCCCTTGAGCGCAGGATCGACCGGCCGGGAAGCGAGATGCTGCTCGATAAAGGCACGGCTGCCGAGCAGCCCCTGCTCCTCGCCGCTCCACAGCGCGAAGCGGATCGTGCGCTTGGGCTTGATGCCGAGCTTGGCGATAAGCCGGGCCGCTTCCAGCACGGTCACGCTGCCCGCACCGTTGTCGCTGGCCCCGTCGCCCGCGATCCAGCTGTCGAAATGCGCGCCGGCCATGACATAGCCCGCCTTGGGATCGCTGCCGGGGATTTCGGCAATCACATTGTCCGAGCGCAAGTTGTTGCTATCGTAATGCGCGGCAATCGCGACTTCGATCTCCGGTGCCGGGCCGGTTTTGGCAAGGCGAACCAGACGGCGATAGTCCTCCTGCGCCAGTTCGACCGCGGGAACGCCCAGTGTCTGGCCTGGCTGGAAATCGTATCCTTCGCCGTGAACAAGCTTGCCGTCGCGGTAGCTCATCTTGACCATCGCCAGCGCGCCTTCGGCTTTCAGAAAGGCGGCCAGTTTGCCTTGAAAGCCCCGGTTGCGCAGCTGCAGCGCAGGCGCATCGGGATCGAACACCGGCTTGCTATAGGTATCGAGTTCAGCGATCTGCGCATCGGTATAGCGCTCGAACACCGGGTCCTTGCTCTCGCTGGTCTCACCCGGCAGCGACACGAGCACGATCTTGCCCGCCAGCTTGCCCTTCCATTCGGTAAAGTGCTCTATGCGGGCCATCGGCGCGATCACCACTGGCGCGCGGACTGTCCCCGAAGTCGGCGGCGACCAAGCGACCGGAATCGCCGTCAGCGGCAGCGGGCGCGGCGAGATCATGGCAACGGAGTAGCTTTCGAGGTTCCAGCCCAGCCCGAACTCGAAGGGCTCGACATGCACGTTGGCAAGGCCCTGCCCGCGCAGCTGCTCCATCGCCCAGGCCTGCGCTTTGCGGATGCTCTCCGAATTGGTGAGCCGCGGCCCGATGCGGTCCATCAGCGACGAAGCGGTGACCATGGACTGGCTGCGGTTCATGCCCTCGTCGATGATCCTCGCGATCGCGGCGCTCTCGCCCTCGGGCGCGGCCTGCGCGGCGGAAACAGCAAGCAGGCTTGCAGCACAGGACAAAGCAAAACGGCGAGGAAATGGGGTCAACATGGGGGACGCGCTCCAGAGCAAGGGTGCCTTGCAATCTTGCACCCTGCCCCGGGCTTGCCAACCGGCAATCGCGCCCTTTTTTAAAGAACGCTTTCCAGCCAGCCCTTGAGCTGGCTCTTGGGCGCAGCGCCCAGCTTCTGCGCGACGGCCTTGCCGTCCTTGAACAGGATCAGCAGCGGGATCGACTGCACGCCGATTTCGCCAGGCACGGTGGTGTTTTCCATGATGTCCATTTTGACGATGGAGACCTTGTCCGAAAGCTCATCCGAAATCTCTTCCAGCGCGGGTCCGATCATCTTGCAGGGGCCGCACCAGTCCGCCCAGAAATCGACGAGCACGGGCTTGTCAGCTCCCAGCACATCGGCGGCGAAACTGGCATCGGTGACGGCTTTGGTGGCCATGGCTGAAATCTCCTTGAGGTTGAACCGGTATGTAAGCCGTCTGGCGGCGCGCGCAAGGAAGCAACAAGGGTTCAGGGAGCAAAGCTTTCCTGCGGGGCCTGAAGGGCAGGCTTGTGCGCCGCGATGACTCCCTCCGGGATCACGAACAGCCGCGGCGTGTGGGTGTAAAGCAGCGCAGCCTCGACTTGGCGCCCGGGATAGATGGTCTCCAACGCCGCGACATAGGCGGCCATCTGCCGCAAACTGGCGAGCGGGATCATCTGGAGGGTCGCTGGTGGCCGCCGGTCGGTCTTGAAATCGACCACGCGCACGCGCCCGTCCTGCAGCAGCAAGCGGTCCAGCGTGCCGCTCACCACCCGCTCGCCCACCACCGCCGCGATCGGCACTTCGGCAAGCGATCCCGGCCCGAAAACTTCGGCCCACGCGGGCTCGGCCAGCACGGCAAGCGCGGCCTCGGCCATCGCGGTGCGTTCGGCGAGTGGAAAGTCTGCTGCCGTTCGTTCGAGCCAGGCCGCCGCTGCACCGGCGCGCGCATTCGGAACCAGCTCGGGCAGTCGCTCGATCAGCTTGTGCATCAAAGTTCCGCGCCGTGCCGCCATGCGTGCGGCCGGCCCAGGTCGTGAGGGCGGATCGGACGCATCATCCGCCTCGCCCAACCCCGAAGGCGCAAGCGGGCGCGGCGGGCGCGGTTCGGCGGGCAGTGGCGCGGCAAGCCAGTCCGGCAACGCAACGTCCTTGGTTTCCGACCGCTCCTCAGCCTGCGGTGCCGGAACCAGGCCCAACCCGCCAAGCTGACGAACCGCACCCCATATCGGATCGTCGCGCCACCCGTCCTCATCGCCCCCAAACAACGGCGAAAGGCGCGCGTACCAGCTGTGTTCGGGCGGCACTTTGTGCCGGCTCCCCAGCGCGCCGCCGATAAACAGCGCCTCCTCGGCGCGGGTCATCGCTACATAAAGCAGCCGCCAGTGCTCGGCCGCCGCCTCTACCTCCGCGCGCTCTGCCGCTGCGCGCACGGGCCCGGCCCGCTCGGCTTTGCGCAAAGGCGGCAGCGGCACCTTGCGCCGTTCTTCGAGCACCACCTCTTCCAGATCGAGATCGCTGCCCCGCGAATCCTTGGGATCGCCAGCGGCATCCGCGAGGATCACGATCGGCGCTTCGAGGCCCTTCGAGCCGTGCACGGTCATCACGCGCACAAGATCGGCCTTTTGGCCCGCCTCGCGCTTCAGTTCGCCGTCTCCCGCATCGAACCACTGGAGAAAGCCGACAAGGCTCGCTGTCTGGCCCGCGGCATAGGCCATCGCCGCGTTGAGCAGCTCGTCGATCGGATCGTTCGCCTCGCGGCCAAGCCGCGCGACCAGCTTGCGCCGCGCCTGCCATGGCCCCACCAGCACCCAGTGCAGCAGCGCCCCCGGAGTGCCATAGTCCGCCTTGGCGAGCAGGCTGCGCAGCTGCGCCATCGCCGGATTGGTCGCGGGGCCTTCGGTGCGGCGCAAATGGTCCCACAGGCCCACGCCCTTCTCGCGGTAGCCATATTCCAGCAGCATCTCCTGCGTCCAGCCAACCAAGGGCGAAACCAACAGCGAAGCCAGATTGAGATCGTCGAGCGGCTGTGCGCCAAAGCGCAGCGCCGCGACCAGATCCTTGACCGCCAGCGGCGCGCCGAGCCGCAGCCGGTCCACGCCTGCCACCGGCACGCCCCGTGCATGAAGCCGCGCCACAATCAGCCCGGCGAGCGCCTTGCGCTTGCGCACCAGAACCATGACGTCACCAGGTGTCGCACGGCGCGGGCCGTTCTTGTGGAGCGGAAAGCCGGAATCGAGCCACTGACGCACCTGCTGCGCGATCTGGTCAGCCATCACGCGGTCGGGCCGCGAAAGCCATGTCTCCGCGCCCTCATCGCCGGAACCTTCCTCCGCGCTGTCCTCGTCCTCGCCCGCCGCGCCGCCAACCGGCCGCCACTGCACGACCATGCCGGGCCGCGCTTCGTCGCCCTCGTGTTTCTCGGGCGCTTCGGGCAGGCCAAACCGCTCCGGGCCAATCGCGGCAATCGCGCGATCGACAAAGGCCAGCACTGAGGCGGCGGTGCGATAGGAGCGGCCAAGCCCCAGGGGCAGCAGCGCCCGCGCCGGATCATCGAGCGCTTCGGCTAGCTCATCCAGCTGGCGCTTCACCCGCTCGCGCGCGGCGGCGAAATTTTCGGGACTCGTGCCCTGAAAACCGAAAATCGCCTGTTTGTAATCGCCGACCACGAAGAGCGTTCGTGTAAGGTCGCCTCGCTGCCCCTCACCGCTGAAGAAATCTGCCACCAGCCCGTCCAGTACAATGCGCCACTGCGCCTGGTTGGTGTCCTGCGCCTCGTCGACAAGGATATGGTCGAACCGGCGGTCGAGCTTGTAGCGGATCCATTCGGCCGAATCGGCGCGCGTGAGCAGGTCCGCCGCCGCACGGATCTGGTCGTCGAAGTCGATGAACCCCTCGCGCGCCTTGGCCTCGTCCCACGCCAGCGCAAACCTGCGGCCCAGCGTGAGCGCGGGATCGAGCCGCGCGGCGAGTTCGATCAGCGCACGGCGATCGGTAACCTGCGCAAGGTCTTCGATCACCCGCGCCTGATACTCAGCATAAGCGGGCTCGTGCTTTTCAACGTAGCGTGGAGATTTAGCAGTTCCGGACTTGGTCAGGAACTGCTCGGCAAACCCGTCGAGTCCGGCGATCCGTGCCGACGGGCTTGCTTCGAGCCAGTCCTGCATCACCGAGGCTGCATCGAGCCCGCCTCTGGCCCCCCAGCGCAGATTGGCTTCCATGCAACGCCGCACAGAGCGCACATCAAACACATCGTCGCGCACCATATCTGCAAGACCCGAACCATCCTCTTGCGGCTCAAGCCCAAGCACGCGGTTGATGCGCGGGCGCAGCGGCGGCTGCCACGCGCCCGGCCCGTGCCAAAGTGCATGCGCGCCGGCGCAGCGCAACAGGAACGCAGGGACCTGATCCTCACCCATGCGCAGGCTGAGGTCTTCCAGCGCGGTGAACAGCGCCTCGTCGCGGTCGCTCTCCGCCGTCACCAGCAAATCCGCCAGCACCTCGCGCAGCAGCAGATCGCGGTCGCGGTCCTCCATCGCCCGCGTGCCGGGGGTCAGTTCGGCCTCGACCGGAAACGAGCCAAGCAACCACTGCGAGAACGCATGGATTGTCTCGATCCTGAGGCCCCCGCCCGGACAATCAAGCACAGCTGCGAACAGACTGCGGGCGCGGGCGACTGTCTCCGGGCCGATCGGCGCGCCGATGGCGCCCAGATCGATGGCCAGCGCGGTTGATGGCATCCGCACCCAACTGGCGAGAACATCGTTCACCCGCGTCGCCATCTCGGCAGCCCCGGCTTTGGTAAATGTAAGGCACAGGATCTGGTCGGGCGAGACACCGGGCTGGAGCAGCAGGCGCAGCACGCGCGCGGAGAGCACCTGCGTCTTGCCCGTGCCCGCCGAAGCGGAAAGCCACACTGTGCGTCCGGGCTGGACGGCGAGGCGCTGGTTGTCCTTGAGCGAATAGACCTTGCTCATGCGCTTTTGCCCCGGCCTTGCCACTCTTCGAGCCGCATCAGCTGATCGTAATCCGCATAGCCTGGCAGATCGGGATTGGGCCGCGCGGTGAACGGCTCGGTGCCGAGAATCCACTTTTCGATTGCGTCGTTGAGGAACCGCAGTGTTTCCGCCACGAACTCTTCGCGCAAGAGGCCAGACTTCTTGCGCCCCTCCGGCACTGGCTCGAACATGTAGCCAAACACGTCTTCACCCTGTTTCTTTTGCAGCGACCAATATTCGAAGCTGTTGGCCAAACCCTCGATCCCGTCGAACCCGCCTCGCTCGGCAATCAGCGCGACAAGACCGAGCTGGAGCGCAAAGCCCTCCTGCACCATGCGCCCCGAAGGCGGTTTGCCGGTCTTGTAATCCACCACCGCCAGCGTGCCATCCGCGCAGCGGTCGATTCGGTCAGCCCGGCCGTGGAGCCGCACGCCCATGACGTCGATCGCGCCGGGCTTCTCCCATAGGACCGGCACCCGGCCTTTCAGCGCCAGCTCGGCGTTGTAATCCTCCACCCACTTCAGCCCCTCCACGAGGCGCGGCCGCCACAACCCGCGCATGAAAGGGTGCGCGCTCATCTCAGCCAAAGCACGCTCGGCAATCGGGATAAGCTCTCCGCGGCGGCTGCCGGCCTCATGCCACAGCCTCAGCACTTCATGCGCCGCAGTCCCGCGCCACGCGGGCGTGGGATGGGCATCGAGCGGCTCGAGCGACCGCAGTCCCATGATCGCCTGCGCGTAGAACTGGTATGGGTCGCCGCGCAGCCGATCGAGTGCCGTAGAGGCAATCGCCACGCGGCGCTGCGCGGCAGATGGCATCGGTGCGGGCTGCGGATAGGCGGGTGCGGGCGGCGCATCATCCAGCATGCGGGCAATGCGTACCGCCTCGTCCTCGTGCTGCAATTCGCGGCCGAGCATGGCGCGGATGCGCAGCAGGAAGCGCGAGGGGATCACTGGCCCTGCCGCATCGCGTGCCGCATGGCTCAGCACCACTTCCGGCGCGCCGAGTGCAGCGGCCAGATCGTGCGCGGCAAGCCCGATGCGAAAATCCGCGCCGGGAATGCCCAGTGCGCGCAGCACCGGCGGTGCAAGCAGCGGATCGGGAGCAGGTGCGGCGGGCCAGTTGCCCTCAGTCATTCCGCCGCAGATCACCAGATCGGCGCGGCTCATACGCGCTTCCAGGAGGCCATAGATGGCGAGGCG
>JBJXEK010000071.1:0-6626 GCA_046155055.1 Novosphingobium sp. | reverse complement strand
AAAGGCCTGCCGCTATTCTCCGACCAGCCGGTGCCGCTCGCGCCTGAGATAGACGTAGAGCGCGATGAACACCGGCACGATCAGCAGCGCCGCCACAACGAGCCGACCATAGCCTTAGTCCTTGATCCGGAGATTGGACCAGAGCCGCGCTCCGCCGCCGTGCCGGGTCGCTGCCATGACCTGTGCACAGACACTTGCCCATACAACCGGCATAGTCCAGATTGCTTGACACTATGAACCGCTTCCCATTTTCCGCCATCGTCGCGCAAGACGAGATGAAACAAGCCCTTTTGCTAGCCGCCGTCGAACCTGCCCTTGGCGGGGTCATGGTGTTCGGCGACCGGGGCACCGGCAAATCGACGGCGGCGCGCGCGCTGGCGGCGCTGCTTCCGCCGATCACCGCGGTCGAAGGCTGCCGCTTTTGCTGTGCGCCCGCCGATGCCGGTACCTGCCCCGATCCTTGCACCTCGAAACGCAACGTGAAGCGCGCGGTGCCTTTCGTGGATCTGCCGCTGGGCGCGACCGAGGACCGCGTGATCGGCGCGCTCGATCTCGAACGGGCGCTGCGTTCGGGCGAAAAGCGCTTCGAGCCGGGCCTGCTCGCCAAAGCGCACCGCGGCTTTCTCTATATCGACGAGATCAACCTGCTCGAGGATCACCTTGTCGATCTGCTGCTCGATGTCGCGGCATCGGGCGAGAATCTGGTGGAGCGCGAGGGGCTGTCCGTTCGCCACAAGGCGCGCTTCGTGCTGATCGGCAGCGGCAATCCCGAAGAAGGCGAACTGCGCCCGCAATTGCTCGACCGGTTCGGCCTTTCGGTCGAAGTGCGCACCCCGCAGTCGCTCGAAGCCCGGGTCGAGATCATGCGCCGCTGCGCCGCACATGAGCGCGATTCCGCGGCCTTCACCGAGGAATGGGCTGCCGCAGATGCCAAGATCGTGCGGCGCATCGCGCGCGGCCGCACCCGCCTGGCCTCGGTCGAAACGCCGGACGAGGTGCTCTACGATGCCTCGCGCCTGTGCATGGCGACTCGCGCCGATGGCCTGCGCGGCGAGCTGACCGTGATGCGCAGCGCCCGCGCGCTGGCGGCGCTCGAAGGGGCGGATACCGTCAAACGCAAGCACATCATCGCGGTCGCGCCGATGGCGCTGCGCCACCGCTTGCGCCGCGACGTGCTGGACGAGACCGGATCGACGCTCCGCATCGAACGCGCGATTGCCGAGGTCTTCGGGTGAAAGCGGGTCCTTCGCCGGTCGGTCCACTGGACGACGCGGCGCTTGCGTTGCGCGCTTTTGCCCTGTGCCCGGCCAGCTTCGGCGGCCTGTGGCTGCGCGGCCCGGGCCCGGCCCGCGATGCCATGGTCGAGCGACTGGGCAGCGCCATGCGCCTGAAGCGGATGCCTGCGCATATCGATGGCGAGCGACTGCGCGGCGGAATTGATCTGGCCGCCAGCCTCGCCGCCGGGCGCAGCGTGGAGCGCGCCGGGTTCCTGCAGGACGCCCGCGGCGCAGTGGTTGTCGCCCCGCTGGCCGAGCGGATCACCCCCGCACTTGCAGGCAGCGTGGCGCAAGCGCTCGACCATGGCGATCCGGCCGAGCGTTTCGGCCTCGTGCTGCTCGATGATGGCGCCGAGGCGGACGAAGTACCTCCCGTCAGCCTGACCGAGCGCGTCGCCTTCGCTTGCGATCTTGGCAGTGCGCACCCCGCCGGTGTCTCCGATTGGGAACTTCCACAGCCCCTCAGCTCGCTTGCCGACCTGCCTGAATGCAGTGCCGAAGCGCTGAACGCGCTTGCTGCCGTCTCGCTCGCGCTGGGTGTCGATTCCGGCCGCGCGCTGCGCTTTGCCGCGCTTGCTGCCGGGGCCTGCGCCTTGCTCGATGGTCGCACGTCCGTCAGCGACGCGGACCTTGCGGCAGCGTCCCGCCTTGTGCTCGCGCCGCGCGCCACGCGCATGCCGCCGCCGAGCGAGCCGCAAGCCGAGGATGATGCACCTCCCCCGCCACCTTCCCCTCCGCCAGAGCAAGACGGCGCGGATGGCGACGACGGTGAGCCCGAGCAGCTATCGGACAGCGATAAGGACAGCAACGAGGACAACGATAGCATCGACGACAAGACCCCGGACCCGGATCAACTGATCGAAGCCGCCGCCGCCGCGATTCCGCCCGGGCTGCTCGAACAGATCGCGGCAGGCCGCACGCGTCGCGGGACCGGCAGCGGAGGCGGCGCGCGTCACCAGTCGCCGCTGCGCGGCCGTCCACTTGCTGCAAGGCAGGGTCTTCCCAGCGGGGGTGCGCGCCTCGCATTGATCGACACGCTGCGTGCTGCGGTGCCCTGGCAAGCGCTGCGCCGCCAAGAGGGTGGGGATAATGGCCGACCAGGGCTGCGCATACTGAAGGACGATGTCCGTGTCCGGCGGTTCGAGGCCCGCAGCGCCTCGGTCACGATCTTTGCCGTCGATGCGTCCGGATCTGCCGCCTTCTCGCGGCTCGCCGAGGCCAAGGGCGCGGTCGAGCTGCTGCTTGCGCAAGCCTATGTGAAGCGCACGGAAGTCGCGCTCGTCGCTTTCCGGGGCGATCAGGCGCAGCTTCTCCTCCCGCCGACGCGCTCGCTCACCCGTGCCCGCCGCGCCCTTACCGAACTGCCCGGTGGTGGCGGAACGCCGCTTGCGGCGGGCCTTTCGATGGTTTGCACCCTCGGCACCAGCCTGCTCGGGCGGGGCTACACTCCGCTGCTCGTGATCCTCACCGATGGGCGCGGCAATATCGCGCTCGACGGCAGCACGAACCGCGCCGCTGCGACTGCAGACGCCGCCAAAGCCGCGCGCGCTATTGCTGCAGCCCGGCTGGCCGGTGTGGTGGTCGACATATCCCCCCGCCCTCGCCCTGAGGCCGCCGCGATCGCTGCGGCCATGCAGGCGCGCTACCTGCCCTTGCCACAAGCCAGCGCCGCAACTTTGAGCAAAGTGATCGGAGCCCTAACATGAGCGAACCGCTCCGCTGGGAGACCGACGGCCGCGATTGGCCCCACCGCGCGACCAGCCGCTTTGTCACCGCTGGCGGATTCACCTGGCACGTACAGGAGATGGGCCCGGAGATCGCCGGGGTGCCGCTTTTGCTGCTGATCCACGGCACAGGTGCAGCCACGCACAGCTGGCGCGGGCTGATGCCGCTGCTGGCGCAGCGCTGCCGCGTGATCGCGATGGACTTGCCCGGCCACGGTTTCACGCGCGGACGCGCTGCAAGCGGCCTAACCCTGCCCGGCATGGCCAAGGCTATTGCTGCGCTGCTCGCCGCGCTGGGCGTGGTCCCCAACCAGATCATCGGGCATTCCGCAGGCGCGGCCGTCGCGCTGCGCATGGTCCGCGACGGCGTGGCGGCTGAGCAGGTGATCGGCCTCAATCCCGCACTCATACCCTTCCCCGGCGTGTTTGCACCCTTGTTGCAGACCCTGGCCCGTGCCCTCGTGCTCAATCCGCTGGTGCCGCGCATCTTCGCGGCAACAACGCGCGGCGCAGGTGACACCGAGCGTTTCCTGATCAAGTCGACCGGATCGCGCATCGACGCCGAGGGGGTGGCCGCATACGCCAAGCTGATCGGCAATTCGCACCATTGCCGCGGCGCACTGGAAATGATGGCCGGCTGGGACTTGCCCAGCCTGCAGCGCGATCTGCCCAAGATCACTGTGCCTGTGCGACTGATCCATGGCGACCGCGACAGTGCGGTCCCAACCAGCGCAGTTGAACAGGCGCGCAAACTGTTGCCGAACGCCAGCATGACCCTGCTTGCAGGCCTCGGCCACCTGGCGCACGAAGAACGTCCTGACCTTCTCGCAGGCGTTATCGCATCGTTCGCGCCCGTCAACGCGTGAAAGGGAGCACACCATGGATCAGAATTTCGGTTGGATCGAAATCGTCGTCTTTGCCGTGATCGCGCTTGGCTTCGGTGTCTGGCAATACGTTTCGGTCTCCAGAGAGATCGCGCGCGACAAAGCAAAGAAGGATTCGCAATCCGATTGATCGGCCGGTCCCGTTAACGATTCCCGGCAGCTGACAGGGATGCGGTAGCCGCACGCTCACCGAGCCAGCCCGGTTGAACCTAAGCGGTTCACGCGCTGCGACTCGGCCCGCTGGATGTTACCGATCCCATAACCCGCAGGCGCATTGGCCGGGTTCACAGCGACGCACCTGCGCTGCACCAGCGCGGTACGAGCGGCCCTTCCACGTGGTGGAACGCTGTTCATGGGCGAACCGACGGGTAGCGCGCGCTTCAGGATAGCGATCGGGGGCAGTGCGATCCGGCTCCCTCCCGTCATGGGATCAGGCCCTATGCGCCGCACTGACAGGCTTGGCTTCGCGCGTTCCAGCGCCGGTTTGTGCTGCTGCAGGGTGAGGCCCACCCGCCAGCCGCGCGTGTGCCCCGCAATCTTATTGCGGGTTTGACAGGACTGTCCAAATCACTCGCAGAGTTTGGTGTACTGTTCAGTTGACACTTTTTAATGACAATGTAAGCTGACACTCGGAAACCCCCTAGGACCGCGCGGCAAGCCGCTCCGGCCTCGGGTGGAGGGGAATCGCGGTCGTGGAAGCACTTGCAATCATCATGGAGGCCCCGGAGCAGCTGTCGCTCCGTCCCTTGGTGCTTGATGCCCACGGCGATGCCGATGTGGTTGTCGAGATCCGCTGGAGCGGGATCAGCACAGGCACCGAAAAACTGCTCTGGACCGGAAAAATGCCGATGTTTCCGGGCATGGGCTACCCGCTCGTGCCCGGCTACGAATCGGTTGGCCGAGTGATCGATGCGGGCCGTGATGCACAGGACCGAATTGGTGATTGGGTGTTCGTTCCCGGTGCCAGCTGCTTCCGCGATGCCCGCGGCCTGTTCGGCGGCTCAGCTCGCCGGTTGGTTTTGCCTTCGGCGCGCGCTCTTACTATCGACGAGTCGCTCCGTGCGGACGGCGTGCTGTTTGCCCTTGCTGCCACCGCGTTCCATGCGCTCGACGGCGGCGCGCTTCCAGATCTGATTGTCGGCCACGGTGTTCTCGGCAGGCTGCTTGCCCGCATCACCATCGCGCTGGGCGCACCGCCGCCCACGGTTTGGGAAACCGATCCCCGCCGCGCCGCTGGCGCGCTCGGCTACACCGTCCTTGCCCCCGATGCGGACCCGCGCCGCGACTATCGCTCGATCTGCGATGCCAGCGGCGATTCCAACATTCTTGATTCGCTGCTCTCGCGGCTTGCCCGCGGCGGCGAGATCAATCTGGCCGGTTTCTATTCGGACCGGCTGAACTTTGCTTTCCCGGTGGCCTTCCGGGCCGAGGCGCGGATCCGCGTCGCGGCCGAATGGGGGCCCAATGATCTCGGCAGGACGCGCGACCTCATCCAGTCCGGCAAGCTCGATCTTTCGGGCCTCGTGACCGATGTGCGCCCTGCCAGTGAAGCCGGGGAAGCCTATCCCGCGGCCTTTTCAGACCGCGACTGCCTCAAGATGGTTCTCGATTGGAGCGACTGCGCATGACGATGTTGGCAACCCCTGACCACGTTCAGGCCCTGCGAGACGAAGCGGCTATCGAACCCGATCCGGTGTCCACGAGCGAAGTGACCAAGGAAACGCAGATCATCGCGATCTACGGCAAGGGCGGCTCGGGCAAGAGCTTTGCCCTCTCCAACCTCAGCTACATGATGGCGCAGCAGGGCAAGCGCGTGCTGCTGATCGGCTGCGATCCTAAATCCGATACAACCTCCTTGCTGTTCGGCGGCAAAAGCTGCCCCACGATCATCGAGACGTCCTCGCGCAAGAAGCTCGCGGGCGAGGAAGTCAAGATCGAGGATGTCTGCTTCCAGCGTGACGGCGTGTTCGCGATGGAACTCGGCGGCCCTGAAGTGGGGCGCGGCTGCGGCGGGCGCGGGATCATTCACGGTTTCGAACTGCTCGAAAAGCTGGGCTTCCACGAATGGGGCTTCGATTTCGTGCTGCTCGATTTCCTGGGTGACGTGGTTTGCGGCGGCTTCGGCCTGCCGATCGCCCGTGACATGTGCCAGAAGGTCATCGTCGTCGGCTCGAACGACCTGCAGTCGCTCTATGTGGCAAACAACGTATGCAAGGCGGTCGAATACTTCCGCTCTATGGGCGGCAACGTCGGCGTGGCGGGTATGATCGTCAACAAGGACGATGGCACGGGCGAAGCGGCTGCATTTGCTGCCGCGGTCAATATCCCGGTGCTTTGCGCAATCCCGGCGGACGAGGATATCCGCCGCAAGTCCGCCAATTACCAAATCATCGGCCGGCCCGACACGCAATGGGCCAGCCTATTCGAGGAACTGGCGAGCAACGTCGCAACCGCCCCGCCGCTCCGGCCTAAGCCACTTGATCAGGAGGGCCTGCTCGGCCTGTTTTCACCCGATGACACGGGCGGCAACTTCACGCTTCTTCCCGCCACCCAGGCTGACATGCGCGGCGGCACGTTTATACAGAAGGCATCGCTGGAGGTCGTCTACGATGACGTCTGACGCTGGCCGCCTCCCTGATCGTATCGATGCGACACCCGACGCGCTCGTCCCGGCGGGTGAAGGCGGCGGTTGCCATGGCGGCGCCGACCGGATGCGCGAAGCCGCGCGCACTGCGGGCAAG
>JBJXEK010000070.1:0-6685 GCA_046155055.1 Novosphingobium sp. | reverse complement strand
GTCATGGTTCAGCCACATGACAGGCCGTGTGATATAGTCCGATTGCATCAGGCGCCCGTAACGAGTCGCGGCGCCGCTCAACCGGAGCCGGTATCATGGCCACCAAGTCCGTTTTGAAGAGCAGCGTTTCCGCCGTTCTCGCCGCAGCGCTGGGAGTGGGTCTGCTACCGGTCGGCGCGCAGGCGCAAGAGCGGCCAGACCGGGGCGGCAATCGGCCCGAGCGCAACATGCCTGCGCCTGCGCCCCAACGTTCGATGCCGCCTCCGATGGCCACGGGATCACGCCCGATGGACCGGCCAGCGCCTTCTGCGGGCGGATCGGCTTCATGGCAGGGCCGAGGTTCTGGCGGCAACGTCCCATCCGGCTGGGGTGGGCGGCCAAACTGGTCGCAAGGTCAGCAGACCAGCCCCGCTCCCAGGCCGAACGGCCAAACATCCGGCCAGGTTCAGGGTAATGTCGGGGGCTGGAACGGCCGTCCCGGCGGGCAGCAGGGCGACCGTGGCGGCAATGGCCGGCCGAACACCCCGCCAGCATGGACCGGGTCCGGGTGGAATGGCCGCCCGAACGGCCAGTCCGGCCAGCCGACCGGCACGACGTCCGGTTGGGGCTCCTCCGTTTCAAATGGACGCAACCCGACGTATACCGATCCCAGCCGCAACCCGAGCTATCGCCCGCAGCCCGGGCAAGAGGTCCGCAACGAGAACCGCGGCAACGATAACCGGACGAACTGGGGCAAGAACGGCAACCGCGGCGCCAAGGGTGACTGGAACCGGGCCGACTGGAACCGGGGCGACCGGAACCAGGGCGGCGGCGACCAATGGAGGCGCGACCGGGACGGCCAGTGGAGCCGCGGGGATGATCGCCAGCCGGGCCGGGATCGCGACTGGGACCGGGATCGCGACCATAACGGCGGCTGGAACCGCGGCAGCGGCGGCTGGAACCGCAATGGCTATGGCTCCAACGGGTGGCGCGGCAACTATGGCTACGGTAACAATGGGTACGGCAACCACGCATGGGACCGTGATGGCTGGCGCCGCGACAACCGCTACAACTGGTACGGCTGGCGCAATTCGCACCGCGACATATTCCGCGGCGGATACTACTACGCGCCCTATAGTGATTATTCCTATAGCCGCCTGAGCATCGGCTTCACGCTCGGCAACGCGTTCTTCGATGAGCGCTACTGGATCAGCGATCCCTACGCCTATCGCCTGCCTCCGGCCTATGGAGGCTACCGCTGGGTGCGCTATTACGGCGATGTGCTGCTCGTCGATACCTACTCGGGCGAAGTGGTGGATGTGATCTACGACTTCTTCTATTGATCGCGCTGCAGCGCCCGCCTGCTTTCATGCAGGCGGGCGTCTGTGCGTTCAGTCTCCGACCGGCTTCCCGCCCGGATGCCATGCGATGGGCGTCGGCGCATTCGCCGCCGCCTCGGTCAGCCCGGTGAAGAACTGGTTGAAATCCCTTGCCGCCGTCCACTCCATCGGGGTCGAAAGATCGTCCGCCGGGTGGTGGTAGCGGCGCTCGTACCAGTCGCGGTAGCGCGCGCGGGACATGGCGTCATAAGTCGCAAAAACGAAGCTCGTGCCGGGAATGCCAGCCTTCATGAACGGCCAATTGTCCGAACGGCGCAGCAGATCGCGCTCGGGCTCGGGGTCCTCCTGCACGGTGATCCCGCGCGCCCCTGCCACTTGCTGCACCAGATCGCCAAGCGTGCTTTCCTTAAGGCCGTGGACGGTCATCACCTTCAACGGGTATAGCGGCCGCACCTGATCGAGATTGATCACCGCCGCGATCCTGGCCAGCGGCACGGTGGGATGGCTCACGAACCAGCGCGAGCCCCACAGCCCTTTTTCCTCACCGGTGAAGACCGCAAACAGCACCGGGCGCTTGAAGCCTTTGCCCGCCCGCATTTCGGCAAATTGCTCGAGCAGCGCAACATAGGCCGCGTCGTCCAGCGTGCCGTTATAGATTGCATCACCCGCCACCGGCTCGCCGCGTCCATAGCCATCGAGATGCGCGGAGACGACAATCGCCTGATCGGCCAGCGCCGGATCGGTGCCGGGCAGCAGGCCCAGCACATTGGCCGAGCGGGTTGCCCGCCGCTCGACGAGCAGCCGCGCCGCCGCCTGCCCCAGGTCCACGCGCGGAAGATCAGCACCCGCACGGCCCTTGCGCAGGATCTCCGCCGCCCGGGACGTCAGCCGCGCAAGGCTATCGGGGTTGAGCGTCCCATGCAGAAACGGCGCGCCGCCAGCCGCTTTGGCACTGTCCTCCAGCGGCACGACACTGCGCGAGTAGGCAAACGGCCAGCGGATCGGCTCGCTCGGCAGCCCCGGCGCGGCAATCAGCAGCATCCCCGCCGCGCCTGCCTCGCGCAGCGACTTCACCCGGTCAAACCCTTTCAGCCGCGCCGGCGCCGGGCGGCCATAGCAGACCGCCAGCTTGCCTTTCACGCCGCCAATCTCGTCCGCCCCACAATAACCGCGAAACGTCACCGCCGCCGCGAGCCGCAACGGAGCGGTGTCCAGCGCAGAGAGCAGCACCTCGCGGTTGAACGCCAGCCGCTTGCGCCCGATCGTCAGCCGCGAAGCCGCCTCATTCAGCCGCAAGTCCTCGAACGGGATCGTCTGGAACCAGCCGCCATCCGTCCCCGCAGGCTTCAGCCCTGCCGCAGCAAACCGCTTCGCCACCACCGCCGCCGCGCGGTCATACCCCGGCGAGCCGGTATCGCGGCCCTCCATCGCGTCGGAGGAAAGCTCCCGCGTCAATGCCCACCAATCGCGCGTCGCCGCATCTGGCGCAACATCGCGGGCCTCAGCCGCCGCACCGACCAGCGCCAGCAGCCCGGAAACCACCAGCCCCAGCCACCTTGGTCCCGCCCCGCGCATTGCCATTGCCCCTGCTTCCTCATTCCCGCGCGCCGACCAAACCATCCGCGCAGGCAAACAGCCTAAGAGAATGGCTAGTTCTGTCCACACTCATTGCGTTCATAACATCCGGCATCGAAGTTCACTGCCGGGAGCGACCCATGCCCACAGCAAACCCGCAGCCCCATGCCCCCGATACCGCGCCTATCCCGATCAGCAATTTCACCAAGGATCGCTACATTTCGCGGGAATGGATGGAGCGGGAGCGGAATGCCCTCTGGTCCAGAACATGGCTCGTGGCCGGCCTCTCCTGCGATGTCGCGGCGCCCGGTCAGTACTTCACGTTCGATATCGGCACGGAGAGTCTGCTGATTGCACGGGGAACCGACGGCCGGCTGCGAGCGCTGCACAATGCCTGCACCCATCGCGGCACCCGCCTTGTTACCGAGCCGCTGGGCATGCTCAGAAAAATCGTCTGCCCCTATCATGCCTGGGCGTTCGGGCTGGACGGCGGCTTGCAGGGCGTGCCCGGTGCAGCGCGCTTTTCAAACGGCATTCCCAAAGACGACCTCGCGCTCAAAGCGGTGGAGGTCGATGAGGCGCTGGGGCTGGTGTTCATCCGCTTCACTCCGGGCGGCTTCACTCCGGGCGACCTGTCCCTCGCCGAATTTCTCGCACCGATCCAGGGCCTCATCGGCCCCTACCGGATCGAGGCGATGACCGTCATCAACGATCAGACGGTTTCGCACACCTGCAACTGGAAGGCGATCCTCGACAACTTTGCCGAGCTCTACCACGTGCCGTTCATTCACCCGCTCCATCGGCGGATGTTCGAATGCGCCACCGCCCCGATCGAACTTTTCGAACACGGCCATACCGCCGTCTATGTCGAGGGCGGCACCACCGATTCCGGCTTTCCCGTGCCTGAAGCCCCCACCGACCTGCTCGCCCTGCAATTGCAGGCGTTTGGCCTTGATCCGGAGGACTATCGCGGACGGGTGACGGATATCCGGCCCGCACTGCAACGCGCCAAGCGCGCCGTGGCCGAAACGCAGGGCATCGCCTACGCCGGTTTTTCAGACGCGCAGCTCAGCGATGTGTGGCAGTTCAACCTCTTCCCCAACATCATCCTGTCCGTCACACCCGAAAGCGCGTGGCTGATGCGATCGCGCCCTGATGCCACCGATCCCGCCAAGAGCCATTTCGACATGATCACGCTGGTGCAGTTCCACGGCACGGAGCAGGATGTCGCCAAGGCCAAGGCCCCCGACGGGACCGAAGCGGCCACCCATTTCCGCCTCAACGGCCCCCGCCCGGCGGGATACAACCGCCCGCCGCGCGACAGCTTCACGCATGAGGATATCATTGCCGGGCGCAAGACCATGACCGTCACGATCGACGAGGACATCTCGCTCCTCGCCCGCGTGCAGCAGGGCATGGGATCAAGCGGGTTCCAGTCAGTCTGGTTGAGCGACGAGGAATGCAGGGTTCAGCATTTCCACAATGCCCTCGATACCTGTCTGACAGCAATTCCCTGACAGAAGCGCGCACTCGCGCTCAAATTCGGTCCGCCTGCGCCACCGCCTCGCTCGCGCGCAGCGCGCTCACGATCCGCGTCAAGTGCGCGAGATCGCGCACCTCAAGGTCCACCTCATAGGTGTGGAAAGGGTTCTCGCGCTGGGTCATTTCCAGATTAACCACATTGGCGTGGTTTTTGGCGAACACACCGGCCATTTCGGCGAGCGTGCCCGGCCGATTGTAAAGCTCCGCGCGCAGGCGGCCTACCGCGCCGTCGGTGCTGGCGTCCCACGAAAGGTCGATCCAGTCGGCATCGATGCCATTGGCCAGGCTCAGGCAGTCGATGGCGTGGACGTCCACGCCCTTGCCCAGTCGCCGCAGGCCGACGATGCGGTCGCCCGGAACCGGGTGGCAGCACTCGGCGAGCTTGAAGGCCATGCCCGGGGTCAGCCCGCGCACCGCGATGGCGCGCTGCTGGCTCGGCCAGTCCTCGCTTGCGGGCAGGTTCGCCGCGCTCCCCGGCACCAGCGCTTCCATGACTTGCCGGTCATCGATCTTGGCGCTGCCGATCGCCACCATCAGATCTTCCTCGGTGCCCATCTTGAGCCGTTTGACCGCGTCGGCCAGCGCCTTTTTGCCGATCTTGCTCGGCAGCCGCTCGGCAATCTCGTCATAGAGCTTGCGCCCGATCTCGGCGATCTCGGCGCGTTCTTTCTGGCGCACGAAGCGGCGGATCGCCGCGCGCGCCTTGCCGGTGACGACAAAGGCCAGCCATGATAGCTGCGGCTCGCTAGTGCGGCTCTTGATGATCTCGACCACATCGCCATTGGTGAGCTGCGTGCGCAGCGGAACGTGCCGGCCGTTGATCTTGGCCCCCACTGCCAGCGCGCCCAGATTGGTGTGTACGGCAAAGGCAAAGTCGATCGGCGTCGCGCCCTTGGGCAGCTGGAACAGCGCGCCCTTGGGCGTGAAGGCAAAGATGCGGTCCTGATAGATCGCCATCTTGGTGTGTTCGAGCAGCTCGTCCGGATCGTGGCTGGCCTCGAGAATCTCGACCAGATCCCGCACCCAGCCGACTTGCCCATCGGGCCGCTCGCCGTGCTTGTAGGCCCAGTGTGCGGCCAGGCCGAACTCGTTGATCCGGTGCATCTCGCGCGTCTTGATCTGCACTTCCACGCGCATCGCGTTGTTGTAGATCAGCGCGGTATGGAGGCTCTTGTAGCCGTTCATCTTGGGTGTCGAGATGTAGTCCTTGAAGCGGCCCGGGATCATCTGCCAGGTGCGGTGGAGCAGCCCCAGCGCGGTGTAGCAATCCTCGGCGGTTTCGGTCAGCACGCGAAACGCCATGATATCGGTGATCTGCTCGAAGCTCACATGGCGCTCAGCCATCTTGCGCCAGATCGAAAACGGGTGCTTCTCGCGGCCTGAAACCTCCACTTTCAATCCGGCTTCGGCCAGCGTCTGCTTGATCGCGAGCGCAATGGAATCGACTTGCGCGCCCTCGTCATTCCGGATCGCGGTCAGCCGCCCGGTGATCGTGGCATAGGCTTCGGGTTCGAGCTGCTCGAACGCCAGCAGCTGCATCTCGCGCATATATTCGTACATGCCCACGCGCTCGGCCAGCGGGGCATAGATTTCCATAGTCTCGCGCGCGATGCGGCGGCGCTTTTCCTCGCTCTTGAGATAATGCAGCGTGCGCATGTTGTGCAGCCGGTCCGCCAGCTTGACCAGCAGCACCCGCAAGTCCTCGCTCATCGCCAGCAGGAACTTGCGCAGGTTCTCCGCCGCGCGCTCGTTGTCGCTCATCGTCTCGATTTTCGAGAGCTTGGTGACTCCGTCGACCAGCCGCGCCACTTCAGGCCCGAACAGCCGCTCGATCTCGGCCACCGTCGCCAGCGTGTCTTCCACCGTATCGTGGAGCAGCGCGGTGACGATGGTCTCCTGATCGAGCTTGAGCTCGGTCATCAGGCCCGCGACTTCGACCGGATGCGAGAAGTAAGGATCGCCCGAGGCGCGCTTTTGCGAGCCGTGCTTCTGCACGGTATAGACATAGGCACGGTTCAGCATCGCCGCGTCCGCATCGGGATCGTAGGCAAGCACACGTTCGACAAGTTCGTACTGGCGGAGCATTGTATCCTTAGATGGGGCTTGCAGAAGCAAACCGGCAAGGAAAATTCCCGCCGATAAGCAATTCTTTCACGGGCATGTTGCTATCGCGGGACCGCCGCGACACGAACAGACGCGAAAATGGAGGCAGGATTGGCCGTGGACCGACGCACAGAGCTGGTGCAGGC
>JBJXEK010000069.1:0-11500 GCA_046155055.1 Novosphingobium sp. | reverse complement strand
CCGCCTCGCGCGCAGGTGCGGTCATTTCGGGCTCCAGCGCGCCCGCCAAGGCCAAAGCCTCGATGATCGCCGGATCATAGCGCTTGGGCACAAAGGCCATGAGGTTGCGCATGCGCAGCGCGTGTTCAACGAGCCCCGCCAGGTCCGCCCCGCCGCGCGCGCCGCCCGATGTTTCAAGCACGCGGCCCGCCAGCCCCGCCTCGACCAGATACCGGTCCAGCGCCGGGCCGTCCTTGAGGTAGACCTCGCTGCGCCCCTTCGCGACTTTGTAGAGCGGCGGCTGCGCAATGAAGAGGTGCCCACCGCGAATGATCTCGGGCATCTGGCGGTGGAAGAACGTCAGCAGCAACGTGCGGATATGCGCGCCGTCGACATCGGCGTCGGTCATGATCACGATCTTGTGGTAGCGCAGTTTGCCGAGGTTGAACTCGTCGCGGATGCCCGTCCCCATTGCCTGAATCAGCGTGCCGACTTCCTTCGAGCCGATGATCCGGTCGAACCGAGCGCGCTCCACATTCAGGATCTTGCCCTTGAGCGGCAGGATCGCCTGAAAATGCCGGTCGCGCCCCTGCTTGGCCGAGCCGCCGGCGCTGTCGCCTTCCACCAGAAACAGCTCGCACTTGGCGGGATCGCGTTCCTGACAATCGGCGAGCTTGCCGGGCAGGCTGGCGATATCCATCGCGCCCTTGCGCCGGGTCAGCTCGCGCGCTTTCTTGGCGGCCTCGCGTGCGGCGGCGGCATCGATCACCTTCTGGATCACCGCGCGGGCATGCGCCGGGTTTTCCTCGAGCCATTCGCTCATCTTGTCGGCCATCAGGCTTTCGAGCGGTTGGCGCACTTCGGAGCTGACCAACTTGTCCTTGGTCTGGCTGGAGAACTTCGGGTCCGGCAGCTTGACCGAGACAATCGCGGTCAGCCCCTCGCGCATGTCGTCGCCCGTGAGGCTGACCTTCTCCTTCTTGAGCATCCCCGAACGGTCGGCATAGCCGTTCAGCGTGCGCGTCAGCGCGGCGCGGAAGGCAGCAAGATGCGTGCCGCCGTCGCGCTGGGGAATGTTGTTGGTGAAGGCCAGGACGTTTTCGTAATAGCTGTCGTTCCATTCGAGCGCGACATCGATGCCGACGCCGTCGCGGGCCGCCGAAATGGCAATTGGATCGGGCATTAGCGGCACCTTGTTGCGATCAAGGTATTTCACGAACGCACCAATGCCGCCGACGTAATAGAGATCGTGTTCGGCCACCACTTCATGCCGCTTGTCACGCAGCAGGATGCGCACGCCCGAATTGAGGAACGCCAGCTCGCGGTAGCGGTGTTCCAGCTTGTCGAAATCGAACTCCAGCACGTTCTTGAAGGTGTCGTGGCTGGCAGAAAACGTGACCCGGGTGCCCTTTTTGACTCCGCCCTGACCGTTATCCGGGGCAGGCCCGTTGATCCGCAGCGGGCCGACCGCATCGCCGTGCTCAAAGCGCATCCAGTGCTCTTCGCCGTCGCGCCAGATCGTCAGCTCCAGCCATTCCGAAAGCGCATTGACCACCGAGACGCCGACGCCGTGGAGCCCGCCGGAAACCTTGTAGGCATTGTCGTCGCTGGTGTTCTCGAACTTCCCGCCCGCGTGCAGCTGGGTCATGATCACTTCGGCGGCGGAAACGCCTTCCTCGGCATGGATGCCGGTGGGAATGCCGCGGCCGTTGTCTTCCACCGAAACCGAGCCATCGGGGTTCAGTTCGATCAGCACGAGATCGCAGTGCCCGGCCAGCGCCTCGTCGATCGCGTTGTCCGAAACCTCGAACACCATGTGGTGCAGGCCCGATCCGTCGTCGGTATCGCCGATGTACATGCCGGGGCGCTTGCGCACCGCATCGAGCCCGCGCAGGACCTTGATGGAATCGGCGCCATACTCGTTGGCGTTGGGGATGTTTTCATTCGTACTTGCCATTGTAATGACATAGGCATTCGAAGGCCGTTTCCCAAGCGAAACCAGCCTGTTTTGCACAGGCTGCGCCCCCATTCCGGCAGGGCAGGCAGGGGCACTAGCCTCGCCCTCGCAATCATGCTCAAAATGGTGGCTCAGGCACCCCTGCAAACACTCGCCAAAGGACTTCCGACCCCATGCGCACCCTGCTCGCCGGTCCGATCTGCGCCGCTCTGTTTTCCACCTCCGCCATGGCGGCGCCCCCGCCCGCCGCCGCCCAACCGTTCGGGGGCGAGCTGGCATTCCGCAGCATCTACAAGGAGCTGGTCGAGACCAACACCACGCTCTCGTCCGGCAGTTGCACCCTGGCGGCAGAGCGCATGGCGGTGCGGCTGAAGGCGGCGGGGTTCACCGATGACCAGCTAACCATTTTCGCCACGCCGGAGAAGCCCAGGGAAGGCGGTCTCGTCGCCGTGCTGCCGGGAAGCTCGAAAACGGAAAAGCCAATCCTGCTGCTCGCGCATGTCGATGTGGTCGAGGCCAAGCGCGAGGATTGGGTGCGCGATCCGTTCACGCTGATCGAGGAAGGCGGATACTTCTACGCGCGCGGCGCCTCGGACGACAAGGCGATGGCCTCGATCTGGGTCGACACCATGGCCCGCCTCAAGCAGGAGGGCTTCAAGCCGAAGCGCACGCTCAAGCTGGCGCTGACCTGCGGCGAGGAGACGACTTACGCGTTCAACGGCGCGCAGTATCTCGCCGAGAACAAGCGCGAACTGATCGATGCCGCATTTGCACTCAATGAAGGCGGCGGCGGCCAGACCGACGGCAAGGGCGTGGTCGAAGGCGGCAAGCTCATCGTCCAGTCGATCCAGGTCGGCGAAAAGGGCGTGCAGAACTACCGGCTGGAAACACGCAACCCTGGTGGCCACAGTTCGATTCCAGTACCTGCCAACGCCATCTACCAGCTCGCCGCCGCGCTGGTAAAGCTGAACGATTTCGATTTCCCGCTCGAGCTTTCGGACACGACGCGCGCGTTTTTTGCCAAGACCGGTGCCGGGCGCAGCGATGCCATGGGCAAGGCCATGGCCGCGATCGCCGCCAACCCGGCGGACAAGGCGGCGGAAGCCGTGCTGAACACCGACCGCACCTATCATTCGATGCTGCGCACCACGTGCGTCGCCACGCTGCTCGATGGCGGCCATGCCAACAACGCGCTGCCGCAGCGCGCCGGCTCCAATGTCAACTGCCGCATCTTCCCGGGCCACTCGGTGGATGAAGTGCAAGAGCAGTTGCAGAAAGTTGTCGCCGATGCCGGCGTGAGCATCACCAAGGTGCCGCCGCTGCGCCCGTTGGCCAAGACTCCGCCGATGGATCCGGCCATCGTCGGCCCGATGGAAAAGCTTGCGGCAAAGTACTTCCCCGGCGTGCCGGTGGTGCCGACGATGTCGACCGGAGCGACGGACGGCATCTTCCTCGCCGCAGCAGGCATCCCGACTTATGGCGTACCGGCGGACTGGAGCAATCCGGACGGGAACGGCGTTCACGGCCTCAACGAGCGGCTAGAGGTGAAGGCGCTGCTGACCGGCCGGGCCTATCTTTATGAACTGGTGAAGGCTTACACCAAGTAGTCACCATTCTGTAATTGCATGATTTCCCACACGTTCTCCCCGCACTGTCCACAGAGTCATGCACCTGTGGACAGGGCGGACGAGAGGGCCTTGACGCACGAGTCGCGCTCGTGTTCATTTGCTCGCATGCGTCACGAAGTGGTCATGCATGTCCCCCAAAGCGCTCTTCGCAGGAGCGCAAACTCCCTGTACGGGGGTTTGGGCGCAGTGGCGCGAAAGGGCCGTACAGAAGCATGCTTCACAAGGCGCTGATAGAACGGGCGGCTGCGGCCAAGGCCCATAGCGGGAGCCCCCATGATGGCGGGGCCGCCATTCTCGGCCATGATCGCCATCTGTCCAATTGCCCGGCGCTTGTGCTCAATGCGGATTACACCCCGCTCAGCTACTATCCGCTCAGCCTCTGGCCGTGGCAGACCGCGATCAAGGCGGTGTTCCTCGAGCGCGTCGATATCGTCGCGACCTACGACCGCGAGGTGCACAGCGCCACGCTCGACATGAAGATCCCCTCGGTGATCGCGCTGCGCCAGTTCGTGCGGCCGAGCGAGTTTCCCGCCTTCACACGCTTCAATCTGTTCCTGCGTGACAAGTTCCAGTGCCAGTATTGCGGCAGCCCGGATCAGCTGACGTTCGATCACGTGGTCCCGCGCCGCCTCGGCGGGCGCACTACGTGGGAAAACGTCGCGGCGGCCTGCGCGCCGTGCAACATGCGCAAGGGCGGGCGCACCCCGGCGCAGGCGCAGATGCACCTGATCCAGCAGCCGATCCGGCCGACCTCATGGCAATTGCAGGAGCGCGGCCGGCTGTTCCCGCCGGGCCACCTGCACGAAAGCTGGCGCGACTGGCTCTATTGGGATGTCGAACTGGAAGGCTGAGCGGCCTGCTTCAGCAGGCTCGCGCCTTTCAGAAACAGCAGCATCGCCACCACCGAAATGCTCGCTGCCAGCAACATGGTCACGCCCGGCAGATTGATGATCGCGTGCGGCCCGCTGAACCGCGCCAAGGTCTGCGTGTAGAGCGGCGGGCCGATGATCGCCGCAATCGAATTGATCGACTGGGTCGCGCCCTGCAATTCGCCCTGGCTGCGCGCATCGACCGCGCGGCTGTTCATCGCCGAGATCGAAGGCTGCACCATACCCGAGAGCGCGCCAATCGCAATCGCGAGGTAAACCTCCCAGGTCACGCTGGCCACCGTGTAAAGCACCGCCGCCGTCACCAGCCCCGCCACGCCCAGCATCACCGTACGCCGCTCGCCCAGCTTCGGCACGATGAGCCGCAGGCCGAAGCCCTGCACCAGCGCGCTGGTAATCCCGACCATCGCGAGAGCGAGGCCGACATCGCGCGTGGAAAAGCCGTAGGCGGCAATCGCGAAGTAGGCCCAGGTCGATGGGTAGACGATATAGGCGAGCTGCCACACCGCCAGCGCCGCGACGAACCACAGCACGGTCGTGTTCTGCTTGCGCAGCGCCCTCAGCGAAGCCAGCGCATTGGCGCGGCGCCAGTCAAACGGGCGGCGGCTTTCAGGCGGGAGCGATTCCTTCAGGAACACGAGCCCGAACAGGAAGTTGGCGAGCGCCAGCACGGCGGCGGCCTTGAACGGCAGGCGCTGGTCGATCGAACCTAGCACCCCGCCCAGCGCCGGCCCCACCACGAAGCCGATGCCGAACGCCATGCCCATCAGGCCAAAGCTGGCGGCGCGCTTTTCCGGCGGGGTAACATCGGCGACATAAGCATAGGCGGCTGAAAAGCTCGCGCCCGTCGCCCCCGCAACCAGCCGCCCGATGATCAGCCACCAAAAGGCCGGGGCCATGGCTTGCAGCCAGTAATCGAGCGCCATCGCCAGTACCGCTGCCAGCATCACCGGCCGCCGCCCGAACCGGTCCGAAAGATTGCCGATCACCGGCGCGAACACGAACTGCATCACCGCATAGCCCGCCCCCAGCCAGCCGGCATATTCCGCCGCCACCGAAATCGGCACGTGCGCGAGGCTCATGATCAGGCCCGGGAGCACCGGCAAGGCAATGCCAAAGCCCAGCATATCGATCAGCACGATGGCGAAGACAAAGCCGATCGAGGCCCGGTTCGGCATGAGCAGCGGCATGGCTTGCATCTCCGTTGGCGGCCGATCAGGCGCGGGCGAGCGCGGCCTCGCACTCGGTCATCAACTCGTCCATGATCACCGCGACAGGTTCTTCCTTGCTGACCATGCCGACCGATTGCCCGGCCATGACCGACCCGCGCTCGACATCGCCGTCGATCACCGCGCGGCGCAGCGCACCCGCCCAGAAATGCTCGATCTGCAATTGCGCCTCGCGCATATCCACCGTGCCTTCATCCAGCAGCTTGGCCACTTCGATCTGCTTGGCCGTGAATTCCTCGCTGCCCTTGTTGCGCAGTGCGCGCACCGGGATCACCGGCAGGCGCGGATCGACCTGCACGCTGGCAATCGCATCGCGCGCATTGGCGCGGAAAAACGCGGCCTTGAACGCCGGGTGCGCGATGGATTCGGTGGCGCAGGCAAACCGCGTGCCGAGCTGCACCCCGCTCGCGCCCATCTCCAGATAGGCAGCGATGCCCAGACCCCGGCCGATCCCGCCCGCCACGAACACCACATGATCCGCCGCCAGTTCAGGCAGGAACTCCTGCGCCAGCACCGAGGTCGAGACCGGGCCGATATGCCCGCCCGCTTCCGATCCCTCGATCACCAGCGCATCCGCGCCCTGTCGGAACAGCTTCTTCGCCAGCGCCAGCGTCGGCGCAAACACGATGACCTTGCCGCCAAATGCCTTGATCGCCTCGACCGAACCCTTGGGCGGGATTCCGCCCGCGAGCACGACATGGCCGACCCGGTGGCGCGCGCAGACCTCGATCAGATCGAACAGCGCGGGGTGCATGGTGATGAGGTTCACGCCAAACGGCTTGCTGGTGCGCGCAGCAGTCGCGGCGATTTCGGCATCGAGCAGTTCGGGCGTCATCGCCCCGCAGGCAATCACGCCGAAGCCGCCGGCATTGCTGATTGCGGCAACGAGATGCCGCTCGGATACCCAGCTCATCGCGCCGCACAGCACGGCATGTTCGGTCCCGAGGAAGGCAGCGCCGCGCGCCATCAGCGCGGAAGTCTTGGGGTATGCGGTCATGAATGTTCCAGAGGCAAAAGCGGCGTCGGCACGAGCGCTTAGGGGCGCATCACGGCAGCAAGAAGGCAGTGTTACGCCGCATCGAGCCCATAAGCCGTGTGCAGCACGCGCACGGCAAGCTCGACTTCATCGGAATCGATCAGCACCGAGACCTTGATCTCGCTGGTCGAGATCGCCTGGATATTGATCGCGCGCTCAGCCAGCGCGGCGAACATCGTGGCAGCGACACCGGCGTGGCTGCGCATGCCCACACCCACGACCGAGACTTTGGCAACCTTGCTGTCGGCAATCATCCGGTAGTAACCGATAGCGCTCTGCTGCGCCTCCAGCAGCGCCTGCGTCCGCGCAAGGTCGGCCTGCGGGCAAGTGAACGTCACATCGGTCTCGCCTTTGTCCTTGGCGATATTCTGGATGATCATGTCGACATTGATGTTGGCCTCAGCCAGCGGCCCGAAGATCATCGCCACCGCGCCCGGGCGGTCCGGCACGCGGGTCAGCGTCACCTTGGCTTCGTTACGGTCGGCAGCAATGCCGGTGATCAGCTGGCGTTCCATGTCGGTTCCTTCTTCGCCTTTTGCCAGAATTCGCGTCAGTTCCTCGTCCGAGACGATCATCGTGCCGGGGATGCTGTCCGCCGGCGGAGCATCGTCGCCGATGAACGAGGAGAGCACCTGCACCCGCACGCCCTCCTTCATCGCGAGGCTGACCGAGCGGGTCTGCAGCACTTTCGAGCCGACCGAGGCCAACTCGAGCATTTCCTCATAGGTCACGTTCTTGAGCTTGCGCGCCTTGGCCACGATGCGCGGGTCGGTGGTGTAGACCCCATCGACATCGGTGTAGATATCACAGCGATCTGCGCCCACTGCCGCCGCCACCGCGACCGCCGAGGTATCCGAACCGCCGCGGCCCAGCGTGGTGACGCGGCCCGCAGGGTCGAGCCCCTGAAAGCCCGGGATCACCGCAATCTCGCCCGCCGCCATCGAGGCCAGCAACGCGCCCGAATCGATCTCCTCGATCCGCGCGGCGGCATGGGCATCGTCGGTGCGCACCGGCAATTGCCAGCCAAGCCACGAGCGCGCCTTGCAGCCCAGCGCCTGCAGATGGAGCGCGAGCAGGCCCGAGGTGATCTGCTCACCCGCCGCCACGACCACATCATACTCCGCCGGATCGTAGAGCGCATTGGCCTCGCGGCAGAAGGTCACCAGCCGATCGGTCTCGCCCGCCATGGCCGAGACCACCACCGCCACTTCATGCCCCGCCGCCTGCTGGCGCTGCACGATTCGCGCCACACGGCGGATGCGCTCGGTTCCGGCCATCGAAGTGCCGCCGAATTTCATCACGATCCGGGCCACGCTTGTTCCCCCCTGCACCTTAGGTGCACGATTCCTAGAAGGTTTCCCCTGCGGCCCCTCGACCACACGGACGCGGCGCTTTAGAGTCGCCCCATGAGCAATGCAACCGCTGCAGCACCTGGCGCTACCATCCGGCCCGAGGAAGCCGCCCATTTCGGCAAGCTGGCCGCCGAATGGTGGGATCCCAGTGGCAGCTCGGCGATGCTCCACAAGCTCAACCCGGTGCGCCTGGGCTTCCTGCGCGCCGCAATCGATTCGCACTTCGCTGCCGATCCGAAGGGCCTCAAACCGCTGGCCGGCCGCCGCGCGCTCGATGTCGGCTGCGGCGCAGGGCTGCTGGCCGAGCCGCTGGCCCGGCTCGGCGCATCAGTCACCGCCGTCGATGCCGCGCCGGAAAACATCGCGGCGGCGCGCGCCCATGCCGAAGCGGGCGGCCTCGCCATCGAGTACCGGGCGGGAGAACTCGCCGCGCTCGGCCTCTCCGGCTTCGATCTTGTCACTTCGATGGAAGTGATCGAGCACGTGGCAGACAAGGCTGCTTTCGTCGCAGGCCTTGCCGCTGCGCTGGACGAGCGCGGCCTCCTCGTCATCTCCACTCCCAACCGTACAGCCGCCTCGCGCCTCCTGCTGGTCGGCGCGGCGGAGACGATAGGCATGGTGCCCAAGGGCACGCACACTTGGGCGGATTTCATCACCCCGCTCGAACTCAGCGACCTGCTCGCCGAGGCCGGGCTCGCGATGGGCAACCCGCAGGGGATCAGCTTTTCGCCCGCCAAGGGCCTGCACTTGTCAGACAATCTGGCGCTCAATTACATTGTAACGGCAGTGAGGAACTGATGGCGACTGGCAAAGTTTTCGAGCGCCACAAGCAGGCCTGGACCACCGACGAAGTGCAGAAGCTGCATATGCTCGCCAAGAAGGGCATGGCGCTCAAAGGCCTCGCCAAGGCGCTGACCCGCAGCGAAGAATCGATCAAGATCCGCGCCAAGGCTGATGGGCTGGAAATCGGCAAACTGCGCTGAGCAGCTTTACGCGTCGACTGGCAGGAACTTTTCAACCAACTCGCGCGCCAGCCGCGCCGGGCGCAAGGTCGTTGCATCGAGGCAGCACCAGCTCGATTTCACTTCGGCCAGCACCACTTCGCCGCGCTTGATGATCGTCTCGTAAAACGCGCGCGCGCCTTGTACCCGCTCGAGCACCACATGCGCGATCACCGTGTCCTCAAGGAAGGTCGGCCGCCGATACGTGATGTTGTGGTTGGTCGCGACCCACACATGATCGGCAATCGCCTGCGCAGGCGCAAATGCGCGCCAGTGGCCGACGACGGCATCCTGAACCCATTTGAGGTAGGACGCGTTGTTCACGTGCCCCATGAAATCGATGTCAGCGGGATCGACGGTGATCGCAAAAGCGAAAGGGGGCGCTGTATTCACATTCATGTAGATAGCATCGGACGCCCGATTCGAACAGGCCCCGGCCTGCCCTTTTTTAGCTCAAGGCGGCAGCCCACTCCGCTTCCTTGAAACCGACCAGCAGCCCGCCGGGATGCTCCACGATGGGCCGTTTGATCACCGACGTGTGCGCCGCCAGCACATCGGGCGCGCCCGCCCCGCCGAGCGCCGCCTGATCCTCCGCCGAAAGCTTGCGAAACGTCGTCCCTGCCCGGTTCACCACTTTGTCCAGCCCCGCCTGCCCGATCCAGCCCGCCACTTGTGCCCCGTCCGCGCCCAGCTTCTTGTAGTCGTGGAAGGTGTAGGCGATGCCCTGTGCATCAAGCCAGGCACGCGCCTTCTTGACAGTATCGCAGTTCGGGATGCCGAAAACAGTCACCGGCATTTGGCACTCCTTCGGGGTGAAACCTGACCTGGTGGACGCCCCCAAGGGTGCATGATAGCCTCGAGGCCGTCTTGTGAACAGGGGTGGGTATGGTTTCGCGGATGGTCTTGCTGGCGGCATTAGGCACTCTGGTGCCCTTGGTCGCTTCGGCGGCACCGGTGTCGGTGCCGGAAAGCGCCTACACCCAGCCGCAGCTGAAAGTGGAGGTCGAACCGGGCCGCTCGCTTAATCTTTATTGCGCCGGGCAGGGGGCGCCGACCGTGCTGCTCGATGCCGGAGCCGGGGGCGGCATCATGGACTGGCGCCGGGTACAGGGCGAAATCGGCAAATGGACCCGCACGTGTGCCTATGATCGTGCGGGGCATGGACATAGCGACCCGCTGACCACCACCGCGGATGTTGCAAACACAGTTGAAGACATCCACCGCCTGATCAAGGCGGCAAGTTTGGGCGCGCCGCTGATCTATGTCGGCCATTCGATTGCCGGACTGTTCGGCGTCTATCTGCAAGGCAAATACCCGGAGGACGTCGCCGCCGAAGTGCTTGTCGATCCGTCGTTCGCCCACCATAACGATGCGCTGCAAGTGCCGGGCAAGCCAGCCCTGCTCGCGCAGAGCCTGGCGGGATATCTGGCCGGCACCCAGCGCTGTGTGGCGCTTGCCCTCGCCGGCCGCCTTTCGCCGCCGAAGGACAAGCCGGCCAGGGATTGTCTCGATATCGGGGACGCGCCAGACATTGCAGACCCGGGCGTGCGCGCGGAAATTCTGCGCCAGATCGCGGATGGCAGGGTCGGTTTCGCGAACCTCAGCGAAGCGCTCTCGTTTCTGCTGCCGAGCCCGCTGGACATCGATGATCAGCAGATGGACGCCCTGACCGTCAGTTTCGGGGCAAAGCCGATGCATGTCCTGACTGCGGCTAACCTTGCGATGCCCGGCGCGACACCAGCCGATATTGCCTATCTTCATGCCGTATTGCGCGCCAGCCATGATCGCATCGCCGCGCTCTCAACCAAGGGCAGCCATACCGAGGTTGCGGACAGCGCCCACTATATCCAGATCGATCAGCCCGCTGCGGTGATCGCGGCGGTCCGCGCCACCATCGACGAAGTGCGGGCGGCAAAATAGGCGAATTCAGACTGCGATGCGACATGACCGACCCGGCATCGTTATGATCCGGGCCTTTCGAAGCGGTGCACCCGGTTCGGTGTGCCCGCAACAGCGTGTAGTTCTGATAGTATTCCTCGCGGCCTCGGCGCTGCATTTCGGCATGTTCGGCCACCCGCCGCCAGCCGAGCGCGGCGTCCTCGCTTTCCCATTCGGAGAGCGCGATCACTTCGCCGTCCTCAGCCGTATAGCTCTTGAACGAAATGTAGCCCGGCTGCGAGGCGGCGAGCGCCTCCATTATATCGGCATCGGCGGAATAGGCAGCGGCATCAAGATTGGCGCGCTTGCGGTTGCGGAAGACGACGAGGAACATGACGTTCCTTTGGCGCAGCGGGCGTGGCGAATGCAAGGCAGACGTGACATAGCAGGACGTGACAATCGCAAGTTTTTGCGCGAATGCCTGCCCCATGAGCTTCAACACCTTCGGACACGTCTTCCGCTTCACCACCTGGGGGGAAAGCCACGGCCCCGC
>JBJXEK010000068.1:0-6073 GCA_046155055.1 Novosphingobium sp. | reverse complement strand
GTGCGGACGGCAGCGAACCATCTTTATGTCGCGCTGATCTCGCCGCTGGCGGAGCTGACGCAGCGGCTGGGTTGGGGTGTGCTGATCGTGATCGGCATGATCCTGACTTACACGCTGTGCTACAATGTGTGGTCGAGCTTTGCCTTCCCGTTCTACCTCGAGCATCTGAAATACACCAAGGACGAGGTCGCCTTCGCCTCCAAAGTCTTCGGCATATTCATGACCATCGCGGGGATCAGCCTGGGCGGATACCTGTTCCTGCGGCTCGGGCGCATGCCCACGATCCTGATCGGCGCGGTGCTGCCGATGCTTGGCAACTTCGTTTACGCGGACCTCGCCGAGGGCGCGGCGGCGATCGATGCGGTGGGACGCACGGCGGGGCTGCACTGGCTTTTCGCGCAGTTCGGCTTTGATCCGCGCATGATCCGGCTGCTGCTCGCGATCAGCTTCGAGAACATCTCGACCGGCATCGCCGGGGCAGCGTTTATTGCCTATCTCTCTGGCATCGTCTCCAAGCGCTATACGGCGGTGCAATATGCGCTGCTGTCCTCACTGACGTTCCTGATCGGCTCCTTGGGGCGCGGGATCGCGGGGGAGGCGTTTGACATTTATGGCTATGCCACGGTGTTTCGCTGGACAGCGGCGGCGGGGCTGGTGGCTGTGCTGTTCGTGTGCCTGGAATGGATGCGGGTGAGCAGGCAGGCGGTACCTGCGGCGGAAGCATCTTAATCCGGCGCTTCGTTGTTCCGGCGCAGAACATCGCCCGCGAGATAGAGCGATCCCGCAATCAGCACATCGCCTTCTGGCGGCAGCGCGGCGAGGGCCACTGCAACATTGGCGAAGCTGCGCACCGGCAGCGACGTGAACGGTGCGAAATCGGCGGGGCTGTGGGCTTCGTGGCCGGGGGCGGGGACGATGGAGACCGAGGTGAGGCCGCCTTCGAGCGGGCGCAGGATCGCGGCGGGGTCTTTGCTGGTGAGCATGCCCATGACGAGGTGGAGCCTGGGCGCATCGGCGAAGTGGCGAGCGATGGCGAGCCCGGCATCGGGGTTGTGACCGCCGTCGAGCCAAACGGTGCGCGGGCCCGCCAAGTCGGTCAGCGGACCTGCGCCAAGCCGCTGCAGCCGCGCGGGCCAGCGGGCGGTGCGGATGCCTTCCGCCATGGCCTCAGCACCGACCCGCACCGCGCTCTGATGGCGCAGCATGGCGACGGCAAGCGCAGCATTGTCGGCCTGATGCGCGCCGACCAGTGCGGGGAGCGGGAGCTCCAGTGTGCCGTTTGCGTCGCGGTAATGGATGGTTTCCCCGACATCGGCCCACCAGTCGCGGCCGCGCAAGTGGACTGGTGCGCCGATCCGATCCGCCGTCGCGAGCACGCTGGCCAGCGGCGAAGCGGGATAGCTTTGCACCACGAGCGGCGCACCGGGCTTGGCGATGCTGGCTTTTTCGAAGGCGATGCGAGCGAGCGGTTCTTCAGGGGTTCCGGCTTCGGGCACAAGCAGAAACGCCTCGTGATCGATGCCGAGTGTGGCGATACCGCAGACAGCGGGGTCTTCGAGCACGTTGGTCGCATCGAGCCGCCCGCCAAGCCCTGTCTCGATCACGCAAGCATCCGCCGGGGTTTCAGCAAAAGCGAGGAACGTGGCGACTGTGGTGACTTCGAAGAAGCTGGGGCCAAGATCTGTTCCGGCATCGAGCACGCGCCCTAGCAGGCTGGCAAGACTCTCGTCGCTGATCAGCTTGCCGGCGACGCGGATGCGTTCGTTATAGCGCACCAGATGCGGCTTGGTGGCGGTGTGGACGATGAGGCCCTGCGCCTCAAGAATCGCGCGCAGGTAGGCGCAGGTGGAGCCTTTGCCGTTGGTGCCAGCGACGTGGAACACCGGCGGCAGCCTGTTTTGCGGATTGCCGAGGCGGGCGCAGAGTTCGCGCACCGTATCGAGGCCGTAGCGGCCTTGCGGGAGCGAGAGCGCGCCGAGGCGGTCCAGCTGCGCCTGCACGCGCGGGTTTTCGGAAATGGCGAAGTCACGCATTCAAGAACCCCTCCGACCCGCCTGCGGCGAGCCATCTCCCCATTTGCACTTCGTGAAAATGGAGAGGACTTGTCTGATCCTTCCTGTTTTGGCGAAGCCCAAACGGGGAGGGGGACCGCCCGCATCAGCGGGTGGTGGAGGGGTCAAACCTTCTCCTGCGCCGCCATCAAAAATCCGATCGCGCGCGCCAAAGTCGCCTTCAGATCATGCCTGGGCACAACCATGTCGATCATCCCATGCGCGTGCAGATACTCAGCGCGCTGGAAGCCTTCGGGGAGCTTCTCGCGGATCGTGTCCTGGATCACGCGCTGCCCTGCAAAGCCGATCAGGGCGCCGGGCTCGGCGATCTGGATATCGCCCAGCATGGCGTAACTGGCGGTGACGCCGCCGGTGGTGGGATCGGTCAGCACGACGAGATAGGGCAGGCCCGCCTTGTGCAGCCGGGTAATCGCCACGGTGGTGCGCGGCATCTGCATCAGGCTGAGAATGCCTTCCTGCATCCGCGCGCCGCCTGCTGCCGTGACCATGACGAACGGGCACTTTTCAGCAATTGCGCGGGCCGTTCCGGCGATAAACGCATCGCCCACGGCCATGCCCATCGAGCCGCCCATGAACGCAAAGTCCTGCACGCCGACGACGGCCTTGTAGCCTTCGATCTTGCCGAGCGCTGCGGTCATCGCATCGGGCAGCGGATTGGCAGCGCGGGCGGCCTTGAGGCGGTCGGTATAGCGCTTGGTGTCGCGGAACTTGAGCGGGTCTTCGCGCACGCGCGGCGCTGGGAGCAGTTCGAAGCCGGGATCGAGCAGCTGCCCCAGCCGCGCAGTCGCGCCGATGCGGCCGTGGTGCTGGCAGCGCGGACAGACCGAGAGGTTGTCCTCATACTCCTTCGTGAACAGCATTTCGCTGCACGACGGGCATTTGATCCAGAGATTATCCGGCGTATCGCGCTTGGGCGCGAAAGGCAGCGAATTGCGAACGCGGGTCAGCCAGCTCATGCTTCCACCTTTCGCGCGGAATGCACGGCCTTGGCAAGCGCCGTGACGAGGTCTCGCACCGGGCCAGCAGCGTTTTCACCGTGTGCACCGACCAGTTCGACGAGGGCCGAGCCGACGACCACACCATCGGCCACTTTGGCGATGGGGCCGGCCTGCTCGGGCGTGCGCACGCCGAAGCCGACCGCGACGGGGATTTGCGCCGTCTGCTTGATCCGCGCGACGGCCTCTTCGATCGAGGTGAGCGCCGCCGATTGCTTGCCAGTGATGCCCGCGACCGAGACGTAGTAGAGAAAGCCCGAGGAGCCTTCGAGCACGGCGGGCAGCCGCGCGGCATCTGTCGTTGGGGTGGCAAGGCGGATCGGCGAGATGCCGTGGGCGCGCAGGTACGGCCCAAGCTCCCCGTCTTCCTCGGGCGGGATATCGACGCAGATCACCCCGTCGACCCCGGCCTTGGCGGCCTCTGCCGCAAACCATTCGGCGCCGCGCGTGATCATCGGGTTGGCATAGCCCATCAGCACCAGCGGCACGTCCGGATGGCGTGCGCGGAAATCGGTGGCCATCTTGAGGATATCGGCGGTCTTGGTGCCTGCGCCGAGGCTGCGCAAGTTCGCCAGCTGGATCGCCGGGCCATCGGCCATCGGATCGGTGAACGGCATGCCCAGCTCGATAACATCCGCACCGCCTTCGACGAGCGCGTCAAGGATCGCGGGGGTGGGGCCGTCACCGGCTGTGACGAAGCAGACGAGGGCGGGATGGCCCTTGGCGAAGGCTGAGGCGAGGCGGGTCGTCATTCGGAGTCCTTGCGTTCGACCACAAGGATGCGGGCTTGCCCAATCGGGTGAGCCACATGCTCGTCGCCGGTTTCGACGCTGATACCTTGGCCACAGCCAAGGCGAACAACTCGCTCTATTCCGTTTTCGCGGATATGCATGTCAACAAGTCCGTCAAGTACAACAAAGACTTCTGCGCCGGTGTTGGTGTGCCAGTGATAGGGCTGGTCCGTCCAATGCAGACGCGCAGTGACCTCTCCGAAATCGGCCAACAGCTCGCTGCCCCATGCCTTTTCGGTTGTGAACTCGCTGGCATCAAATAGCTTCAAAGCGAAACTCCCAGATGCTCCGCAACGGCAAAAATGTCCTTGTCGCCCCGCCCGCACAGGTTCGCCAGAATGATCGTGTCCTTCGGCAGCGTCGGCGCGATCTTCTTCACCGCTGCAATGGCGTGGGCGGGTTCCAGCGCGGGGATGATCCCTTCGGTGCGGCAGAGCAGCTGGAAGCCGTCGAGCGCTTCGGTGTCGGTCACCGACGTGTATTCCACGCGGCCGTTTTCCTTCAGCCACGCGTGTTCGGGTCCGATGCCGGGATAGTCGAGGCCCGCCGAGATCGAGTGGCCTTCGAGGATCTGGCCGTCCTCGTCCTGCAGTAGATAGGTCTTGTTGCCGTGGAGCACGCCGGGGCGGCCGCCCGCGAGGCTGGCGGCGTGGAGCTTATCGAGCCCGTGGCCCGCTGCCTCGACGCCGAGCATCTTGACGCTGGGATCATCGAGGAAGGGGTGGAACAGGCCGATCGAATTGCTGCCCCCGCCGATCGCGGCGACGAGCAGATCGGGCAGGCGGCCAACCCGCGAAAGCATTTGCGCGCGCGCTTCCTTGCCGATCACGCTCTGGAAATCGCGCACGAGCTCCGGATAGGGGTGCGGACCCGCGGCGGTGCCGATGATGTAGAACGTGTCGTGCACATTCGCGACCCAGTCGCGCAGCGCCTCGTTCATCGCGTCTTTCAGCGTGGCGGCACCCGCCGTTACCGGCACGACTTCGGCGCCGAGCAGCTTCATACGGAACACGTTCGGGGCTTGGCGAGCAACATCGGTCGCGCCCATGAAGATCACGCATGGCAGGCCAAAGCGCGCGCATACCGTGGCGGTGGCGACGCCGTGCTGGCCCGCGCCGGTCTCGGCGATGATCCGCGTCTTGCCCATGCGGATGGCGAGCAGGATCTGGCCGATGCAATTGTTGATCTTGTGCGCGCCGGTGTGATTGAGCTCGTCGCGCTTGAACCAGACCTGCGCGCCGCCCAATTCCTCGGTGAGGCGCGGTGCGAAATAGAGCGGGCTGGGGCGGCCGACATAGTGTTCGAGCAGATCGTCGAACTCGGCCTGGAAGGCGGGGTCGACCTTCGCCTTGCGGTATTCCGCCTCAAGATCGAGGACCAGCGGCATGAGCGTTTCGGCGACATAGCGGCCGCCGAACTGGCCGAAATGGCCCTGTGCATCGGGCTGGGTGCGGAAGCTGTTGGGGATGGGCGCGTTCATGGCGGGTGACTTGGCAGAGGGGCGCGCAGTTGTCCAGATTCGCCCTCTTGGGAATAGGGTGGGCAAAAGGGGCAAGCGTTCAGGCGGCGCGGGCTTCCCGGCAAAACCTGGCGATAAGGTCCACGTCCTTCACGCCCGGCGCGGTTTCCACGCCGGAGGAGACATCGACCAGCGGGGCAGCGCTCACCCGCACCGCATCGGCGACGTTGGCGGGCGAGAGACCGCCTGCAAGGCCCCAAGGCACGCTGCCCCGGTGCCCGGCGAGCAGGGTCCAGTCGAACACCAGGCCAAGCCCGCCCGGCAGCGCCGCGCCTTTGGGCGGTTTCGCGTCAAACAGCACAAGATCCGCCGCGCCCGCATAAGTCTCGGCGCGCGCAATATCCGTACCGCTGGAGACGGCCAAAGCCTTCCAAACCGGCAGGCCGAAGGCTGCACGCAAGGCGGCGACGCGTGCCGGATCTTCCTTGCCGTGGAGCTGGATCACGTCGAGCCGTGCGGCAGCGACGGTCTCGGCGATCAGGCTGTCTGCTGCATCGACGAACAGGCCGACGAGTTTGATCCGGCCAGCCGCGCGCGCGGCGAGCGCGGCGGCTTCCGTCAGCGCAAGATGGCGCGGGGAAGGGGGAAACACGACCAACCCGGCATAGTCCGCGCGCGCCGCGATTGTGGCATCCAGCGAAGCGGGGGTGGTGAGGCCGCAGATCTTGATGAGGGGGGCGGGCATAGGGGGCGGAT
>JBJXEK010000067.1:0-9682 GCA_046155055.1 Novosphingobium sp. | reverse complement strand
GCGAACGGAGACCTCAGCATCGGAGGTGTTGCGGCAACCAGCGGGCGTGCCGAACTGACGGCGGTTGGTGCGTTGTCTAGCGGGGCGATTACGGCGGCGACCCGGATCGCACTCAGCAGCGGCGCTGCACTCACCACCGGAGACTTGACGGCAGGCGGTGCGCTGCAGGCAGCTGCGGTCGGCAACGCGCTCGTGGGTGTGGTAAGCAGTAACAGTGGCACGGTAGAGCTGCGTTCGACTGCTGGATCGCTAACCACCGGCACAGTCCGCGCTGCAACTGATACGGCATTGGTGGCGGCAACAGACCTTGCTGTTGGCGCGGTAAGCGCGCGCGACATGGTGCTGCTGGCAGGCGGGGGCTTGCGCGCTGCCAGCCTGACTTCGTCCGGTGGCCGCATCCTGCTCGCCGGCGCGGCGATGGTGGCGGCAGGCGGGCCCATCGGCGGATTCGACTACGACGCAGTATTTGCTGCCCCCTTGCAGTCTGCTGGCGGAGCGGTGACGCTCACCGGAGCGGTCTCCGGCGGTGCATTCACCGCCGGGATGGATGGCGACGCGAGCCTGTCAGGCATCACTGCCGCCCGCACCATCCTCGTCGATAGCGGCGGCACGGTAAGCGTCGGCGGGGTATGGCGTGCGCCGCAGATAGAGATCCGCGCGAACGATCTCGCGATGTCCGCCGGGGCAGGGCTTGATGCGGGCGTGGCCGGCACGATCAGCCTCGTATCCCGCAATGCGGCGGGTCTGCGGATTGGCGACGGGCTCGATGGCAGCGTGGTTCCGGCGAGCGGCTACACCCTCGACAACGCCGAATGGGGCCGGATCAAGAGCGGCTCGTTCAGCGTGTTCGGCCTCGACGGAGCGGGACCGGTCGACATGCTGATCGGCAAGCTTGATGTGACCGGGACAGATGCGGGCAGCACGATCGGCGATCCAGCAGGCACAGTGCTTTTCCGGACCGGCAGTTTGACCCCGGCCGCTGCCAGCGGGACCATCCGCGTGGCGGGCGTGCTCGGCGCGAGCGGGTTCCGCGAGGGCAATGCCCTGGCCTTCCAGACCGGGCTTTTCCAGCTCGCTTCCGATACAGGTTCGATTGCGGTGCTGGGCAAGACGGATGCTCTGTCGGGGGCGGTGCGGATCGAGGCTGGCGATATCCATATCGCAGCAGGCTCGTTGCTGGCGCGGCTTGCAGCCGATCCGTTCTTCGCCGGTGTCGAGAGTGCTCTCGACACCCAGAGCGCGGGCGGCAGCCAGCCTGCGCTCCGGGCCGGCGCGCTCGATCTGGCCGTGGGGCGAACGCTTTACATCCAGCGCAACGGCAGCGGCGACGATCCGCTCGGCTTCGAGGATCCGCTGGAGGGATTCAAGGTACGCGTGGCTGGGGCAAGCCCCATTACAGTCATCATCAATGGTACGTTCCGCACGGCCAGTGGACCTGTCGGTGGGATAGAAGCCTGGAAGCTGTTCAAGGCGAGCGGGGCGGACCTATCGGGCTTCACGGCAGACAGCCGGCTCAACGGATGTTTGCTGAACGCGGCCACTTGTGTCGCAAAGCCGCCGGTTGTCCGGCCTGATCCCGATCCCGGCGTCCGCACGCTGATCGGCATCCTCGACGATCCGCGGATTGACGAAACCCCGGCGGACGAGCCCAGAAAGCGACAACCACGCAGCGCCAATGCGATCCTGCCGCCCCAGACCATTCTGGCAGTACAGCCCGATGCCCTGCCGGTGCAGATCGACGAACCGATTGCGGGCAGCGGCAACCCAGCGCTGACCGGGGCCGAAATCGGCATGGCAGGAGGTCCGGTGCGATGACGGCTGCCGCGCGGCGTCTCGCGCGCATTCTTGCGCACGTTGCGGCCCTGTTCAGCGCCTTGGCGCTGGTCTTCGCGGCTTTCGCCGCACAGACGTCCGGGGCGCGAACACTGCCGGTCTCGGTTCGTAGCAGCTTTCGGGTCGGCACTGCCGGGGTGGTATGTTCGGCGCAGGTCACGCCCACTGACGCGCGGCTTCAGGCGATGTTCGACCGGGCCTACACAATTTCGTGCCGTGATGCTGCGGGACCGATCGGCACGCTGATTGCCGTGCAGCGCCCAGTGGCCATCGATTCCGGGCCAGACGTGGGCGTACCGGCAGCGGCTGGTGCGGACCGGGTCTGCGGTGCGGCGGGACGCGTGGCCATCCCCGGGGTGGGCGACGCCGGCGCATTGGTCTGCCGCGATCCGCACAGCGGACTCGATTACCGGCGGTACGCCCTCCGGCGCGCCGAGGTGAGCTATGTTGTCGAGGGGCTCGCAGCGTATGACAGCGCGTTGCAGCTTGCTCTGTCCAGCGTGGTGCTCGACCGTCCGGTGGCGGGCGAGATCAAGGTTGCGACGACCGAAGTGACCGATGCGGCCGCCTTTGCCCGCCTGCAGGCCGGGCTGCTTGATCCGCGCGGGCTGCGCGGAGAGGGCTATCTGCGCAACAATGGCAGCAGCTTTGCCGAATCCGCCGCGTTCTTCGAAGTGCTGGCAGAGCGGCACCGCACGGGCCAGAACGAGCGCGCCGAGCAAGCCGATGCGCTGGCCAACGAAGGCCTGCAGCAATCCAACCTAGCGAACTCTGCAACGGCCGCGCGCTTGTTTGACGAAAGCGAAGGCGCCCAGCTGCCCGGTGATGGACTGGCGCAGCGGCTGCTGCGCAACTACCGCGCCATCGACCTGCTCAACCAACGTGCTCCAGATGCGGCGGCCGCCCAACTTGCCAGGCCCGTTGATCCGGTCAGCGCGATTTACAACCCCGGACAGCTTGGCGTGGGCGAGATCAACCTGCCATTGGCAGAAGCAATCAACCGCGAGAACGCCGCTTTCCGGCGCTTGGGCGCGGTGGACCCGGCGCTGACCAGAGCCGAGAAGGCCGAGATCCTCGATGCGCAGGCGCAAGCGCTGGGCGCGACGGCAGCGCGCATGGCAGGCCGGCCTGACGAAGCGGCGCGCGGCTTTGCGGCAGCGCGGCAACGGCTCGCGCTGGTTCGGGACGGGCAGGTGGCCTCGATTGTCTGGCTGCGCGCCGAAATCGATATCGAACTGGCCAATCTGGCCGCAGCGGCAGGCCGGCGCGGAGAAGCGGAGGCCGGTTTCGATCGCGCGATCGCCGCGCTGGCCGAGGCCTATCCGGCATCACCCGCAGTGCTTTCGGCCATGGCGCGCAAGGCGGCGTTTCTAGTGCAGGCGGGGGACCGCGCCGGCGCGCGGCGGTTGTTTGCCGATGTGGTCGATCAGAGCGCGAAGATCGCGGACAGCGGCACGACCTTGCGCGATCTGCTTGCGCCCTATTTCGCGCTGCTTGCGGGCGAGAGCGATCAGGACGCCGGCCGCGCGGCGGCGGCCTTCGCGGCGGCGCAAGTGCTCGAGCGGCCCGGCGTCGCGCAGACACAGGCGATCCTCGCCCGTCAGCTGGCACAGGGCAACGATGCGGCTGCGGCGCTGTTCCGCCTCTCGCTTGCACGCAGCCGCGATGTCGCGCGCGCGGAAGGCGAAGTTGCACGGCTGAACGCGCTCACGGCGCCGACGGCAGAGGAAAGCGCGGAGCTGGCAGCTCAGCAGGATACACTCGCCGCGCTGCGCCGCGAGCAGACCGAACTCGTCGCCAAGCTTTCGGCCTTTCCGCGCTACACCGCGCTGGCGCCGCAGCGCGTGACGTTGGCTGAAATGCAGGCTGCGCTGGGCCGCGGCGAGGCTTATTACAAGCTGATCGCGGTGGGCGAGGACCTCTACGGCGTCTATGCGACAAGCGGAGCGTCGCGCCTGCTCCCGATTGTCCTCACGCGCGCCGATTTGACGCGCGAGGTGCAGGCCATCCGCGACAGCATCGTTACGATCGAACAGGGCAAGGCGGTGAACCGCCCGTTCGACCTTGACCGCTCGCGTGCGCTTTACAAGGCCCTGTTCGGTGGGGTCGATGCGGATATGCCTGCTGTGCGCCATTTGGTGTTCGAGCCTGATGCGGCAATGCTTCAGTTGCCGCCCGGCGTGCTTGTCACCTCCGATGCGGGGATCGCTGCCTATAAGGCGCGGACGGTCGATATCGACGCCGATGCTTTCGATTTCACCGGGATTGCCTGGCTTGGCCGGAGCCGCGCCATTTCCATCGCAGTCAATCCGCGCGCGTTCCTCGATATCCGCAAGCTGGCGCCGTCCCATGCTGTGCGGCCCTATCTGGGGCTTGGCGACAACGCCCTGCCGCAGCTGCGCCCGGCATCGGCGGTGGTCAGCGACTGCGACTGGCCGCTGGCGATCTGGCAGCGCCCGGTCAAGCCCGACGAGCTGCTCTACGCGGCGCGAGCCATGGGCGGCACAAGCAGCACCCTTACCGGCACAAGCTTCACCGACACCGCACTTCTAGCGGATGGCACGCTTGATCAGTACCGCGTGCTACATTTCGCCACGCACGGGCTGGTTTCAGCCCCGCGCAAGGATTGCCCGGCGCGTCCCGCGCTGGTCACCAGCTTTGGCGCAACCGGTTCCGATGGACTGCTGTCCTTTCGCGAAATCTTCGATCTCAGGCTCGATGCCGATCTTGTGATCCTTTCCGCCTGCGACACGGCGGGCATGGCCACAGTCGCCGCGAGCCGCGAGGCCGGCGTGACGACAGGCGGAAACTATGCGCTTGATGGACTGGTGCGCGCCTTCACCGGCGCGGGCGCGCGTGCCGTAATTGCCAGCCACTGGCCGGTGCCCGATGAATTCGATTCAACTCGGCGCCTGATCGAAGGGATGATTGCTGGAAGGTCAGGGGCGTCCGTCGGCGACGCGCTGGCCGAGGCCGAGGGCCGACTGATGGACGATGCGCGGACCTCGCACCCGTTCTATTGGGCAGCGTTCGTGATCGTGGGCGATGCGGCCAAGCCGGTGGCAACGGCGCCTTCTTTCAAGACTGTGTCTGTAGAGGCTGTGCAGAACACGATTCCGCGATAGACGACTCGTCTTCGCTTGTGCACAATGCACTTGGGCCATGGGCCCATGATGTTTCGTCATGGCCTCGCACCCAAGTCGCAACCCGGCCCCTCCAGGCCCCAACGTGAAGGAGAAACTCCAAGCACTGTCTTTATGACCGCATGGGAGAGTCTGGATGAAGCCTTAGCTTTGATCCGGCGCCGACGGAGCAACCCCCCAGGAAACTCTCAGGCACCAGGAACCGTGTGGTCTTGACACTCTGGAGAGTGATGGCGCGAAAAGTGCGCGGCCATCCGCCGACGGAGAAAGCCGAAAGCAGGATCATCCGCCAGCGCGCGGAATGATCGCGGGCCCGGTCAAACTCTCAGGTACAAGCGACAGAGATGGGGAAATGACGCCGCGCCGGCCTTTCGGGACCGGTTGAGACGCTTTCGCCCATCAGGAGCACAGCTCATGTCGCATATCGCTGTTATCGGAGCCGGAATCACCGGCATCACCACCGCCCACGCGCTCATCGAGCGCGGCCATCACGTCACCGTGATCGATCGCCAGCCCTTGCCCGCCATGGAGACCTCGTTCGCCAATGGCGGCCAGCTGTCTGCCAGCAATGCCGAAGTCTGGAACTCTGCTGCCACCGTGTTCAAGGGTCTTCGCTGGATGGCAAGGCGCGATGCGCCGCTGCTGCTCAACCCGCGCCCGGGCTGGCACAAGTATTCCTGGCTTGCCGAATTTCTCGGCGCGATCCCCCGCCATGACGTCAACACGGTCGAGACCGTTCGGCTTGCCATCGAGGCGCGCAAGTACCTCTTTGATCTTGCGGCGCGCGAGGGGATCAATTTTGACTGCGAGACGCGCGGAATCCTCCATATCTACCGCAATGCAGCCAGCTTTGTGGATGCGGCACGGACCAACGAGCTGGTCCGCAAAGGCGGGCTCGATCGCTATCCGGTTACCCCGGAGGAAATGCGCGCCATCGATCCGACGCTGAGCGGTGACTACTGCGGCGGCTATTTCACCCCCTCCGACGCCACGGGCGACATCTGCAAGTTTACCCGGGGCCTTGCCGCCGCCTGCGAGCGCAAGGGTGCGGTGATGCACCTCGACCGCGCTGTCCAGGCCATTGCGGTGCACAATCGCGGCGTTGCTGTCCGCACTGCCAGCCTCAGCGATGCGCGCGCGGAGGATGTTAATCACTTCGACGGCCTCGTCATCTGCGCCGGGGTCGGCAGCCGCCGCCTCGCCGCGATGGTGGGCGACCGGGTGAATGTGTATCCGGTCAAAGGCTATTCGATTACGGTGATGATGCGCGACGCGGCAAGCCAGGCAGCGGCTCCGTGGGTCAGCCTGCTCGACGAGGACTCCAAGATCGTTACCTCGCGGCTCGGGGCAGACCGGTTCCGTGTGGCGGGCACGGCGGAATTCAACGGCGAGAACCGCGATATTCGCGCCGACCGGATCGCGCCGCTGGTGGACTGGGTGCGGCAGCTGTTTCCGGGCGTGGGCGTGGGTGAGGTCTTGCCCTGGGCGGGCCTGAGGCCGATGCTGCCCGACATGATGCCGCGCGTCGGCGCGGGCCGTCGGCAGCGTGTTTTCTACAACACCGGCCACGGGCACCTTGGCTGGACACTGAGCGCGGTCACAGCGCAGATGGTGTCTGCCACGATCGACCAGGCGTTCGGCGCTGACGCAACGCGCAGCGTTGCCTGAAGCTATCCCGCGGAGACGGCTTTCCCGTGGACACGGACCAATGCGAGCAGGGCCCGGCGCAGAGTGCACCGGACCCTGCTCGCCAAGAATCTACGTACGACCCCGCATGCCACTTCGCTTGGGCCGGATTGCCTAAAAGGCACGGTTACCGGGTCGTTCTTCCAGATGGGACCGACTACCCGGTCGCGCACAAGGAAACGCCGCCATGCTGGTCAAGCAAACTGCAGGAAACGACGCAAATCCATGGGGTTTGGCACCCTGCGGCCCGCTCATCCCCGCAAGCTACCGCCGCGGCGTGCTGCGTGCCAAAGCGACGCTCAGCGATTTGACCTGCTCAACGGCGCGCATTGATTCGATGGAAACCTTGCAGCCCGGCATGACGGTATGGATAACGCTTCCCGGGCTGGAGGCGAGGCAGGCAAACGTCGAATGGACCAGCGGCTTCACCGCCGGCCTGCGCTTCGAAGCGCCGTTCCATCCGGCCATTCTCGATGCCGTCCTCGAAGGCCGGCTCGGCTTGGTTCATTGAAACGGGCGGCTGCTGAAAAAAATGGCTCCCAGATTAGTTTCGATAGTCCAGATCACTGAGGATTTTAGTGGACCACGAAAACCCCATAAATTAGGAGTTTTACTCGCCACCTAGTGCATGGACGTGCGTTGGCCGACACCGAAAGCCACTCTAGAGTGTGGGGAAAGGTGTGGGGATAAAATGGGCAAGCTGACAACTACCAAGGTGCGATCTGCCAAGGCGGGAACCGGGGCCAACGGTAAGCCGGTCAAGGCGTCGTATCAGGACGGCGAAGGCCTGTTCCTGTTCTGCGCACCGACCGGAGCTAAGTCTTGGATGCTTCGGGTTCAGGTGGACGGCAAGCGGCGCGATATTGGGCTGGGCGCGGTGGACTTGGACGGGGCAGGCCGCAATGCCTTTGCGACCGGCGATAACCGGCTGGACGATTCCCCCTTGATGCTGCGCAAGCGGCTTTCGCTTGCCGAGGCGCGGGAAAAGGCGGCGGCGCTGCGCAAGCTGGCGAAGGCCGGAAGCAATCCCGTTGCCGAACGGGACCGGGTGCGGGTGAAGGTGCCGACTTTTGCCGAGGCGCTGGAGGAAGCCCACAAGGGCCTTATGGGCGGCTGGGCAGACAAGACAGCCAAGGCCTTCAAAACCTCGCTGAAGGACCATGCGCTGCCCAAGCTGGGGGCTTTGCCGGTCAATGTGATCGGGAGCGCAGAGGTTATCGCAGCGCTGGCCCCGATTTGGACCGATAAGCCGGAAATGGCCCGCAAGGTGCGCAGCCGCATCGGGCAGGTGTTAGCTTTTTCCAAGGCGCGGGGCTGGCGCACGGATGCGCTGCCGGACGCTCGGGAGCTTCGCAGCGGCCTTTCCAAGCAAAAGGACGATGGGAGCTTCGCAGCGGTGCCCTTTGCCGAGGTTCCGGCCTTTGTCGCTTCCGAACTAGACAAGGGCACAACGGCCAGCCGCTTTGCTGTCCTGTTTGTGCTCCTGACAGCGGCGCGGTCGGGCGAAGTCCGGCAAGCGGCTTGGGAGCAAATCGATCTGGAGGCCTGCACTTGGACCCGGCCCAAGGACAGTATGAAAATGAAGGTGGCGCATGTTGTCACCCTGTCAGATGCTGCGGTGGCCTTGCTGGAGCGCTGGACCCCGGAAAAGGAAATGCGCAAGGGCCTGATCTTCAAGGGCCTGCGGGGCGGCGCGCTGTCCGATGCTTCGCTTTCCAAAGCGCTCGGGGCGGCTGGCCGATCTGAAACCGTGCATGGCTTCCGCTCTGCCTTCCGCGATTGGGCTGCGGAACGTATGCCGACCATGCCTGCGATGGTGGCCGAAATGGCGCTGGCCCACAAAGTCGGCAATGCTACGGAGCAAGCCTATCTGCGCAGTGATCTGCGGGACATGCGGCGCGCCTTGATGGATGCTTGGGGCCGGTTTGTTGCCTCCTCGCTGTCCGGCGTTGCTGCGAACGTCACGCCGCTGCGGATTGGAGGTACTGCTTAGTGCGATCTCGGGTCTAGTGCCTGAGAAGGAGGCCAGCCGAAGGACCTTTGAGGCTCTTCGGCTGGTCCTGAAACTGCAGAGAACTAGGTTTAGAGGTTTGTGCGGTTTCGGCGCAATTCGAACATAGGAGCAACCCACAAAACCCCCCAAAGGTGGTTGCTCGGGTGAATGCCGACGGTTTCAACGGTTTTCCCACAGCTCCACCGGGCATGCCTGCGGTCAGCTGCCGATAATAAATATATATATCATATATTTATGGGCTATTTCGATCAGTTGCGCACAGGCCGTCTACTCCCATTGAACCTTGCGCTCCACCTCTCGGGCTTTATTCTATGGAAGGCGACCAAGGAACACTCTTGGAACGCTGAAACCATAGGAGTGCATTTGACCACTTAGCCACTTAAACGAAGCCCCGACCGCTAGGGCCGGGGCTCGCGCGATTATCTTGCAGGTCCATCGCACAGCATTCGTACCCAAGTCGGTCTCGGATTCAAATCCCAAAATCCACAGACGATTTTTCCGCACCCGACCGGATGATCGGGAGCGAAGGAGCTTTGACCCATGAATTCCGCGAACAAGCCAGAGGCCTATGGCCTGCCCCGCGAACCATTGGCCGATAGCGTAGCAGATGCTTGCCGCGTCTCCACTCTCTGCAAGAGTCAAATCTACATCCTGATCCGTGCGGGAAAGCTGGAGGCCAGCAAGTTGGGCGGGCGAACTGTAATCCCCGCCCATAGCCTTCGCGCTATCAAATTGACGCCTACCGGACGCAATGCCTGATGCTGGCCCGTGCGGTCCGGCCTGAAATGACGGCGATGGTGGCGGCGCGCGCATTCGGGGGTGCGCAATGATCGACATTGAAGCAATCCGCCGGGACAACCCGCTGCCGAGCGTGGCGGGCGCCCACCGGGTGTCGATCACGATGGAAGCCGACTTCTGCGTCGAGGCGCTCGAGGAGGCGTTGGCGCGATATGGAAAGCCAGAGATTTTCAACACAGACCAAGGCAGCCAGTTCACGTCGCTGGCG
>JBJXEK010000066.1:0-25595 GCA_046155055.1 Novosphingobium sp. | reverse complement strand
GGTCGTGCGCATTCCGGGCAGCGGCTACGGGCTCGGCGCAAGAGGTCGATCATGGCCCGCCGGATTGCGCGCATGCGGCGCGGATTGCGCATGGCGCGCATGTCGGTTTCGATATGGGCCGCGCCGGTTGCTGCAATCGTCGCCTCCACCGCCGCGAGCAGCGTGGCGCGGTCGGTGATCGCCTTGAACAGCGCAAGGTCGGGCGCGGGCTGGCCTTCGCGCACGCCCATCACGATCACGCCATGCGGCGGAAATCCCGCCGCCTCTGCAAAGGCAAGGCCCGCTGCACCGCCGGTCACCACACCGTGCGCGAAGTTCGTGTTCATGGTGGCATGGTAACCGACCAGTTCGATCCCGCTTTCCCGGTCAATCAACACCACCAGCTCGCGGTTCAGCGCGCAGAACGGCACCTTTGGGTGCGGCCCGAAGCTGCCCTCGCTGGCAAGCGCCACCGTAACATCCGGCGCAAGGGCAAAGGCCGCCGCGATCTTGGCGCGCGCGGCATCGAGCGGCGATCCGGCGCGCGCCACGTCGCGGCTGAACGTACCGAACGCGTCGGTATCGAGTCCCCCAGCCGCCTCGACCCGCAGCCCGAGGAACCGCGCGGCAAGCGGGGCGATGACCCGCTCCTTGCCGTGCATCGTCGCCAGCAGCGCGCGCGCGCCCTGATAGAGCGGCGGCGAAGCGCCCATGGTTCAGATCGCCATGTCCATTGCCACTTCGGCAAGTGCGGGCTCCACCAGTGCTTCCCATTGCAGGTCGCCGCTGTAGCGCCATGCCATCCGCCCTTCGTCGTCGAGCGCGAAGAGGTGCAGCCAGCGGTTGTCGAACAGCGCACGCACGCCCGGATGTTTTTGCAGGATCGCGCTCATCGCTTCGCGCGGCGCTTCGATGCACACCGAAAGGCGCAGCGGTTCGTGGACAAGCCGGTCTCCATCGTGGACCGATTGCCACGGCAGCCCGGCGCGAAGCGGCCCGCCATTGCCCTCGATCACGCCGATCCCGCCGATCACGTTGTGCAGCAACTTGTTACCGCCGCCGAACAGGTCCGGGGCCACGCTCGAGCCATAGTATTGCAGGCTGATCCAGCTTGCGACCACGACCGGTGCGGTCATGATCAGTTCGAGCACGCCGAACCCCTCGTCGCGCCGCCAGACATAGTCGTGGAGAAACGCGCGGCCTTCGAGGCTCCGCCCCTGCGTGCGTATGCGCGGCGCGGCAATAAAGGCCTTGCATCCGGCCAGGGCCCATTCTGCACGGGTTTCGGACCAATCGCGGCTGCGCTTGATGACGCTGGCGTCATTCGTTGCCCGTGGCAGACGCAGCGCGCGCTCACTGCGGGTCATCACCGCAGCGGCGGCCAGCCAGACCTCGGCCTGCCTGATCGCAACCGCGTGCGCGGGCGAGGGATCGTCCTCGGTGTAGAGCGAGACGGTATCGGTCGTCGTGTCATGCAGCGCGGCGACGAACAGCGTGTCCGAGGGGATAACGATGCCCTGGGCGAGCAGCCCCGCGCGCACTTCGCCATCATTCAGCAGCCCGGCGAGCAGCCGCGCATTGACCTCGCCCGAATAGCCGCCGCAAGCCCCGCAATGGAGGCCGCTGGCATGCGGATTGTTCACCACATTGGCCCCATGACCCACGAGCAGGACGAGCGGTGCGAAATCGCTGCTGAGCGCCATGGCTTTCAGGATCGACGCGGCCATGCCGGTGCGCGTCGCAAGATCGGGTGCGGGATCGGCAAACGGCTTTGGATCACGCGGCACCGGATTGGCCTTGAGGCCCAGCGCATCCTTGATGAGCTTGCCGATATAGATCGGGCCCGCCGCTTCGACGAACGCAAACGACGAAACCGCCGCCAGCTTGAAACGTCCCCACGCCCGCGCCGCGCGCGCCGTGTGGCGGCTGTGCGTGGCGTCCACGCCGCCGGTGCGCGAGGTCAGCCCGGCATTGAGCAGCACTGGCAGCCGATGTTCGGCGACATCGGACGCATAGCGCCGGTGTGAGGCGGTGAGGCCGAAGAAGCCGGCAAAGCCGAGCGTCTGTATTCGCCGGTCGAGCGATTCGAGTGCGCGGCGGTAGACTTCGGAGCGCACATCGATGCAGAACGCGGCCTGCAGCACAGGTGCCTCGCGCTCGCTGCCGGGGTTTGGCGCAGTCAGCGTGCGGGCCAGCGCTCGTTGACCCGCGCGTTCCGAGGCTTCCTGCAGAATCGCATCGACGATCTGGTCTTCGCCGGGTTCTACCGGCTGTTCGTAGGCGGCCAGTGCTGCCAGCCAAGCGGGGCTGATCTGCGGCGCGTACTGGTCCAGCAGTGCCTGCTCCCATAGCAGGCGGATTGTCAGGAAATCGGTCAGCGTCGCATCGCTGCCGCCCGCGAGCTCCGCCTGCCATAGTTCGTAACGGGCGACATGGGCCCACCCGCCCAATGTGATGAGCAGACGGTGAAAGTAGGTCTCAAGCGCAGCGGGCGCGGGTTCGAGCGCGTCCACTGCGCGGGCCAGCGCTTCGGTCGCACGCTCGGGCGCATCGGCCACGAAGGCACCGAAACCGGCAAGCCCGGAGATTTCGGGGGTGAGATCATGCGTCGCGACCGCCTGCCACGCTGCATAGGCACCCTTGCCGCGCGGCGCGGCCCAGAGCGCCTGGCCCTGATCGAAGTACCCGCCGGACCAGGCACCGAAGCGCTCGGCAATGATCGCCGGCCAATCAATGCCCGAAGCTTTGGCAGCAAGGTCTGCCACCGTGGGAATCGCCCGCATCGGTGCAGGATCGCGCGCGATCGCGGCGAGCAGGGCGCCGAGCGTGGCGGGCTTGGCTGCGTGAGGAGCGGAGGCGAGCGCGGCGGCGAGATCCGCCTCGGTCATGGCCCCGCTGGCCAGCTGCGCGCGGTACCATGGCCGCGGCATGGTCACCGGTGTGCCTGCCACTCGCGCGAGCAGCGCGGCCGTCTCGGCAAGGGTTTGCCCGGCCTGCCCAAGGTAGGGATTGACTGCCACGCTTGAAGCCAGCGGCCAGACCGGCGGGATGGCGCGTCCGGCCCTTTCGGCGGCGGCGGCGGCTTGCAGCGGGCCGGCGTGATCGGAAGGGGTCATCAGCATGGGTGGGTTTCCTTTTCGGGCACGCGGATTCGGTTGGTTGGGCGGATTCGGTCAGTTAGACCGGCGCAGCGCCCAGCCGCCGAGCAGCCGGTCGAACAGGGCATTGGCATAGAGGCCGTTGGAGAGGTGGACGCGCAGGCCCGCCGCCGCCGGGTGATAGGCCCAGAGCGGAAACATCGATTGCGCTACGGCAACCAGGCCGAAGCTCAGCACCGCCAGCACCATCAGCGTCCATTCGAGGGGCCCGGGTGCGGGCGTGGCGGGCAGGGTTCCGGCGGTGAGCCAGAGCGCCAGCGCGTGGAGCGCAAAGTAGCCGACCGAAGCCGCGAGCGCATAGACGCTCATGCGCCGGGTCAGCGCGCGCGGAGCAGTATCGGCGAGGCCCTGCGCGAGCAGATAAGCCACACCGAAGATCAGGATCGCGCCGAGTGCGATGGCCTGCGGGGACTTGTGCTGGAAGCCGAAGGCCCAGCCGATCAGAGCAAACATCGCCAGCGCGGCGACAAAGGCCCGCGCGACGGCTGCAGGGCGCGGGATCGCTACCGGCCCTGGCCGCCGCGCCGCCGCGATTGTCTCGACCGCGCCGCCCGAGGCAAGGAAGGCATGCGCCTTGTAAAGCGAATGCAGCGTGATGTGCAGCAGCGCGAGCGGGAACAGCGCAAGCCCGCACTGCATGATCATGAAGCCCATCTGGCCGACAGTCGACCAGGCGAGCGAGGTCTTGATCGCCGGCTGGGTCAGCATCACCAGCCCGCCGAACAGCGCGGTGAACCCGCCAGCCATAACCAGCACCGCCAGCACCCCGGGCGCGAGCAGCATGACATCGGCAAAGCGGATCAGCAGGAAACCGCCCGCGTTGATCACCCCGGCATGGAGCAGCGCGGAAACGGGCGTGGGCGCTTCCATCACTTCGGTGAGCCAGCCATGCAGCGGGAATTGCGCAGACTTGAGCAGCGCGGCAAGCGCGAGCAGACCAGCGGCGGTCATCGCCATGGCCCCGCCCATGCCGGCACGGGCAGAGTTGAGGATCGCGCCAATGTCGGTCGTGCCATAGGCGAGCGCGAGCAGCAGCGCAGCGCCGATCAGCGCGGCATCCCCCGCGCGCGCGGTAACGAACTTCTTGCGCGCTGCCCGCTGCGCCGCGACCCGCTCGGGATAGAACAGCAGCAGCCGGTGCAGCGCGAGGCTGGTGGCAATCCAGGCGAGAACGAGCTGGATCAGCGAACCTGCCGTCACCAGCAGCAGGACCATCGCCAGCGTCGTGCACAGCCAGGCCATGAACGTACCCTGCCGAGCCTCGCCATCAAGGTAGACCGCGGCATAGCGCACAACGATCCAGCCAATGAACGAGACCAGCGTCATCATCACCGCGCTGACCACATCAAGCCGGATTGCCAGACCTGCCGCCAAACTGGCCGTGTGGGGACCAGCGGCGATGAGAGAAACAATTGCCCCCAGCGCCACCCCGATCGGCAACAGCGCCAGCACTTCAATCAGCGCCAGCGCGCCCCTGCCGATCCGGCCGGGGCACGCAAATCCGATAGCGGCGGCCACCAGAAGCATGAGCGGCGGGGCAAAGGGGAGGAGATCGAACGGCATGGTCTGGGCTCCGCTGGTCGGCAGGGGGACAATGGCGCTTCCCTAGCGAAACGGTGACCGCGCAAAAAATTCATTGTTTAGCTGCTATCGTTCGCTTTAAGGAAACGATATGGCCGAGCTTAACTACAACCACCTGCGCTATTTCTGGGCTGTGGCGCAGGACGGGAACCTGTCGCGCACCGCCCAGCGGCTGAATGTTTCGCAGTCCGCGCTCTCGGTGCAAATCCGCAAGCTGGAGGACCGGCTGGGCCATGCGCTGTTCGAACGGCGGGGGCGCGCGCTGCACCTCACCGAGGCGGGCCGCATCACGCTCGATCATGCCGAGGCGATATTTGCGACGGGCGAGGAACTGCTCGGCACCCTCAAGGAAACCGGCGCGGCGCGGCAGGCGGTGCGGATCGGCGCGCTTGCGACGCTTTCGCGCAATTTCCAGATCAGCTTTGTCGGCCCGCTGCTCGCACGCACCGATATCGAAGTCGTGCTGCGCTCAGGCAGCCAGGCCGAACTGCTCCTCGCGCTCCAGTCGCTGGCACTCGATGTGGTGCTGACCAACCAGGCCCCGGCGAGCGATGCGCTGACGCCTTACATCGCGCACAAGCTTTCCGAACAGGCTGTCAGCCTGATCGGCGCGCCTGCACTCCTCGGACAGACCCGCGCCGTAGCCGATCTGCTGCGCACGCATCCGGTGATCTTGCCGATGGCTGGCGGCAGCGTGCGCAGCGGGTTCGATGCACTGGTTGACCGGCTCGGCCTGCGCCCGCAGATCGCCGCCGAAGTCGACGACATGGCGATGATGCGCCTGATGGTGCGCGAAGGCCATGCGCTCGCCGTGCTGCCGCCGATCGTGGTGCGCGATGAACTCGGCTCAGGCGCGCTGGTCGAAGCCGAGGCGCTGCCCGGTATTGCCGAAACCTTCCTCGCAGTCACGGTAGAGCGGCGGTTTCCCAACCCTGTCGTGCGCGATTTGATCGAGAGGGCGACGAGGGGCTAACGCTGCGCCCTCACTCCCACTCGATCGTGCCCGGCGGCTTGCTTGTGTAGTCATAGACGACGCGGTTGATGCCCTTGACCTCGTTGACGATGCGTGTCGCCACGCGGCTCAGGAACCCGGCATCGAAGGGGTAGATGTCGGCGGTCATGCCGTCGGTGCTGGTTACGGCCCGCAGCGCGCAGACGCTGTCGTAGGTGCGGAAATCGCCCATCACGCCCACGGTCTTGACCGGCAGCAGCACTGCGAAGGCCTGCCAGATCGCGTCATAGAGCCCGGCGGTGCGGATTTCCTCGAGGTAGATTGCATCCGCCTTGCGCAGGATATCGCACTTTTCGCGCGTCACTTCGCCGGGAATGCGGATGGCGAGGCCGGGGCCGGGGAAGGGATGGCGGCCGACGAAGATCTCCGGCAAGCCGAGTTCGCGGCCCAGCGCGCGGACTTCGTCCTTGAACAGCTCGCGCAGCGGCTCGACCAGTTTCATGTTCATGCGTTCGGGCAGGCCGCCGACATTGTGGTGGCTCTTGATCGTGACCGAAGGCCCGCCGGTAAACGAGACGCTTTCAATCACGTCCGGATAGAGCGTGCCCTGCGCGAGGAAATCGGCACCGCCGACTTGCCGCGCCTCACCCTCGAACACGTCGATGAAGGTCTTTCCGATGAACTTGCGCTTAGCTTCCGGGTCGGTGACCCCGGCCAATCCGCCAAGAAACAGCGCAGAGACATCCTTGTGCACCAGCGGAATGTTGTAGTGATTGCGGAAAAGGCCAACAACCTGCTCAGCCTCGCCCATGCGCATCAGACCGTGATCGACGAACACGCAGGTGAGCTGATCCCCGATCGCCTCATGGATCAGCACCGCGGCCACCGCCGAATCGACGCCGCCCGAAAGCCCGCATATCACGCGGCTCGAGCCGACCTGCTCCCGGATCTCCGCGATCTTGGTCTTGCGGAATTCAGCCATGGTCCAGTCGCCGGTGCAGCCGCAGACGTGGCGCACGAAGTTGGCGATGAGCTTGCCGCCATCGGGGGTGTGGACCACTTCGGGGTGGAACTGCGTGCCGTAATAGCGGCGCTCCTCGTCGGCGATCACCGCAAAGGGCGCGCCATCGGAGACGGCGACGATGCGGAAGCCCGGCGCGAAGCGGGAGACCTTGTCGCCGTGGCTCATCCACACCTGATGGCGCTCGCCAGCCTGCCACAGCCCGTCGAACAGCGCGCAGGGCTCGGTAACCGTAAGGTAGGCGCGGCCGAATTCACCCGAATCGCCCGGCTCGACCTTTCCGCCGAGCTGCTCGCTCATGACCTGCTGACCGTAGCAGATGCCCAGAATTGGAACGCCGCTGTCAAACAGCACTTGCGGCGCGCGCGGGCTGCCATCCTCGCAAACGCTGGCGGGCGATCCGGAGAGGATCACGCCCTTGGGCTTCATCCGCGCGAAGGCGGCTTCGGCCTGGGTGAACGGAGCGATTTCTGAGTAGACCCCCGCCTCGCGCACGCGGCGCGCGATGAGCTGGGTAACCTGACTGCCGAAGTCGACGATAAGCACGGACTCTGGCAGGATCGATTCTGAAGGCTGGATGCTCATGCGCAGCCGATAATGGGGCGGGTCGCACCTGTCCAGCGAAGCGGGAAAAAAGGCCATCAGCACGCTTGCGTTGCGTGCATGCGATTCAGAAAATGTTGCAATAACGAAAGAATAGTATGCAATGTGACACACGACTGCCCGGAAACTCGCACCTTTGGGCAACGATGTGACTGAATAGCAACACTTGCATAGATTGCAAGTATGCTTGCTTTGTTCGCACTTGCGGCACGTGCCGGAATGCCTATTTGCACCCTCGTTCGAAACGCACCTGCAATCCACCACCCTGCCGGCGCCAACGAACGGGAGAGTTCGCCTGAAAGTGCCCCAAAACGGAGCCCAAAACCGGGCCCATTATCAGGAGGTCACTATGCGTAACATCACTTCGATCATCGTCTCGGTCGTTCTTGCCGCCGGCATCAGCGGCATGTTCTTCTCCGCCACGCTCGTTTGAGCGCGTCCGCGTGAGCCGGCCCGTTTTCGGGTTATGCCGACCAAACGGCTGCCTTACCCGTTAAGGCAGCCGTTTTCGTTTTTGCGGGACCGGGTCTAGGCTGTAGCGCATGTCCGCTCCCCTCGATCACGCCGTCACCCGTTTTGCCCCCAGCCCCAACGGCCCACTGCATCTGGGCCATGCCTATGCCGCCGTGGTCGCCCATGACCGGGCCATCGATGCCGGTGGGCGGTTTCTCCTCAGGATCGAAGATATTGACGGCGCGCGCAGCCGCAGCGATCTCGCTGAAGCGTTCCGCGCAGATCTTGTCTGGCTCGGCCTCGAATTTGTCGAAGTCCCGGCGCAGTCCACGCGCCTTGCGCAATACCGCGAGGCGGCAGCCAATCTGCGCGCCATGGGCCTGCTCTACCCTTGCCGTTGTAGCCGCGCCGAAGTTGCCGCCGCCGCCACGCTGCATGGTCCGGATGGACCGATCTATCCAGGCACCTGCTTGCGCAATCCGCCCATCAATGCTGCCGATCCGGTCTGGCGGCTCGATGTCGAGCAGGCCTCGGAACTCGCAGGGCCGCTCGAATGGCGCGATGAGCGCCGCGGTCCTCAGCACGCGCGGCCTGAATTGCTCGGCGATGTCGTGCTGTGGCGACGCGATGCGCCTGCGAGCTATCACCTTGCCGCCACGGTCGACGATGCGGCCGATGGGGTAACGGTGGTAACGCGCGGGGCCGATCTCTTTGCCGCGACCCATATTCACCGCCTGCTGCAAGTCCTGCTCGGCCTGCCCGAGCCGCGCTGGCACCATCACGCGCTGCTGGCAGGGCCTGATGGACGCAAACTCGCCAAGCGGCGCGACGCCCCGGCACTCACCGATCGCCGCCGCGCAGGCGAGGGCGGACACGCGCTCGCAGACAGCCTGCGCCGTGCCCGCTTTGACACTGGCATTTCGCTGATCGAAACCCTAGACTTCGAAGCATGACATCAACCCTCCTTCTCGTGCCCGTGATCCTGGTGCTTATGGGACTCACGGTCTACTCGCTGCTCCGCGGGGTCGGTGCGTTTCTGAAAAGCACTCGGGAGGATCTGGAAGGCGACGGTGCAGGCGCGTCCGAGATGCAGCTGCTGCAGAACAAGATGATGTTCAATCGCATCAAGTATCAGGGACTTGCCATTGTGGCAGTCGTCATCCTGCTGATGTTCACGCACGGCGGCCGCTGAGCCGGCTGCGGGTAACTGTCCATGGTAAAGCTCAACAAGATCTACACGCGCACAGGCGACGCGGGCACAACCGGGCTGGTCGATGGCTCGCGCCGCGCCAAGCACGATCTGCGACTCGAAGCCATCGGCGAAGTCGACGAGCTGAATAGCGCGGTCGGCTATGCCGCACTGGCGCTGGTGGGGCTTGGGACTGCGGATTGGGCCGCAGACCTGCAGCGTATCCAGAACGATCTGTTCGATCTCGGCGCTGATCTCGCAACGCCACTGGGTGAGATTGGCGGCAGCGATTTCACCCCGTCGCCGATGGTGTTGCGCGTCGTGGAGGCACAGTCCGAGCGGATCGAGAACGAGATCGACGCGCTCAATGCGGCCTTGCCGCCGCTCACCAGCTTTATTCTGCCGGGAGGCAGCGAGGGCGCGGCCCGGGTCCATCTCGCCCGCTCGATCGCCCGGCGGGCCGAACGCGCGGCGACAGCACTTGCCGCCGCCGAACCGGTCAATCCGGCCGCGCTCACCTATCTTAACCGGCTCTCCGACTATCTCTTCGTCCTCGCCCGCGCGATCAATGCGGGCAAGGATCCGCTGTGGGTGCCCGGCGGTTCGCGCTGAACCAGCCGACATGCCTTCCCACAAGCGCGAAACCGAATTAGTCAGCCCGCCAGTCACACAGTAAGCGGGATCAAACCATGCAGACAATCGCGGTCATCGGTGCCGGGCAAATGGGTTCGGGCATCGCGCAGGTCGCGGCCGGCGCGGGCATGGCGGTGCTGCTCGCCGATATGACGGAAGCACTGGCCGAAGCTGCCCGGGCGAAGATCGGCGCGGGCCTTTCCCGGCTTGTGCAGAAGGACAGGCTCACTGCCCACGTGGCCGAAGCCACGCTGGCCCGCATCACACCGGTCGGCGACTACACCCGGTTCGGCGAGGCAGAGCTGATCATCGAGGCGGCGACCGAGCGCGAGGACATCAAGGCCCGCATCTTCGAGGCGGCGGGCAAGGTCTTGGCAGACGGGGCGATCCTTGCCAGCAACACCAGCTCGATCCCGATCACCCGCATGGCGGCTGGTGTGCCAGATCCCAGCCGGTTCATCGGCGTTCATTTCTTTAACCCGGTCCCGCTGATGAAGCTGGTCGAGGTGATCCCGGGCCTCGCTTCCTCGGCCGAGACCATCGCCCGCGTCCGCGCGTTTGCCGAGGCGCTCGGCAAAGATGTAGTCCTCTCGCAGGATGAGCCAGGCTTCATCGTCAACCGCATCCTCGTGCCCATGCTCAACGAGGCGTGCTTCGTGCTGGGCAGCGGCACCGCCTCGATTGCCGACATCGACAGCGGCTGCAAGCTCGGGCTCAATCACCCGATGGGGCCGTTCGAACTTGCTGATTTCATCGGGCTCGACACCTGCCTCGAGATCGTGCGCGTAATCCATGGCACGACCGGCGATTCGAAGTATCGCCCAGCGCCGCTGCTGGTGAAGTATGTCGAAGCGGGCTGGCTTGGCCGCAAGACCGGGCGCGGTTTCTATGACTACCGCGGCGAAACGCCCATCCCGACGCGCTGAGCTTTCCCGCCGGCGCTTACTGGTTGTTCCCGCTTTGCTGGCTGTCGTTCTGCGCGCCAGAGTAAGGGACGCTATTGTAATCGGAGTCGCGGTAGTCATCGCGGGAAATACCGTCGCGTACCTTGTCAGGACGCGAGGGGTCGGTGCCCGTAACGCTCATGGGCTCGTCTGCGGCCCATGCCTTGAACTTGTTCTGCCGGTATTCGGCATCCGCGCTCGCGCTGGGTGCCGGTGCCGTGCCGACGAGCAGTGCGCCCACCCCCGTGGTCGTGAACATAACGGCGCTGGCGGCCATCATGAGCACCCACGCGAGGGCAAACCAGCGGCTGCGAAACAGAAGGTGATACACGGTGGCCAGCTCCGGTCAGTTGCAGACATCGCAAAATACGGCGGGGAGGGTTAAGAAAGCACAAAGCGTAATGGAGGCGCGTAAAGCGCTCTGGTTGCTCGCAAGCGGCCGCCAGCATCGGCGTAAAACTCCTTCGTGCAATTGCTAAGTTACTGCACTATAAGTATTTTTTGGAACAGAACAAACCAAGAATATCGGTTAGCGCCGTGGCATGCACTCGCTTCCCGCCCTGCTGCTCGCTGCAGCCTCCACCGCAGCCTTCGCTGCCGCCGCAACTCTCGCGGCTCCGCTCACCGCCGCACCGGTCGGACTGCCCGACAACGAAGCCGCAACGTTTGCGCTGTGCGAGGGACCAGGGCGAGTTACCTGCGTCGTCGATGGCGACACGTTCTGGTATCGCGGGCTGAAGATCCGCATCGCCGATATCAACGCCCCGGAACTCAGCCATCCCGGCTGCGACTATGAGGCGCGGCTGGCAGAGGCTGCAACGCGGCGGCTGACCGCGCTGCTCAATGCCGGGCGCTTTTCCCTGGCCACTGAGGGCCGTGAGACCGACCGCTATGGCCGGGCGCTCCGGGTCGTGATGCGCGGCGGTCAGAGCCTGGGCTATGTGCTCGAACGCGAGGGGCTGGCCGAGCATTGGCATGGTCGGCGCGGAGACTGGTGCGCGGCCTGATCGTCAGGCGGCGCGCAGCCCGGTGAGACCTTTCGCCCCGCGATCCTGCGCGGAGAGGCCATCGAACATGGCGTCGATGATCCGCGCCAGCTTGTCTTCCGACAAGCGGTCCATCATCAACCGCATCAGGCCGATGTTGCAGTAGGGCTGGATGACCTGATTGATCAGGCTGATGGTGACGTCGATGTCGAGCCCGGCAAAATACCCATCGGCCATGGCCTCGCCAATGACTGTCCCGAGATAGTGATCGGCCAGATCGACATAGCTACGCACGGTTTCAAAGTGCTCATTGCCCAGTTCGACGTACATTTCGTGCGCGACCGGATCAGCCCGATAGGCATCGCGCATCATCACGAAACGGCGGGCGAAGAATTCGTACATCTTGCGGCGCGGCGGCAGATCGCTCGCAAGGACCTCCTCCATCATCGCCACTTTCGGGCGGAACCAGTATTCCGCCACGGCTTCGAGCAGCGCTTCCTTGCTTTCGAAATAGCGCAGCACATTGGCGGGCGACATTCCCGCGCGCACCCCGATCTCCTGCATCGTCAGCGCCTGCCCGCCGCGCTCCTCAATCAGCGCACAGGCGACTTCGACAAGATGCGCCTGTCCTGTCTCGATATCGTTTTGCGGGCGTGCCATATTAAGATCCTGTCGCAAGGAAGGGCTGGTTGCCCTTTTAGGAACTCGCGGTGTGGGTTTCAATCGAGCGCGATGTAATTCACGAATTAGGCGTTCAGACGAGGGAACCCGAGACTATGAACAGGAGCATAGCGAGCCCATTCACCGCGTCCGCCGCGCTCCTTGCGCTTGCGGCGCTGCTCTCGGGCTGCGCCGCACCCTTTGGCGGCGGGCGAACCGCAAGCCTCCCGCCTGCGGCGGCTCCGGTTGAAGTTGGCGTGCTGGCTTTCAATGATTTCCACGGCAACCTCGAACCACCCCGCCAGGCCGTCGCCGCGCCCGACGGGCAGGGCGGGACAGTGCAGGTTCCTGCTGGCGGAGCAGCGTGGTTTGCCAGCGCGCTCGACGCGCTGCGCGCGCGCCACCCGTATCACTTGACCGTTTCGGCTGGCGACATGATCAGCGCCTCGCCGCTGGCGTCCTCGCTGTTTCTCGATGAACCGACGATTGGAGTGATGAACCGCCTCGGGCTCGATTTCAACGCGGTGGGCAATCACGAATTCGATCGCGGCCAGCAGGAGTTGCTGCGCATGCAATCCGGCGGTTGTGCCCGGTTTGCCGCGCGCGAGCCCTGCCAGTTGGAGCGCTTCACCGGCGCCCGGTTCCGCTATCTCGCTGCCAGCACGCGCACGGCAGCAGGCGGCACGCTGTTTCCCGCCAGCGGCATCAAGAGCTTCGGCGAGGGTGCGCGCCAGGTCCGGGTCGGGGTGATCGGGCTCACGCTCAAAGGCACGCCGATGCTGGTCAATCCTGCCGGGATCGCGGGGCTGAGCTTTGCCGATGAGGCCGACACGATCAACGCCGAAGTGCCGAAGCTCAAGGCGCAGGGGGCGGATGCCGTGATCGTGATGATCCACCAGGGCGGCAAGACCAACGGCATGCCAGACCCAAACGGTTGCAATGGCCTGTTGGGCGATATCCTGCCGGTGATCGGACGCCTTGCCCCCGGCGTCGACGTGATTGTCTCGGGCCACACCCACGCCGACTACGTCTGCGAAGTACCGACAGCGGACCCGGCCCGGCCCATGCTCCTCACCAGCGCAGGGCTTTATGGCAAGGAGATCACCGAGATCACCTTGCGTATTGATCCGGCCGCGCACCGCGTGATCGCACGCAGCGCGCGCAATACCATCGTGCAGTCGCTCCCGTTCAGCTCGGCCAAAGGCCCGATCAGTGCGACACCGCTGGTCCCTCAATATGCCCCGCGTGCGGATATCGCCGCCTATGTGCAGCGCTATGTCGATGCCTCGAAAGCCTTCGCGACGCGCCCGGTGGGCAAGCTTTCAGGCCCCGCCAGCAAAGGCGACAACCCCGCAGGGAACATGGGCGGCACTTTGGGCAACCTGATTGCCGACGCGCAGCTTGCCGCCACCCGGGGTGTCGGGGCGCAAATCGCGTTCATGAACCCCTATGGCATCCGCGCGCCGGTGGTTCCTGCCTCGGACGGCGCGGTGACATTCGGGGACATCTACCTTGCGCAGCCCTTTGGCAGCGCGCTCGTGACCGAGACGATGACTGGGGCCGAGATCAAGGCCGCGCTTGAACAGGGTTTCGACGCGACAGGGCCCGAACAGGTGCTCGCCGCGTCTGCTGGCTTGATTTACCGCTTCGATCGCGGCCAGCCGGTCGGCAGCCGCATCGTGGCGATCACGCTCGGCGGCAAACCGCTCGATCCCGCAGTCCGCTACCGGGTCACGATCAACAGCTTCCTTGCGCTCGGCGGTGATGGCTTCACGGCATTTGCCGGGGCGCGGGAAGCGATGACTGGCCCAACCGATATCGAAGCGCTCGAAGCGCATATCCGCAGCGTACCGGTGCGCGATGTGCCGCAGGATGAGCGCGCCATCGAGGGCGACAATCCGTAGCCCTAAGTCAGCGCCAAGTCAGCGCCAAGTCAGCGTCTCGGGGGCAAGGGCAGGAAGCCCGAGGTGCGACGCACATAGTCGTCGTAGCCGGGACGACGGGCAGAAAGGCCCTTTTCGAGCAGCGGCTTGCCCGACCAGCGGGTAAGCGTGAACGTCAGGAACAGCGGCCCGGGCAATGAGACGAGCGCGGCCATCCATCCCGCTTCGGCTGCTGCCAGCCAGATGCCCCACCACACGCAGGCATCGCCGAAATAGTTGGGATGGTGAGTATAGCGCCAGAGACCGGTATCGAGCACTGCACTTTTGTTGGCAGGATTGGCGCGAAAGCGGGTGAGTTGCCAGTCGCCGATGGTTTCAAACCCAAAGCCGACAAGCCAGAGCCCGCCGCCTGCCAGCGCCAGCGTACCGGCCCCCGCGCTCGCGCTGGCCAGCACCCCAACCTGCGCGGGCAGGCAGGTCACATAAAGCAGTACCGCCTGCGCGGCGAAGACCCGCGCTGCCGCAGCGCCATACTTCCCCTCGCGCCGCGCCTTGCCGAGCATGCGGGCATACCGCACATCCTCGCCATGCGCGCGCCAGCGGGCGAGAAGGTGCCAGCCAAGCCGCGCGCCCCAAATCACTGCCATCGCCGCGATCAGGCCGGCGCGTGGCCCTTTCTCACTCAATTGTGCCCATGAAAGCGCTGCGAGTGCCGCCATTGCTGCGCCCCACACCGCGTCGATAAAGCTCACATCGCCAATCCGCGCGGCCGTACGTGCCAGCAAAGCCATGAGCACGGCCAGGGCCGTGGCATTGATCAGCAAAGCTTCAAGCATCGAACATGCTCGTGAAATCCTTGATCCCGCGCTCGGGATGCTTGGGTGTTACACTCCGGTAGATTTCGGCCACTTGCTGCATGTCGGCTTTGTAGTCGCCGGTTGGCATGATCGTGGGGCCCAAACCGCCGATCCGTTTGGCATAGTCCATCATCCCGAGCACCAGCGGCACGCCCGCGCCCAGCGCGATATGGTAGAAGCCCGTGCGCCACTGCTGCACCGCGCTGCGCGTGCCTTCGGGGGCGATGGTGAGAGCAAACCGGTCTCGCCGGGCAAATTCGCCGATCATCGCGTCTACCACATTCCGCCTGGCCGAACGGTCGATCGAGATGCCGCCCATGTCGCGCATGAAGCCGCCCATCGGCCAGCGAAACAGGCTGTCCTTGGCCATGAAGTTGGCATCGATCCCCAGCTCGTTAACCAGCCCGAGGAAGTACACGAAATCCCAGTTCGAGGTGTGCGGCGCGGCGATGATCACATAGCGCCCGCCCGGCGGCGGCGTGCCGACTGCGCGCCAGCCGTTCGCTCGGTAAAACCCGAGCAGCGCACGCTTCACCAGCCGTGACGACAGGCTGGCGTTGTGGCCCACAGGCCCCGTCACTTGCGTTCCCGCATCCATGCCCAATTCCCTCCACCCGGCATCCGGCTTAGCGGGCAGCAATGATCTTGTCGAAAGGAACGTCTCCGGGTCGGGTGGATCGGCCATGCCCTTTAGGCTGCCTTGACTATAATAAGCATAGCTATTAGTTTCGGCACCATGCAAGACAACATCGCTTTCCTGACCTCGGACGTAAGCCGCCTGCTGCGCAAGCGCTTCGACGTGGTCAGCCGCCGGTTCGGCGTGACCGGCCCGCAATGGCGCATGCTCGCCATTTTGCGCCGTACGCCGGGGATCAACCAGGGTGCGCTGGCGCAATGGCTGGAAGTGGAAGCGATTACTGCGGGCCGCATGATCGACCGGCTTGAAAAGGCCGGAATGGTCGAGCGCCGCGCCGATCCGGGCGACCGGCGTGTTTGGCGCCTGTTTCTGACCGCGGCTGCGGACCCGCTGCTGGACGAGCTGTTCGGCTGCGCTGTTGAAGTGTTCGACGAGGCGCTTCAGGGCTTTGCAGAAAGCGAACATGCCCAGCTGCTCGCGCTGTTGACACGCGTGCGGGCCAACTTGCTCGATGAAGCGCCGCCTGAAAAGACCTTTGTGGAGAGGGCGCTGGCGCATGGCTGAGGCAGATCCCTTCAAACCCGCCGGGGCGGCTGCAAGCGAAAGCGTGGCCACGCGCACCGCTGAAACGCGTGCCAAACGGCTTCGTCTCGTCGGTCTTCTGCTCGTGCCCGCGCTCATTGTCGGGGGCACGCTGGTCTGGTGGTTCGGATCACCTGGCAACGTCTCGACCGACAACGCTTATGTGAAGCAGGACATCGTCTCGATTGCGGGCGAAGTGAACGGGTTGGTCGTTGCGGTGAACGTCCGCGAAAACCAGCAGGTCAAGGCGGGCGACGTGCTGTTTCGCATCGATCCCTCCTCGTTTCAGGTCGCCATGCGGCAGGCCGACGCCCAGATCGCCAGCGCGCAGGCGAACGTAACGGCACTCACGGCCGATGTCGGGGCAAATGCCGCAAATATTGCCGGCGCGCGCGATGATCTGGCGCTCGCCGAATCCCAGTTTGCCCGCGAAAAAGCGCTGCTCGACCGCGGCTTCAACACCCGCGCCCGGATGGACGAGGCGCTGCATGCCGTGGCCGCCACGCGCGACCGGCTCGCTTCTGTCTCGGCCGAAGTTGCCAAGGCGCAGGCGCAGCTTGCCAATGGTGCGCAAGTGCCCGGGCTCAACCCGCAGATTGCCGCCGCGCAGGCGACCCGCGCCAAGGCCGCGCTGGACCTCTCGCGAACCGAAGTGCGCGCGCCGGTCGCCGGCCGGGTTACGCAGGTCACGCGGCTGCAGATCGGGCAGATGGTGTTCACCGGCGTGCCGATGCTGTCGATCGTGCGCGAAGGCGGCGCGCGGGTCGAGGCCAATTTCAAGGAAACCGATCTCAATCGCATGCGTCCGGGCCAGTCTGCAGTCGTGAAGCTCGATGCCTATCCGGGGCTGAAGCTGAAAGGCCATGTCGATAGTATCGGCGCAGGGACAGGCTCTGAATTCTCGGTCCTGCCCGCGCAGAACGCCACTGGCAACTGGGTGAAAGTGACCCAGCGCGTGCCCGTGCGCATTGCCATCGATAGCTCGAGCGGGGATCGCCCGCTAATCGCCGGGCTCAGCGCGAACGTGACGGTGCATGTCGGCGCAAAGTAGCGCGGCTGCCGCCGAGCAGCCTTCCATCGTCGTTGCCAACCGGCCGCTGCTGCTCACGGCGGTGATGGCTGCAATGGTCATGCAGGTGCTCGATACCACCATCGCCAACGTCGCCCTGCCGCACATGGAGGCGACGCTTTCGGCCACGCAGGAAACGATCAGCTGGGTGCTGACGAGCTACGTGCTGGCGTCTGCGGTCGCGCTGCCGCTGGGCGGATGGCTGGTTGACCGATTCGGCATCCGCCGCGTGTTCACGCTGTCTGTGGTGGCGTTCACGCTCGCCTCGATCCTGTGCGGGCTGGCGCAGAATCTGGGCCAGATGGTGGCGTTTCGCGTGGTGCAGGGCGTGGCGGGTGCCTACCTTTCACCCTTTGCGCAGACCGTGATGCTCAATTCGAGCACGACCGCCGAGCGGCCAAAGATGATGGGCATCTTCACGCAAGGCGTCATGCTGGGCCCCATCGCGGGACCGGTGCTGGGCGGCTATATTACGGAAAGCTATAGCTGGCGCTGGGTGTTCTTCATCAACGTGCCGATCGGCGTGGTCGTCGCAGCCGTATTGTGGTGGATGCTGCCGCGCAGCGAACCAATACGGCGGCCAATCGATCTGACCGGCTGGGTGCTGGTGGCCCTCGCGGTTGCGACGTTCCAGCTGATGCTGGATCGAGGGCCCTCGCAGGACTGGTTCGGCGCAGCGGAAATCGTGATCTATGCGGTGATCGCGGCCTGTGCGGCCTGGATGGCGACAATCCACCTGTTTACATCCAAGCGGCCGTTGTTTCCTGCGGGGCTGTTTGCCGATACCAATTTCGTTGCCAGCCTTGTCTTCATGTTCCTGATCGGCTGCGTAATGATGGCAGTGCTGGCGCTGTTGCCAGGGCTGCTGCAGGGTATTTATGGCTATCCGGCGGTCGATGCCGGCTGGCTGCTCGCGCCGCGCGGGCTGGGCATGCTGCTGTCGATCACGCTGTTCGGCCGGTGGATGAACCGCATCGATCCGCGCATCGCACTCACGATCGGGTTGGGGCTTTCCGGCTGGTCGCTGTGGCTGATGTCGGGCTGGTCGCCCGATATGCCGATCCTGCCGATTTTTACCACCGGGTTCATCCAGGGCATCGGCCTCAGCTTCACGTTCATACCCGTCAATCTGATCGCGTTCGCCACGCTGGCACCGCAGCTGCGCACCGATGCTTCGGGGCTCATGAACCTGTTCCGCTCGATCGGCGCCTCGATCGGCATCGCGGTGTGCACGTTCATGCTCGCTCGCAATATCCAGATCAACCACGCCGAACTCGGGGCGCGGATCACGCGGATGAGTGCGCCGTTCGATCTGGACCGGATCACCGCTTATGGCGGTGTTTCGGAGGCGGGGATGCGCGTGGTCGATGGCATCGTCAACAAACAAGCGGCGATGATCGGCTATCTCGATGATTTCTACATGATGGCGCTGCTGTGCTGGGCGGCGATCCCGGTGTTGTTTTTCCTCAAGGCAGGGGTTCCGGCAATCAGCAAGCCGATGATACAGGCCGCGGCGGACCACTGACAAATAGCGCCAATCGCGGGCTTCCAGCGGTTGTCCCAAGCGGCAGCGGTGCCTATCTGCATGGCCCGGCAGGCAAGGACGCAGCCCTATGACGATGATTTCAAATCCGAAGCTGGCGTGGATCGTGCGTTGCGGCTGGCAGGGCAAGTGCCCGCGCTGCGGCAAGGGGCATATGTTCGCAGGCTGGCTCAAGCTCGCCAAGACCTGCGACGTCTGCGGGCTCGATTTCAGCTATGCGCAGACCGACGACGGCCCGGCGTTCTTTGCGCTGTGCATCACCGCGTTCCCGCTGGTGTTCGTGGTGGTCTACGTACAGGTCCGGTTCGATCCGCCGTGGTGGGTCCACGTGTTCACGTCGATGCCGATCCTCGTGCTGGGCTGCGTCGCCACCTTGCGCCCGTTCAAGGGCTGGCTCGCTGCCTCACAATATGTGAACCGTGCAGTTGAGGCCGGGACCGAAGGCCTCTGGGCGCAGCTCAACGCGCGCGAAAAGGCCGAAGAAGAGCGCTAAGCTTGCCGGTAGTCGGCTGTGATCGCCCCGCAGGCCAGCAGATCTTCCTCATGCCCCACTTCGCGCCAGGTCTCGGCGAGCGCCGCCGCTTCCCATTCCTGCATCGCCGGGTGGGCGATCACATGGTCTACCCAGGCCTGCCCTTCTCCGACATCGAGGCCATACGTGCGGATCCGCCAGGCGACCGGCGCATAGAACGCGTCGAGCGCGGTGAAGGCCTCGCCAACCAGCCACGGACCGCCGAAGCGCCCAAGGCTCTCCTCGAAGATCTCGCGGACGCGCGCCACATCACGCAGCAGCGCATCGCGCATCGGCCGCGGCTGGGCGCGCACGCCCACGTTCATCGTGCAATCATTGCGCAGTGCGGAAAAGCCGCCGTGCATCTCGGTGACGGCGCATTGCGCAAAAGCGCGCGCCGCGAGACCCTCGGGCCACACGCCCACATGCCGGTCCGCCAGATAGAGCGCGATGCCGAGCGAATCCCACACCGTCACCCCGTCGTCCAGCAGCACCGGCACTTGCCCGGTGGGCGAAAAGGCGCGGAACTCGTCGTAGTTGGACGGCTTGGTGAAGGGCTCGAGCCGGTCCTCGAAGGGAATCCCCAGCGCCTTCAGCAAGAGCCATGGGCGCAGCGACCAGCTGGAATAGTTCCGGTTGGCGGTGATCAGTGTGTAGGCCAAGGGGCTTACTCCTCGTAGTGCGCGGTCGTCTTCGCGCGGACATCCTCGGTTGAGACGCCCGGGGCGAGTTCGATCAGGCGGAAGAGCGAGGCATGGTCCGCCCGCGCGAACACGGCGAGATCGGTGATCACCATGTCGACCACATTGCGGCCCGTCAGCGGCAGCGTGCAGGCCGGGATGAACTTGGGGCTGCCGTCCTTGGCGCAGTGCTCCATCACCACGATGATCCTCTTGACGCCCGCGACAAGGTCCATGGCGCCGCCCATGCCCTTGATCATCTTGCCGGGTACCATCCAGTTGGCAATGTCACCGTTCTCGGCCACTTCCATCGCGCCCAGCACGGTCAGGTCGATGTGCCCGCCGCGGATCATGGCGAAGCTGGCGGCGCTGTCGAAATAGGCGGTCTGCGGCAGCTCGCTGATCGTCTGCTTGCCCGCGTTGATAAGATCGGCGTCCTCTTCGCCCGCCAAAGGAAACGGCCCTATGCCGAGCATGCCGTTTTCGCTCTGCAAAGTGACGGTCATGCCTTCAGGGATATGGTTCGCCACCAGCGTCGGGATGCCGATGCCGAGGTTCACATAGAAGCCGTCCTGCAATTCGCGCGCAGCGCGGGCGGCCATCTGGTCGCGGGTCCAGCCTGCGGTCATGCCATCATGCTTTGTCATCAACCAACGTCCGTGTTGCGGGTGGTGCGGAACTCGATCTTCTTGTCATAGGGCGAACCCACGATCAGGCGCTGCACATAGACGCCGGGCAGGTGGATGCTGTCCGGATCGAGGCTGCCGGTGGGCACGATTTCTTCGACCTCGACCACGCAGACTTTGCCGCACTGCGCGGCGGGCACATTGAAATTGCGTGCGGTCTTGCGGAACACGACGTTGCCGGTCTCGTCGGCCTTCCATGCCTTGACCAGCGCGAGATCGGCGAAGATGCCGCACTCGAGGATGTATTCCTGCCCGTCGAAGACTTTCGATTCCTTACCCTCGGCCACCAAGGTGCCGACGCCGGTCTTGGTGTAGAAGCCCGGGATGCCCGCGCCGCCAGCGCGCATGCGCTCGGCCAGCGTGCCTTGCGGGCAGAACTCGGTCTCAAGCTCGCCGGCAAGGTATTGGCGCTCGAATTCCTTGTTCTCGCCCACATAGCTGGCGATCATCTTCTTCACCTGCCGTGTGCGGAGCAGCTTGCCGATGCCCTCGTTGTCGATCCCGGCGTTGTTGCTGGCGAAGGTCAGGTCCTTGACGCCGCTGTCGCGCACCGCATCGAGCAAGCGTTCCGGGATGCCGCACAGGCCGAAGCCCCCGCAGGCGATCAGCAAACCATCGCGCAGCAGCCCATCGAGGGCGGCGGCGGCATCGGGGTAAAGCTTCTTGGCCATGCGAGTCTGGGTCCCTAGGCTGTTTGGGCATCTCTAGCGCTTCAGCGCCGCCCGGCAATCCATCTTGTCACCCCAGAGCGAGGCCAACCAGCGCCGAGAGATCGGCGAGCGCCTGCGCCTCGCCGGCCACTTTGATCGCGGCCATGCCGAGTTGCGCGGCCGGCTTGCAGTTGACTCCGAGGTCATCGAGATAGACGCAGGACGCTGGTTCCAGCCCCAGCTTCTCGCACATCATCAGATAGATGCGCGGATCGGGCTTGCGCACACCGGCCTTGCTGCTTTCGATTACATGTTCGAACCGCGCGAAAATCTGCTCCAGCGCGTCGCTGCGGTCGGTGCTGCGCGCCAGACCGGCACCCACAAGTCCGCCGTGGCCCGTCGGCACATTGTTGGTGATGCAGGCGATGCGAAAACCTGCGGCCGTGAGCTGATCAAGCGCACGGACCATGGCGGGGCGGACAGCACCGGCCAGCACGCCAAGCACATCGCGGCCCGACAATTCAAAGCCCTGCGCGCGGGCTTCGGCGGCGAACAGCGCGTCAAATTCGGCAGCGCTCACTTCGGCGCGTTCGAACCGGGCCCAGGCGTTGCTGTCCGGATCGATGGCATTGACCTTGCGGACGAAGTCTGTGGGCAGGCCGCGTTCGGCCTCGAGCCGGTTGAACGCCTCGAACGGAGATGAGGTGATCACGCCCCCGAAATCGAAAATCACCGCTGCAAAGGTCATGTGCGCTCCTGCCGCTTGCCATGCGCGCCATAGCGGGCGGGAACTATCCGGCAAGTGCACGATTTGACGTGGATCATGGCGAACCCTCCTCGCACGGCGGATGGTCCGGCTATGTCCCCCTCAATAAAGGAACATGCCGATGCGTTCGATTCTCTGCCCGGCCGATAATGCCTCCACGCTTGATGACCGCGTTGAAACCGCCCTTGCTTGGGCACGGATCGCGCGCGGCCATGTCACTTTCCAGATCGCCACGCCCTTTGCCACCATGGCGATATGGGAGCCGTTCGGCGGCGCTGCGCTCTCGGCCGAAGTGATTAACGAAGTGCGCGCGGCGGATGAACAGCTCGGCGTCGACCTGGATAAGCGGCTGGCCCCGCAAGATGTCGCCTATGATGTCGTGTTGGTCGATCAAGGCCGGATCGAGGGTGTGGCCGCCGCTGCGCGCTTTACCGATCTCATTGTGGCGAGCCTTGATGATCCGGCCTTGGAGGAAATTGCGCTCGGCTCGCGCTGTCCCGTGCTCGCGCTGCCCCAAGGTGTGCCGATGCTCACCTTCGATTGCCCGGTGCTGCTCGCGTGGGATGGTGGGCACGAATCGGCGGCGGCGATGCGTGCGGCGCTGCCGCTGCTGGCGCGGGCGAGCGCGGTCCATATCCTGACCGTACGCGACAAGGAGGACAGCTACCCCGCGCGCGACGCCGCTTGTTATCTCTCGCGCCACGACATCCATGCCGAAGTGCACGAGACCGAGCGCCATGGCACGATCGCCGCGACAATTGCGGAAACCGCGCGCGAACTTGGTGCAGGGCTGATCGTGATGGGCCTGTTCGGCAAGAGCCGGCTGCGCGAGCTGCTGCTTGGCGGGGTTTCGCGGGAACTGCTCGATAAGTCGCTGGTGCCGTTGCTGCTGGCGCATTGATTCGGTGGAGCCATCAAGGTTCGTGCTGCAGTGCACCTAATAGCGCTATCTGATTTTCGAATGATAACGGATGCAGTGCGGTGCGTAGTTCGCGTTCAGCGGCTTTTCCTGCGATCGGATGCTTTCAAACCTGCTGCCATGCAAAAATTGCAACCGTCATGGCTCATTTCGCACTTGCGAAGAAATGAGGGTAGTTGCATATGAAAATGGCCTTTCAGGCATCCTCTCCCAAAACTTTCAGGCCCGGTTGGCAACAGCCGGGCCTCTTTTCTTGGGCGAGACCAAGCGGAATTGCAGTCAATTCCGCGCATTTGCGGGCTACAGTACGCGGCAATGCTTGACGCCGCGTGCAGCGCAGCGTATCGGCCCGCTCCTGATTCCGCCCGGTTGCGCGCCAGCAAACCCGAGCATTCTGATTCGATTCGAGCGAAAAGAGCACACCGATGAAGCGCACTTTCCAGCCCAGCAACCTCGTGCGTGCCCGCCGCCACGGTTTCCGCACCCGCTCCGCCACGGTCGGTGGCCGCAACATCCTGCGCGCCCGCCGCGCCCGTGGCCGCAAGAAGCTTTCGGCCTGATTCCAGACGTTTCAGCGGCGGATGCGCTTGCCCTGATAGCCGGGCAGCGCGCTCCCAAGCTCGGGATCATCGCCAGGCGCGCCGACTTTCTGGCCGCCAACCACGGGATCCGGGTCGCAAGGCCCGGCTTCGTGCTTTTGGTCAACCCGCTTGCGCGCGCCGATGGCTCGCTGCGCTTCGGTATCACCGTTACCAAGAAAATCGGCAACGCGGTCATGCGCAACCGCATGAAGCGCCGCCTGCGCGCGCTGGCCCGCGAAGTGCTGCCGGAGCAGGGCCTTGCCGGTGCGGATCACGTGTTGATCGGCCGGGAAAACGGCATCGAGCGTGATTTTGCAGTGCTGCGTGGCGAGCTGGAAGCGGCACTCGCGCGGGCCGCCGCCGGGAAAGGCGATCCGCCGCGCCGAAATGGTCCCCCGCGCGGCAAGCCAAACGGACGCGGGAAGGGATGAAGCGCCTGCTGATCCTGCTCGTGCGGCTGTGGCAACTGGGGCCTTCGGTGATCCTGCCGCCTTCGTGTCGCTACAGCCCTTCGTGCTCCCAGTACGCGATTGAGGCGCTGGGCAAACACGGTGCGATTAAGGGTGGTTGGCTGACAGTGAAGCGGCTATTGCGCTGCCATCCGTGGGGTGGCCACGGCCACGATCCGGTGCCCTGATCTGGGGCCAAAATCAATCCCGACACCAATAATCGAGAACGCGAGGCATAGTGGAAAATCAGCGCAACCTGATCCTGGCAGTGGTCCTGATGGCCGTGATGCTGGTGGGCTGGGACATGGGCATGCGGTACTACTACCCGCCCGCAGCGAAGCGCGCGCCAGTGGCCGGTGCGCCCGTTGCACCCGCTCAGGGTGGCGGAGCGCCCACCGCTGTGCCTGCACTTAAGCCGACTCGCGAAGGCGGCCTTCAGGCTCCAGCCGATGTAGCGCTCGAAAAGCAGGATCTGGCGCAGTCGCTCGCCGCCGGGCACCGGGTGCCAGTCGACGCGCCGGGCCTCAAGGGTTCGATCAACCTGATGGGCGGCCTCGTTGACGACCTTACGCTGGCGCGCCACACCGAAACGATCAACAAGGCGAGCCCGCCAGTGCGCCTGTTCTCGCCTGCTGGCACCCCGGCGCAGCACTATGCGCAGTTCGGCTGGCTCGGCCAGAATGGCGTCGCCGCGCCGACCGCAGACACGATGTGGCAAGCAGACGGCGCTCGTCTTACTCCCGCGACGCCGGTCACTTTGCGCTGGACCAACCCGACCGGCCAGACTTTCGCGATCCGCTATGCGATCGACGCGAACTACATGATTACGGCGACCCAGTCGGTCGCCAACGCGGGCAGTGCGCCGGTTTCGGTCAAGCCCTTCGCGCTCGTCAACCGCACCGACCGCACCGCCAGCCTCGATACATGGAACGTCCATTCGGGCCCGATCGCTGCTTTCGACGGCGCGGTGACGTTTGCCAACAACTATGGCGATGTGAAAACCGCCGGCACCGTCAGCCCCGCAGGCCAGGCCAACTGGATCGGCTTCACCGACATCTACTGGCTCTCTGCGCTAATCCCCGATTCCGCGCCGAACGCCGCGGCCAATGGTTCTGGGCGCCCACAGGGCGATTTCCGCGCGGTTGCGCCGGACATCTTCCGCGCGGACCTGATCTATCCGGCCGTCACTGTCGCGGCGGGGCAGACCACCTCGCAAAGCGTGCGCCTGTTCGCCGGGGCCAAGGAAAACCGCGTGCTCGAAGCCTATGAGGCGCAGGGCATTCCCAACTTCTCGCTCTCGATCGACTGGGGCTGGTTCCGCTGGTTCGAAAAGCCGATCTTCTGGCTGCTCGATTCGCTGTTTCGCGCGGTGGGTAATTTCGGCGCGGCAATCATTTTGCTCACGGTGATCGTGCGCGGCATGATGTTCCCGGTGGCGCAGCGCCAGTTCTCATCGATGGCCGCGATGCGCGCGATCCAGCCGAAGATGAAAGTCATCCAGGAGCGCTTCAAGGACGACAAGCAGCAGCAGCAGCAGGAAATCATGGCGCTTTACAAGGCTGAGGGCGTCAACCCGCTCGCCGGTTGCCTGCCGATCTTCCTGCAGATCCCGGTGTTCTTTGC
>JBJXEK010000065.1:0-2631 GCA_046155055.1 Novosphingobium sp. | reverse complement strand
CCGATCGAGAAGATCAGCGCGAACAGGCTGACGCGGTTGATCGTGTAGCCCATCAGGTTCGAGGCGAACATGGTCAGCAGGATCGTGGTGGGGATCACCACGGCGGTCACCGCCGCCTCGCGCCAACCTATGGCAAAGCCGATCAGTATGATGATCGAAACCGTCGCCAGCGCGAGGTGATAAAGGAGCTCGTTCGCCTTCTCGTTCGCGGTCGCGCCGTAATCGCGCGTGACCGCGACATCAACACCGTCGGGAATGAGGCTGCCTTTGAGGCTTTCCAGCCGCTGCAACACCGCATCCGAAACCACCACGGCGTTCGCGCCCGCACGCTTGGCAATCGCGATGCTGACTGCCGGCGCGCTCGACCAGCGGCCATCGCTGCGGGCCCAGCGCCATGCACGGGCCTGATCTTCGCGCGGGCCCTGCGATACGGCGGCGACATCGCGCAGATAGACGGGGGCACCGCTGGCTGACCGCACCGTAAGCATGCCGACATCCTGTGCCGAACCGAGCGTCTGACCTGCCGTGACGGAAACAGCCTGCCCGCCTTCGCGGATGCTGCCGGCCGGAAAGCTGCGGTTGGCCTGCGCAGCGGCATCGATCACACTGCCGAGCGGCACGCCATACTGGCTGAGCTTGCCCGGATCGGGTGCGATGCGGATTTCTTCCGGGCGTCCGCCGGTGAGGAAGGTGAGGCCGACATTGTCGACTTTGGCGATCTCGGTCCGCAGCTTGGTGGCTAGCGCATAGAGCGCCTGATCGTCATAGTGCCCAGCAGCACCGGCCTTGGGCGAGAGGGTGAGGACCACTGCCGGGACATCGTTGATCCCCCGTACGGTCACCTTGGGTTCGGGAATGCCGACCGGGATGCGGTCCCAGTTGGCGCGCAGCTTCTCGTCGATGCGCGTGGCGGCGGCTTCGGGGTTCGAGCCCACAATGAAGCGCGCGGTCACCATAACGCCGTCGTCTTCGGCCTGCGTATAGACATGTTCGACGCCGTCGACGCTCTTGACGATCGTCTCTAGCGGGATGCCGACAAGCTGCACCGCATCCGGCGCGGCAAGGCCGGGAGCCATGACCTGCATATCGACCATGGGCACGCTGATCTGGGGCTCTTCCTCGCGCGGGATTGTGAACAGCGCGAGCAGGCCAACCGCGATCGCCACGAGCAGGAACAGCGGGGTCAGCGGAGATGAGATGGTCGCGCGGGTCAGGCGCCCGGATAGGCCCAGGTTCATTTCGCCCGCCCGGCTGCGAACAGGGTATCACCAGCCGTGATCCCGCCCAGAATCTCGACGCTGCCCGGATCACTCGCCGGCGCCGTCTGGACTGCAACTGCACTCACGTGCCGGTCGGCGCTCAGAACATCAACGTAGTCGATGCCATAGCGCGTGGACACGAACCGGCGCGGGATCACGATGGCCTTCCGCCGCCCGACTTCGATCGAGACGCCGACCCGGCGTCCGACCAGCTCGGTGGTGAGGCCGGGAACGGTCGCATCGACCTGTACCCGGCCCCCGGCGATCGCAGGATAGACCTGCGTCACCTGTCCCCGGCGCGACCCGTCGGACAAATCCTGCTGCGCAATCGTGACCGCCGCGCCGACATGCACGGCATTGGCCAATGACTCCGGCAGATCGAGGCGCAGCACTGGCGGACCGGCGGTAATCGTCGCCAGCGACATGCCCGGTGCCACGACCGAACCGGCGGGAAAGTCGGCGCGAAGCACCCGGCCTGAGGTTGGTGCCAGTACCGCGCCTTGCCCCGCCACACTGGCGCTCGCATTCTGCTGGGCGCGGGCGGCGGCGACTTGGGCGTCGGCAGCGCGCGCCATGGCGACCGACTGATCGAGCCGCGCCTTGGCGTAGACATTGTGATTGAACAGGTCCTGCACCCGCGCCAGATCGCCGCGTGCCCGCGCGGCTTCGGCCTGCGCGGCGGCAACCTGAGCGCCTGCCGCGCTGGTGTCGAAGCCAAGCCGCGAATCAACGACCGTGCCGATTCGCTGCCCCTTGGACACCATGTCACCTGCGCGAACGGAGAAGCTGACCAGGGTGCCTGGAATGCGCGCCAGCGCCTGCGCCTGGTCGCGCGTAGTGATTTCGCCTCCAACGACTTTCACGTCGGCGGTCTCAGCCAGTGCCACAGTCAGCCGCTCGCCTGACGGCAGGGCTGACTGGCTCGATTCGCTGGGCGCGGTGCTGCTGCAACTTGTCAATGCCATCGCCCCGCTGGCGAGAATCCATGTCCACTTGGTCACAGCCGAATGCTCCCTTATCCGTTTGCTTCAGCCGTGCTCGACCGGCAGACCTGCGGTTTTCCAGGCCCCGATACCTCCGGCGAGATGCGTGTCTATGGCGGGTCTGGCTTTCGCGCACTGATCGAGCGCGAGCGCTGATCTTTTGCCGCCCGCGCACTGGAGCACGATCGTGCGGCCAGAAGCTTCGGGCAGATTCTGCGGAACAAAGCCAGAGAGCGGCGCGTTTACTGCACCCCGGATGTGCTCGGCCGCAAACTCATCCGGTTCGCGCACGTCGATCAGCAGCGCCGAACCATCTGCCAGCATCGTCTGGAGGGTTTGGGCGTCGATTTCATTGTGCGCTTTGGTTTTGCCGAATCCGAACATGGTTG
>JBJXEK010000064.1:0-33980 GCA_046155055.1 Novosphingobium sp. | reverse complement strand
CGAATTCTCGCTGCTGCAACGCCTGGCGTTCCGCTATCAAAAGCTGTCGCCGGCGGCTGACGTCATCGCCGCAACCAACCCCTGCCCCAATCGGCCGGTCATCATCATTCCCTCGCATCTGCACTTCGATCATGCCGGGGGCATAGAGGATTTTTCGGATGCGAAAGTTTGGATCCAAGCTGACGAACTGCGGCAAGCGCGTGTCGGCGGTGCCCATCAAGGGTTCCTGCCGGGCCAAATCGATGCCAAAAAGATTGGATGGCAACCGTTTGTTTTCAAACCGCAACCCTATGAACAATATCGCCAGTCACTAGACGTTTTTGGCGACCGCAGCCTTATACTTGTACCGATGACCGGGCACACCGCAGGCTCAGTTGGCCTTTTCATGAATGCCGGAGGGCGTCGTTACTTTCTGACCGGCGACACTACCTGGGCGCTTGAGGGTTTTACCCGGCCGGCTCACAAGTTTTTTGCAATGCGCCAAATGGTCGATCTCGACCTCCCGAAGATGGACGCCGAGATCGTCGGTGTTCACCGACTGATGGCGCGCGATCCCGAATTGACGGTTATCCCCGCCCATGATGCGGCAGCCTACCCGGCGAGTGCCATCTACCCCCGTTGGATCGGAGGACGGAAATAGGCGTTGGGGCATCTGAAATTCGTAAACCCAAGAAATTTTTAGAAAACCTCTAAAACTTCAATAATAAATGGAAAACTCATCGTGATGGTTGATCATCTTGAAGTTTCGACGCGAAATTTTCAAGCAATGTGCGCATTCTACGATTTGGTTTTGGCGCCGCTGGGTATCAGTAGGGTGGTCCACGGCTCGCCAGCAGGATATGGCGTAGATGCTAGTCTGCCATTTTGAATAAGAGAAAGCGATATAGTCACAACAAATGCGCACGATGCATCTACGTGCATTTCGCGCCCACTGGTCGATCAAGCTTTTGAATTGGCAAAGGGAGCCGGCGGAACCGGGTTGCGCGAGTCCAAAACGCATCCTCATATCGATCCCGATTATTACGCTGGATACTCACGCGATCCTGATGGACATCTGGTAGAGTTTGTCTGCCGCCAGAGTTGCGGTGGGAGTTACGGTGACGCGTGCAATAACCTCCAAATCGCTTAACCATCACCCGCACCGCACCCAGCAAAAACGCTGCGCACCCCACCCGCTAAACACCTTTCCTACACGCCGCATTCCCGGCATGGCCCGCGTCGCTCTTTGAACTGTGGTTTAGCATCCCGCGCCCGTCACCCCGTACCCCGCCCGCAAGGCTGCATCGCCTGCCAGTTGAGGAGGAGCGGCGCTGGGCCGGCAGAGTCGTTACCAACAGGCCGGACGCGACCGCGTCGGGCCACAGTTTGGCGAGGCCGGACGAATTTGGATAAAAATTCTTTAAATTCAAAAAGAAACGCCGCTTGAATCGTCCCCTCGAGTTTTCTCTTAGGACCGTGTCAAGTGTGTCAACTTAGCCGCCCCCAATCAGCGGAACGGCGGCTCGTTGAACGCGCGCAGTTTGCGGCTGTGCAGCTTGGCCCCTTCGGCGCGGAGGAGTTCGCAGGCCGTGGTCCCAATGGCGAGGTGGCTGGAGATCGCTTCCTCATAGAAACGGTTGGCCTGCCCTGGCAGCTTTAGTTCGCCGTGGAGCGGCTTGTCCGAGACGCAAAGCAAGGTGCCGTAGGGTACGCGGAAGCGGTAGCCCTGCGCGGCAATGGTGGCACTCTCCATGTCGATGCCGACCGCGCGGCTGAGGCTCAGGCGGCGGGCGGAGTGCGAGTAGCGCAGTTCCCAGTTGCGGTCGTCAGTGGTGACGACGGTGCCGGTGCGCATCCGCCGCTTGAGGTCGTTGCCGCCCGCGCCGCTAACGATTTCTGCTGCACGGGCGAGCGCGACCTGCACTTCGGCGATGGCCGGGATCGGGATCTCGGGCGGCAACACCGGATCGAGCACGTGGTCATCGCGCAAGTAGGCGTGCGCCAGCACATAGTCGCCGATTTTCTGCGTGGGCCGCAGGCCGCCGCAGTGGCCGATCATCAGCCACGCCTCGGGCCGCAGCACCGCGAGGTGGTCGCAGATCGTCTTGGCGTTGGACGGGCCGACGCCGATGTTGACCAGCGTGATCCCGCTGCGGTCCGGCGCGACCAGGTGGTAGGCGGGCATCTGGTGCCGCCGCCACGCAGTGTCCGAAAGCCGGGCGCGCGCATTGTCGGTCGGCGCATCCAAGGTGAGTCCGCCCGCGCCCGAGAGCGCGACATAATCGCCGGTGCCGAGCTGCTTGCCAGCCCAGTCGACGAATTCATCCACGTAGCGGTGGTAGTTGGTGAAGAGGATGTAGCGCTGAAAGTCCTCGGCCGGGGTGCCGGTGTAGTGCGCGAGCCGCGCGAGGCTGAAATCGGTGCGCAGGCCGTCGAACAGCGAGAGCGGGAGGGGGCCATCGCCGACGATGTATTCACCGTCCGCGATCTCGTCGCCGATTTGCGCCAGTTCGGCGGCGGGGAAATGGCGGGCCAGTTCCTGCGGGCCGATCTGGCCCATCTGCGCGCCAAGGCTGCCATCGAGCACATAGGCAAACGGGATTTCCTGGCGGGAGACCGCTACTTCGACCGTCACGTCGAAGCCCTGCAGGATGATCCCGAGCTGCTCGGTCAGGTAGTCCGCGAAGAGGGCTGGGCGGGTGACCGTGCAGGCATATGTGCCGCGCTGGCTCAGCCGCCCGAACGAATGGCCGGTGGGCTCGAGGCTGGGTTCGCCCGCGAAGTGGATGCGCAGCTCCGGGTAGCAGTAGCTGCCATCATGGCGGCGCTCGTCCGGCGGCAGCGTGCCGTGGGCGGCATAGGCCATCACGTCGGCCCGGAGCAGGGTAATGGCAGTGTCATAGATGCGGGAGAGCTCGTCGAGCACGGAGGCGAGGTGATCCATGGTCCCAGTCTTAGCTTTGCATCGTGACCTTTGGAAGTAGGGGGATGGGCGCGCGTCAGTTGCGCCGTTTCACCACTTTGGCCGAGATGACATGCCCGGCAAGGTCTTCCGGGTAGAAGTATACCGGGCGCAGATTGCCGCGCGCATAGCGATCGACCTGATCGGCAAAGTGCGGGCTGGCCGGATCATTGCTCTCGCCGCCGATGCTGACGGCGCGGGCGCGGACTTTCGGGCCGAACTCGACTACCGCGACAAAACTGTTGCCGCTGGTCCCGTACATGCGCTTGGTGCCGGGGTAGCGCTGCGCGCCGAACGAGGCGAGGCTGCCCCAGTTGCCGCTGGCAAACGGGATCGGCGCGCTCGGCTTGGCATCGTCGAACACCTGGCTGATCGCGCCGTCGTTGCGCTGGTAGCGGTTGATCTGGCTCCAAGGAACCTGCCACGAACCGAAATCGCCGACGAGGCGGTTCACGGCGTCATCGAGTGCGGCGAGGCGCTGGGGATCGGTGGCGCGATTGTTCATGCGCTCCCACAGACTTTCCTCGTCGCCATCGCTCTGCGTCGCAACGCGCGACCAAAGCGCCTCGGCATAGCCTACCGCGAGACTGGTGGCGGTGGAGGTGAGCGCCCATTTGTGGTCCCAGCCGCCCAGCAGCTTGATCGGGCCGTCGCGCTGCGCATCGGGCGCTGCGGCATGCGCGGCCATCAGCGGGGGCAGCAGGCGGTCGAACGCGGGGAGCCAGGGATCATAGGCGGCGGCCATCAGGCGATCGAGCGTGAAGTCGCGGCGATCACCCAGCACGGCCCGCGCATGGGCATCGCGCGCGTTCTGACCCGCTTGATCCATGTAGCGCGGAAAGTCCGCCGCCTTCGGGCTGTCCGGCCCGGCGGCGGTCCACGGCGCGTTGTTCACGTTGAACACCCAGCCGTTTGCTGGGGTGATCGCGTTGGGCAAGCTGGAAACCGTGTGCAAGCCATTCCAGCGCGCCAGCGGATTGCTGCCATCGACAGGCTTTTGCCAATCGAAGCCGTCATCGCGGATCGGCACGAACTGGGGGTGGAGATAGGCGATCTCGCCTTTGCTGTCAGCGAACAGGGTGTTGTTGGATGAATTGGCCTTGAGATCGGCGACCTTGAGGAAGCTCTTGAGGTCGTGCGTCTTGGTGCGCAGGAAGCTTTGCTGCAGCGCTTCCACCGGTTTGTACATCAGCGCGAAGGCGATCCATTTACCCCCTTCCTCGCGCACGATCGGGCCGTTCTCGCTTGCATAGGTGGTGAAGCTGTGGGTGCTAAGCGCGCCATCGGCCTGCCGCACCGCGAGTTTCACGATCTGGCTGCGGAACGGCTTCAGGCCCTCGCCAACACGGAGCCCGGTGGCCCACTGATAAGCCGGGGGCTGGCCGGGCTGCTCGACAACGGTCTCGGCAAACTCGTCGACATTGTCGACCCCGCTGGAGGTATGCATCCAGCCCGCGTTCTGGTTGAAGCCCTGATAGATGAAAAACTGCCCCCAAGTGGCCGCGCCATAGGCGTTAAGACCTTCTTTGCTGGTGACCTGCTGCTCAGAGCGGAAAAAGAAGCTGGTGTGCGGGTTTATCAAGAGCAGCGCATGGCCGTTTTCGGTGCGCGATGGGGCAATCGCGATCCCGTTGGAGCCTTGCGGCTCGCGCGGCAGCAGCCCGCGTTCGTCCTCGGTCATGGCGACCTGGCGGCGGCCGTAGAACGCCTCAAGCTGCGAAAGCCGCACCCGCTCGATATCGCCGCCGATGCTGCCCTCGCTGAAGCTCAGCGCCATCCACGGCTCGAAGCGGGTGAGCACTTTGGGCTTCACCTCGGGGTGATCAGCGAGGTAATCATTAAGTCCAGCGGCCCAGGCATCCATCAGTTTGCGCAGCCATATCGGACTGCGCGCGTAGTCTGCCTTTAACGCTTCATGGTCGATCCAGAGGCGCTGGCGCAGATCTTGCCACACGGCCTTTTCCCCTTCCGCTTCGGCGAGACGGCCCATGCTGACAAGGTAGTTGCGCTCGATTCGGGGGAAGTCATCTTCGGCTTGCGCGTAGATCATTCCGTAAATTGCGTCGGCATCGGTCTTGCCCGAGACGTGGGCGATCCCCCACTCGTCCCGTTCAATTTTCGCTTCGCCGAATAATTGGGAACCTTTTTCTGCAGCAGAAACTGGCGCAACTCCGATGAGGAGTGCCGATAGAGCGATGGCATGTGTAAATTTCATGGCGGCCTCTCGACGAATTTCAACCAGCTTATGCCGACAAGCCATTGGGATCAAATGCCGAATGGCAGGTTGAGCGAGGCCCCATAGTGCCCGCGCCGCCGCAGGATTCTAAAGCTATTGGTTAACGCCTTAGGGGTGTTCCGCAGCCATTGTACTTAAAAACTCCTTGGGCATGCTCTGCGCATATGGCGATGCAACGAGGGAGATGCACGATGGGGATCGTAGGGACTACCGGGACAGGCCTTGATCGGGCTATCGATTTGATCGCCAATGATTATGGGCTGAATATGGGTACGTCCGGCGCCGCGATCCGGGAAGGTGCCGCTGCGGCCGACGGAATGAACGGCCTGATCGTGCAGGCCATCAAGACTTTGGGCCTGGCGAATGACGGGGAGATCACCACTTCCGACGTCTACTCGTTGAACACGTTCTTGCACTCCACGTCCCTGGCGAAGTTTACGTCGCTTTACGGGACCGATAAGGACGGAATTGAAACCGGGTTTCAGCAGGTTTCGGGAGAAGGCGCGGTCACACGCGTGTTCGGAGAGGCTGGTGTCGACCGGGTGCTTGAGGGCCTTTACGGTCTGGCCTTCGAAATCAAGGATGGCCACCTCACCAGCCCGCGCAACTACTGGGGCCCCGCGGTGGATGACGTGGCTCATTGGCTGAACACATTTCTCGAGCCCGAGCTTGCCGCAGGCACCCTGAAGAACGCCAAGGGCGATGTGCAGATCCACGGCACCACCGGCACCGGGCTCGACATGCTCACCGAGCGGTTGCTTGACGATATCGGGCTCAACCACAAGATCTCGCAGAAGCAGATCAACGATGCCGCCGTTGCCGCCGACGGCATGGCCAAGCTCATGATCCAGGCCATCAAGGAAACGGGGGTTGCCGACGACAACAAGCTCGATTCCATGGATATGGTCGATCTCAACCGCTGGATCATCGTCAACAAGCTCGACGAATGGACCAAGCTCCACGGTGACGACGAAGGCGCCTTTGAGAGCGGTCTCCACTATGCGCAGGGCGATGGTGGGCGCAACTACATCTATGGCGATCTCTCGGTCGATACCGTCGCGGATGGCATCTACCATATCGGTTTCAAGATTTCCGGCGACCGCTTCGAGAACGAGGACGGCAACGCCAACCAGCGCATTTCCGACACTTCGGACTGGATCAGCCTGCTGCTGGCCAAGGATCTCTCTTCCGGCTCGCTGCACAGCAACCGTGCGGCCGTCGATTCCAACTCGCTCAAAGCCGACGTGGTGTTCAGCCGCGCTTTGACCGTGGTGAATGACGGCACAAAGGGCGCCGTTGATCTTGGCACGCTGCCCGCAACCAGCGTGGCAGAGGGCACGATCGCGCTCGATTTCACGGCCAACCATGCCGATGATGGCAAGACGCACGTGATCTTCTCCAAGGATGGCAGCAGCAACGCCGATGGCGACATGACCGCCTTCATCAATGACGGCGAGCTTTACGTGCTGCTGCAGGATGGCAGCCGCGATTACTGGATCAAGGCCGATGGCGTGACCATCGAGAGTGGGCGGCAGTATTCCCTGGCGATCACATTCGGGCAGGATGGCCTCGGTGTGTTTCTCAACGGCAAACGCGTAGCCGCTGATGTCGATGCCACCAGCGGGCTTGGCCCCAATGCCCGCAGCCTGGTGATCGGCGCAGGCTCCTGGAACCGCGATGCCAGCCATGCGAGCCAGACTGACAGCAATCTCGACGGGAAAGTATCCAACTTTACGGTCTATGACCGGATTCTCGACAATTTCGAGGTGCGCGGCGTCAACCACTCCGGGGCTCTTCCGGCGCAGTGGGTCGGGACTGCGGCGCTCGAAGGCGATCAGGCTGCGGTCCGCGCGGGCACCGGGCTGCTTGGCGAAGTGTTCGATCGCGGTACCAGCTTTGATTCGATCGACGACCTCATCGCGCAAGCGGCGACCAAGTCCGCCAACTATCACCTCACTGCCACCACGGTGAACTTTGGCGGCTTCAAGGAAGTCGCAACGCTCAACCAGTTCCTTGATGGCAAGGCCAAGCTGACCGACGGCGGCGGCGAAACGGCGATGAACACAATCGGCCTGCACCTCAAAGGCTACATCTGGCTCGAGGCAGGCTCGCACCTCGTCAACGTCCGTTCCGATGACGGCTTCCTGCTCAAGCTCGGCGGCGATGAACTCTCCAGTTATGCCACTGGCCGCGGCTTCACCGGCACGAGCAAGTCGATCGATATTCCCAAGTCCGGTCTTTATGCGGTCGATCTCTATTACTTCGACAACAATGGCCCCGAAGGCTTGCGGCTCGAACTCGATGGCGATCCGGTCAGCGCCGACCGGCTCTACGCCTCGATTGAGGACTACAAGGCTGCGCTTGCCGGCAACGGTGCGATGCCGGCCGGCGGGTTGCCCAAGGCCTATGACGGCCCGCTTGGCACGACCGGAACCGGGCTCGACCAGCTGATCCAGATCATCGGCGAGGACGTCGGGCTGATAAACAACAACTCCGCGACCCAGATCCGCGAGGGCGCGGCGGCGGCCGATAAGCTCAACCACATCATCGTCGATGCGATCAAAGCAACCGGCGCGATGGACGATGGCCACCTCACCGTGGCCGAAGTCTACGACCTGTCCGACTACATCCGCGCCAACAATTCAGCCGCCTTTCTCGCCGCGCACGGCAACGACGAGAACATGGTCGAAACCGGCTTCCACCTCGTTCAGGGCGATCATGGCGCGAGCTATCTGCTCGGCGAATCCGCGATCGATACCGTGATGGACGGCATCTATCATATCGGGTTCGATACCAAGTGGGACCGTTTCCTCAACGAGGACGGCAATGCCAACGCGCGGGTCGACACGGTCACCTACTGGCTCAACGAGCTTCTCGGCACGACGCCGCTTCCCGCGCCGGGCCCGGGGACTTCGCCGCTGCTGGGCAGCGCATCTGCGCCGAATGTCACCGTCACGCAAGGGCTCAACAGCAAGCTGGCCGGCGATGCCAAGACACTGATGCTCAAGGGCCTCGCGGTCAACGGCACCGGCAATGGCAACGACAACACGATCACCGGCAACGCCAACGCCAACATGCTCGATGGCGGCCAGGGCAATGATACGCTCAACGGCGGCGGGGGTAACGACACCTTGATCGGCGGCCTCGGCAAGGACACCATGTTCGGCGGCACTGGCAACGATTTCTACTGGGTCGATAATGTCGGCGACGCGGTCCGCGAAGACCCCGGCTTCAACGGCGGCATCGACACGGTCACCATTACGGGCGGCGGTATACCGTCCTACGTCATGGGCGACGGCGTAGAGAACCTTGTGGTCAGCAGCGGCGCCACGATCAAGATCACCGGCAATTACAAATCCAATGTCATCACGGGTGGTTTTAGTACGGACACGATCGACGGTCTGGCCGGTGACGATACCATCTCGGGCGGTGACGGGAACGATGTCCTTACCGGCGGTGCTGGTAACGACCGCCTTGATGGCGGCGCGGGCGTCGATGTGCTGAACGGCGGCCTCGGCAACGACCGGCTTGACGGCGGATCGGGCTCCAACACGCTGGTCGGCGGCGCCGGTTTCGACACCTATATCGTGTCGTCGGTCACGGACACCGTGACCGAGAAGGCCAACGAGGGGCGCGACTTCGTCTATGCATCGGTCAACTACAAGCTGACCAACAATGTCGAGGTGCTGTTCCTTACCGGTTCGGCCAAGAACGCCATTGGCAATGCAATGGACAACCACATCGAAGGCAACGGTGAAGCCAACTGGATCGACGGTGGTCTCGGCGCGGACGCCATGGCCGGGCAGGGTGGCAACGATTCTTTCACCGTGGACAATGTGGGCGACACCGTGACCGAGAATGCCGGCGGCGGTACCGATCGTGTCAATTCGAGCGTCAGCTTCACTTTGGGCGCGAATATCGAAATTCTCGCGCTCACCGGCACCGGGAAGTTATCGGGGACCGGCAACGCGGGTGCCAACACGCTGTCCGGCAACGACAGCGACAACGTGCTGAACGGCCTCGCCGGCAACGACTGGATGGTCAGCAATGGCGGGAATGATAAGCTGATCGGCGGGCTTGGTGCCGACGGCCTCAAGGGTGGCGCCGGTGCGGACTGGTTCGTGTTCCAGAGCCTGGCGGATTCGACGGCCGATGCCAAAGGGCGCGACACGATCACCGACTTCTCGCGCACCGACCACGATCTCATCGACTTGTCCAAGATCGATGCCAACGGCGCCGATGCAGGCGACGGCGTGTTCAAGCTGGTGACCGCCTTCGACGGCACGCACGGCGCGCTTACCGTTGCGGCGCAAGGCACGCAGTGGCTCATCTCGGGCGACGTGAACGGCGACAAGATCGCGGATTTCGCGATCCTGGTGACGAGCAGTAGTGCCCTGATCGCGGCAGACTTCCTGATGTAAGGCTGACCCGATTGGATGGCCGGAAAAAAGAAGGGCGCCCCCGGCCGGGAGCGCCCTTTTTTATGCCGCCGCGATCTGCGGCCCGATATAAAGTCTTCAGAACAGGAAGATGTCCGCCGCGTTCAACGCGCGATGACCGAAGATCTGCGTGATCTGCACTGGCGCTCCCGCACCGTGCCCATGAAAAAGGGGCACCCGTTTCCGGGCGCCCCTCCTGTCTCTTTGGCCGAGGCCGTGCTTGCGTTGCTATCCGGTTCTCAGGCGTCCGCGTCGGCGGCGCTGTCCTCAAGCAGGTCGGCCGGGATTTCGCCCGGTTCTGCATTGGGGTCATACGCTTCGGTGAAGCCGCCCGCCTCGTTGTCGAACATCGCATCGATGACATCGACGCCCTGCGACTGCAGCGCGGCTTCGTCGGCCGAACGGGCGACGTTGACCTTCACGGTCACGAACACTTCGGGGTGCAGCGAGACCTTGACGGTCGATACGCCGATCGCCTTGATCGGACGTTCGAGCACGACCATGGCCTTGGTCACCTTGGCGCCCTGTTCGACCAGTGCATCGACGATGTCGCGCACCGAAACCGAGCCATAGAGCTGGCCGGAGTTGGACGAGGCGCGGATCAGCACCACTTCCTTGCCTTCGACATTGGCGGATTCGAGCTTGGCTTCTTCGCGGCGCGTGGCGTTGTCGGCCTCGATCTGGGCGCGCTTCGATTCGAAGACCTTGCGGTTGGCGTCGTTGGCGCGCAGCGCCTTCTTGTTGGGCAGCAGGAAGTTGCGGGCATAACCGTCCTTGACGGTGACGACGTCGCCGATGGAACCCAGCTTCTCGATGCGCTCGAGCAGGATGATCTGCATGTCTGGCGCTCCTTACTTGACGATGTAGGGAAGCAGGCCGATGTGCCGGGCGCGCTTGATCGCCTTGCCCAGCTCACGCTGCTTTTTGCCAGAAACGGCGGTGATGCGCGAAGGCACGATCTTGCCACGCTCGGACATAAAGCCCTGAAGCAGGCGCACGTCCTTGTAGTCGATGACAGGGGCACCCTTGCCCGAGAACGGGCACGACTTGCGGCGACGGAAAAACGGACGGGCCATGGATTATTCCCCTTCGCGTTCGCGGCGGCGGGTGCGCTCGCGGTCGTTCTTGCGCATCATCACTGACGGGCCGGCTTCGTGTTCGTCCACGCGCACGGTCATAAAGCGGATGACGTCTTCGTTGATCGCGGTCTGGCGCTCGAGCTCGGCGACAACGCCGGCAGGCGCGTCGATATCGAGCAGCACGAAGTGCGCCTTGCGGTTCTTCTGGATCTTGTACGCCAGCGAACGCAGACCCCAGGTCTCGGTCTTGGTAACCGTGCCGTTGTTGGTCGTGACGATTTCGGTGGCGTTGGCGGCCAGCGCGTCAACCTGAGCCTGGCTCAGATCCTGACGCGCAAGGAAGACATGCTCGTAAAGCGGCATGTGTCATGCGTCCTTCAATACTCTAACCGATCGCTGGCTGATCCGCGGGTTTGCGGGGCCCCTCCGGCTTTCCTAGGTTCCCGCATTGGGCTGAGCCCGCCTGCGGAAGCGCTGGCCCTTAGCGGGAATCGCTGAAGATGCAAGGGCGAATGCTGGGCAGGGCCCCGCTTTTGCGTCCGGCAACTGTGCCCTCAGGCCGCGTGGCGCGCCGGGGGGATTTCGGGTTTGTCCGCGGCCGGGCGGCCCAGTTCCAGTTTCTGAAGATGGCCGATGGCGAAATCGGCGACAAGTGTCGCAAAAACATTCTCGTGCAGCGGCAATTCGAATTCGAGCCCGGAGGTCTTATCGTGTGACCAGATCACGAAAGCGATCTTGGGCGCCAGGCCGGGCAGAAACAGCGTGATCGATTCGCCGATGCGCTGGGGGGGAATGCCTTCGATCCGCGCGCCGTGGGTCGTGAGGTCCTTAAGCATGACCGTTGACCGGACCAGCCCGTGCTTGCAGCGCACCGGAATTTCAAAGCCCACCCGCCTCGCGCGGCGTCCGTTGATATGCTCAACCTCGCCCAACTCCTCGACCATCGGCCCGCTCCTGCCTTAAGGTGTTTACCACATGCGTTAGGACGGCAGGGGCAGGGTCAGATTCAGGCCCTACGCAGTTTATCGGGTGCGCGCCGATCACGCGCCATATCTCATCGCCACATCGCAGCGGGCATAGCGCGCGCCGTAATCCGCCATGATCCCCGCGTCATGCCGGAAGCCGAGTTTTTCATAAAGGTGGATGGCCGCCGCGCAGGCCTTGTTGGTGAGGAGGTAGAGCGGATCGGCACCGATTTCCAAACCCCGCGCAATCACCGCCTCCAGCAGGAACGCGCCCGCGCCAAGCCCGCGCGCGCTTTCCCGCACGCCCATCTTGGTCAGCTCATAGCTCGCGCCGCCGGTGGGCTTGAGCGCGCAGGTGCCCACTACGCCGAGTCCGGGCGCTTCGACGAAGAGGATGATCCCGCCAGGCGCGACGATCTTCTCGCGCGGGTTCTCCAGCACCTCGCGGTCGACAGGCTCGAGCACGAACATTGCCTCGATCCACTCGGCGTTGATGTCGTGGAAATGCTGCGCGAGGTCGTCGCTGTATTCACGGATGGTGAGGGCCGGTCGCGCCCTTGCCAGCAGGGACCGCTCGGCCAGTGCGTCCTCGATAAGCCCCACTTGCGCGAGGAAATCGCCGGGAATACCCGCAAGGAGGGATTCGACGGCTGAGCCCATGCGTGGCCAGATCGTTTCGCGGGCACGGGCATAAGCCGCCTGGCCGTCCGCCGTCAGCGTGACAAGCCGCCGGCGCTGGTCGCTGCCCCGGGCCGCGCTGACGAGGCCCATCCGGCCGAGCTGGCCAAGCGCGCGGGTGACCCCGGGCTGGCTGGTACCGACGGCGGCGACGAGCTGCGTCACGCTTTTCGCACCGCCTGCCAGCGCGGCCAGCAGCGCCATGTGTCCGGGCTGGCAGGTCAGACCCGCCTCGCTGATGGCAATCGCCGCCTCGGCCTGCATGCGTTCGGCCAGCCGCTTGAGCCGGCTGCCCAGAAACACCGGCCCCATGTCCCGCACGATGTCGTTCATGATCCTCTCCATAACGCGATATATACCGCGTTATGAATGATCGTCGATACGAGTCAAGTTGGTGAACTTGCGATCTGCTTCTCAACCAGCGCGATGGCGGCGGCAATCGCGGCTTCGGGGGGCAGGGCGGAGGTATCGAGCAGCGCTGCGCCCTCCGCTTGCCGCAACGGCGCAGTTGCGCGCGTTCGGTCGCGCTCGTCGCGCGCGGCAAGGTCCTTCTCGATCGCCTCGCGCGTAACGGCCTCGCCGCGCCGCTGCATTTCCAGCCAGCGGCGCAATGCCCGGGCAGCAAGACTGGCGGTGACAAAAAGCTTCGCCTCGGCCTGCGGCGCGATCACCGTGGCGATATCGCGCCCATCGAGCACCGCGCCGGATGGCTGCGCGGCGAAGGCCTGCTGGCGTGCAAGCAAGGCAGCGCGCACAGCCGGGTGAATGGAAACGCGGCTGGCCAGCCCTCCGGTCTCTTCGCTGCGCAACGCTGGATCATTCAGCAGGCTCTCCGGGAACCCTGTTCCCGCCAGCGCATCCTCCGGATCATCCGGATTGCCGCCACTGAGCGCCACCTGTAGCCCCACCGCACGGTAAAGCAGCCCGGTGTCGAGATGGGGCAGGCCAAAATGGTCGGCGAGCGCCTTGGCGATGGTGCCCTTGCCCGAAGCCGTTGGGCCATCGACCGCGATGATCATGCGGCGCTCACCCCATTTGAACCAGCTTGGGCCAGCAGCGCTTCGAACACCGGAAAGCTGGTGGCAATCGGGCGGGTGTCGTCCACCATCACGCCTGCGCGGCTCGCGAGGCCCGCCACGGCCATGCTCATGGCGATACGGTGATCGAGGTGGGTGGCAACCTCGGCGCCCTCGGGCGTGCCTGACAGGGGCTCTCCGCCGGTGCCGTCGATCACGAGGCCGTCCTTCATTTCAGTGACACGCGCGCCCGCGAGTTCCAGGGCCATGCGCATCACCGCGATCCTGTCGCTTTCCTTGACGCGCAGTTCTTCGAGGCCGGTCGTCACCGTGCGGCCGCTGGCAAGTGCCGCCGCCACGAAAAGCACGGGAAACTCGTCGACCATGCTCGGCACCACTGCCGGATCGACCGAGATGCCGGTCAGCGGCGAATGCCGAACGCGAAGGTCGGCCACCGGCTCTCCGCCCACCTCGCGCCGGTCCAGTTCTTCGATCGAACCGCCCATATCGCGCAGCACGCCAAACAGCGCGGCACGGGTAGAGTTGAGCCCGACATTCTCGATCACCAGATCCGAGCCCGGTAGGAGCAGCGCGGCAACGACGAAAAACGCGGCGGAGGATGGGTCGCCAGGCACCTCGATCGTCTGGGCCTTGAGTTCCGCCTCGCCGGTGAGGTGGATGGTGCGTGTGCCATCCGCCGCGATCTCGACCGTCAGCTCTGCGCCGAAGCCCTTGAGCATGCGTTCGGAATGGTCGCGGGTCGGTACCTGCTCGATCACCGTGGTGATACCGGGCGTATTGAGGCCCGCGAGCAGTACCGCGCTCTTTACCTGCGCCGAGGCGACGGGCAGGCGGTATGTGATCGGCACAGCTGGCGCGATCCCGCGCAAGGTCAGGGGCAAGCGGCCTCCCCCATTGGCGCCGGGTGCCGCAGTGAAATCCGCGCCCATCTGCGAGAGCGGGTCGATCACCCGGCCCATCGGCCGTTTGGAAAGGCTGGCATCGCCGATGAACGTGGCGGTGATCGGATGGCTGGCAACCAGGCCCATCAGCAGCCGCGTCGATGTGCCCGAATTGCCCATATCGAGCGCGGTGCGCGGCTGCAGCAACCCGCCAACACCGACGCCGTCGATCACCCACTCCCCGCTCTCAAGCCGCTCGATGGTCGCGCCCATAGCCCGCATCGCGGCGGCGGTGGACATCACATCCTCACCTTCCAGCAGCCCTGTCACGCGTGTGCGGCCCACCGCGAGCGCGCCCAGCATGATCGAGCGGTGGCTGATCGACTTGTCCCCCGGCACGCGGATTCTTCCGGTCAGCGGCCCGGCAGCGGCAAAGCGGCGGGGGTGCGGGGTGGAGGAATCGGCTGACTGCACGGGCAAGCTCTTTCTAAATCGACAGGCGGCGGGTAGGAACCGGCAAGCGCGGGCTTTTGACAGCGCCCCGCGCCTATGGCAAGGCGCGCGCCGCGCTTGATTCCCCGCTGCAGAGCACCCATCAAGCATCACGTATCTGGCGCCCACGCATTTTGCAGCGGGCGCGAACCTGAGGAATATCCATGGTCAAGCCTGAATGGGGCGCAAAGCACGGCTGCCCGAAGTGTGGCACCCGCTTCTACGACATGGGCAAGGACGATCCAGTAACCTGCGTCGAGTGCAGGTATACTTGGACGCCCGAGCCGGTGCTCAAGTCCAAACAGCCGATCCCCTATGAGGAGATCCAGAAGGAGAAGGTCGAGGCGGTTCCCGACGTCGACCTGGCCGACGAGGATCTGGATATCGACGAGGATACCGATTCGCCGGACAACGATGTCGATTTGGGCGGTGACGATGATCTCGGCGTGCCCGGCCACGACGACGGCGACGAGGAAAGCTGATCGCCGCCGCCGGAGCGCGGCTTTCCCGGCCCGGCACTCCGGCGGTGATTTCCCGCTAGCGGCAAAAATGCTATTGCCAGCGCGCTGGGCCTCGCATAAAGGCCCGGCTCCCGGCGAAATGCTGCCGGTCCGGATGCCTCCAGCGGTATTCCGTGCGAAGATTGTGGGGCCTTAGCTCAGCTGGGAGAGCGCCTGCATGGCATGCAGGAGGTCAGCGGTTCGATCCCGCTAGGCTCCACCACTTCTTCCATCTTCGCATCAATTTGCCGTTTCCGCGACGCAACCGCCGCGATGGCGCTTGTCCGACGCGTGATTGACGCACATCACACCTCCGCTTGGCTTCGCTTGCTACCGGGATCATCGGCGATGTAATCCCTCGGGTGCAAGAGGGGGCATCGTAACATAACGAGGCCATCTTGCAGGGCCGGCCGCGCACGGGGTGTCGGTCCGGCCGCATGAACCAAGGATTCGGGTGTGATGAACACGTTTCTGTCGTTTTCCCGCCGCCGGCTTAGCGCTGCCATCGGTGTGCTGACCAGCGGGTGCCTGATCGCGACGAGCGCCAGCGCGCAGTTCGGCGGGTTCAGTCTCCCATCATTCCCCACACCCTCCAGCAACGCGTCCAAGACATCGGACGGTTGCCCCAAGGGCCGGAGCAAGAGTGAGGGCTCTTCGGTGCTTGGCGGGCTGATCGGCCAAAGCCTCGGCCGCGCGGCGAGTTCAGCCGGGGTGTCGAGCTATTTCCCGACTGCGGAGGTCGCCGGCACGCTGACCAACGCCATCGCCTGCAAGCTCGATCCGGCCGAGCAGAAACAAGCCGCTAGCGCCACGATCGAGGCCACGCGCGGTGCGGATGGCGACACTGCGCCCCCGCCGGTCGGTGCCTCCTCCGCGTGGACTTCCGGCACGCGCGAGAATGTGTCCGGCACATCGACCGTTGTGGCGCGCAACGACAATGATCAAGGCGGGATGCAGTGCATCACGGTGAGTGACGTGATTATCGTGAACGGCGAGGAAACCACTGCCAACAAGCGCATGTGCCGCAAGCGTGGCTCGGCGCGCTATGCGTTGATGGCCTGAATATGGCGCGTTTCCGTTCGCTTGCGCTGGCAGTAGCAGCCGTCAGCCTCATCGCAGCCAAGCCGGTTGCGCTGGTGATGGACAAGGACAACCCTTCGTGTCCCATGCAGCCCGACTGGGGGCAGGCCAAGGCCATCACGCTGGGCGCCACAGATATGAACGGCAAGCATGTGCTGATCGCGGATGGAATCATTGATGCGACGCTGCCGCAGCGGCTCAAGACCGTGCTCGATGGCGATGAGCGGATCGAGGAAGTTTGGATCAAATCGCGCGGCGGCGATGCGCGCGCAGGCAATCTGGCGGGGAAAGTGATCCGCAGCTATCCCGGCATGGTCACGCGCATTCCCAAGGGGTGGACCTGCTTTTCGGCGTGCAACTTCGTTTTCATGGGCGGCGACCGCCGCTTCGTCGATCCGGGCGGCGTGTTCATGGTCCACATGTTCACCCACACCGGCGACCGCGACACGATCGAGATCTCGGTTGAGGAAGGCAGCGCGGAGACCACGCGCCTGATCGGCCAGATCGAGCAGGACAGCGCGCTGCTCGCGAGCGAGGACAACGATTTCCTCATCCGCATGGGCATCAGCCGCAAGCTGCTCACTGAGGTGATGTACAAGCAGCAGGCGGTTGCGACCGCTCAGAACAAAACCACGCGCTACTGCCTGAGCCAGGACGAAGTGCGCAAATACAATGTGATGCCCAAGGAGTCGGCTGGGTAGAGCATGCCCCCGTTCCTGCCATCCTGCCTCCCTGACAGCGCTTTGGCGCGTTCCCTGAAAGTCCTGTCTTTCCATGTCTGCTCTGATTTCCCCCGTGCCTGCAGTCGGCATCGACTTCGGCACGACCAATTCCGTCGTGGCGCGCACGGCGGGAGACGGCGCAGCGCGGCTTGTCGATTTTGCCGCGCCTGCAGGCACCAGCGCGGTGTTCCGTTCGGCGCTGTGCTTCTGGCAGGATGATGCTGTGCGGGGCGGGCTGGAGCACGAGGCGGGGCCTTGGGCCATCGCCGAATTCCTTGGTTTCCCGCAAGGCTCGCGCTTCCTGCAATCGTTCAAGTCGGTCGCCGCCAGCACCACGTTCGAGCATGCGCAGATATTCACCAAGCGGCTGCGGTTCGAGGATCTGGGGCGCACTTTCCTCGATCACCTCACGGCGCACGCCGATGATGCACTGCAGGACTTGCCCCAACGGATCGTGGTCGGCCGCCCGGTGCGCTATGTCGGCGCGCGGCCCGATCCGGCGCTGGCGCGTACGCGCTACGCCGCCATGTTCGCGGGGCTGAACCGTGAGATCCATTATGTCTATGAGCCGCTCGGCGCGGCTTATGGCTTTGCCTCGCGCCTCAACGATCCCGCCACGCTGCTGGTCGCCGATTTCGGCGGCGGCACGAGCGACTTTTCCATCGTGCGGGTGGAAGCGCCCGATGCGGCGCGGCGCTGCGTCCCGCTCGCTTCGGCGGGCGTGGGCATTGCGGGCGACCGCTTCGACTACCGCATCATGGACCAGCTGGTTCTGCCGCTGCTTGGCAAGGGCGGCACGTATCGCTCGTTCGACAAGGTGCTCGATATTCCGGCGGGGCACTTCGCCGATTTCAGCGACTGGTCGCGCCTCGCACTGATGCGCAACAAGCGCACGCTCGATCTGCTGGCCAAGCTGCGCCACGCCGCGACCGATCCGGTGGCGATTGACCGGATGATCGCGGTGGTGGAGCATGAGCTGGGGTATGGACTCTATGAGGCGATCGGTGCGGTGAAGCGGGCGCTTTCCAGCCAGACCCAGGCGGTGTTTCGCTTCGAGGGGGCAGGTCTGTCCATTGCCGCGGATGTCAGCCGTGCGGACTTCGAGCGCTGGATCGCGCCCGATCTGGCTGAACTGGACGAGGGCGTGGACCGGGTGCTGGCGCGGGCAGGGCTCACCGCCGGGCAGATCGATCACGTATTCGTCACCGGCGGATCCTCGCTAATCCCGGCGGTGCGCGCGCTATTCGAGCGGCGCTTTGGCGAAAACCGCATTGCAAGCGGCAACGAATTGACCTCCATTGCCCACGGCCTCGCGCTGATCGGCAGCGCGCCCGATCTGGCCGAGTGGACCGTTGCCGAAGAGGATGCAGCATGAGCGTCGCGTTCCGCCGTGAAGGCGATGACGAGCATCTCGAACCCAAGTTCGAGCTGCCGATCCCGCCGGGGCCGAACCTGGTGACGGAGCGCGGCCTTGCACAGATCCGCACGCGCGTGGAGGCGCTGGAAGCGCAGCTTTCCGGCCTTTCCGAGGAGGATGCGATCAAGAAGCTCCGCCGCGAGCTGCGCTATTGGCTCACCCGGCAAGCGACAGCGCAAGTCGTGCCGTCGCCAGAAGGTGCAGCCGTCGCCTTTGGCGCAACAGTCACCTTCCTGCTGAACGGCAAGGAACGCACGATCACGCTGGTTGGCGATGATGAAGCGGACCCGGCCGCCGGCCTCCTTGCCTTCTCCGCTCCGCTGTGCCGCGCGTTGCTCGGCGGCGAACCTGGCGATGTGCTGGATTTTGCCGGGAATGCGGGCGTGATCGAAATCCGCACAATTGCGGCAGAGCGGTAACATTCGCGCGATGCGGGGATTCGTCGGAGCTGTGGAACGAACCCTGACGAGCGGCCAATCTGGTGGCGCGGCGCCGCCGGTGGTCGGCTGCGCCGCTGCGCCCGGCGCGGATTGCAGAACATGCCTGCACCGTGGTCCGGTTTGAACCCTGAAGACTTGAGTGTACCTGCCGCAATCGCGCGTACATGCCGCAGTGCTTCAAATTAAGAACTATATTTCATACGTTTGGGAACCGTAAATCGGAAAAAATCAACATGGCAGTGCAGCGCCAGGTCGTGGGCGCGTTGGGCAGTGCGCTTTCCGCCTTGCAGAACGGGCGGCTGACCGCCACGCTCGATCATCAGTTCCTTGGCCCGTACGAGCTGATCCGCGCGGATTTCAACGACGCGCTGGGCACGCTGGTGTATCTGATTACGCAAGTCTCCAATGCTGCACAGCACGGGGGCTGCGGCACCAATGAAATCTCGTCGGCCGCATCTGATCTTGCCAACAGCACCGAACGGTAGGCAGCGAGCCTGGAGGAAACGTCCGCTGCCATGCGCGAGCTGACCCTTTCGGCCAACGGTACGGCCCAGACTGCAACCGAGCCCAGCAAACTGGCACACGAAGCACAGCGCCGGGCGCGCGACGGCGGTGCGACGATGAAGTCGACGGTCGAGGCAATGAACCAGATTGCCGAATCCAGCCACCGGATGGGGCATATCGCCAGCCTGACCGTCGCCACCAAATGCTCAATTCCGATGTAGGCATTTTATCGCGTCAACCCGATCTCGCGCAGCCGTTCGTGCAGGTATGCGTCGGCGGTGATCGGCTCCGGATAGCGGTCCGGCTTCTCGGCGCTCACGCACTCGGGCAACGTTGCAATGCTGAACTCGCTGCGCAGATGCAGGAAGAACGGCATCGAATAGCGGCTGTGGCCCACGCGCGCGCCCTCCGGATTGCGCACTCGGTGCGTGGTGGAGGGCAGGACGTGGTTGGTCAGGCGCTGGAGCATGTCGCCGATATTGACCACGAGCGCACCCGGAGGCGGGGCCGCGGGGATCCAGTGTCCCTCGCGCGTCAGCAGTTCGAGCCCTGCTTCCTCCGCGCCGAGCAGCAGAGTGATGAGGTTGATATCCTCGTGCGCGCCCGCTCTGATTGCGCCCACGGTAGCATCCGGCACAGGCGGATAGTGTAGCAGCCGCAGGATCGAATTGCCCCCGGCGACTTCGGGATCAAACCAATCTGGCGCAAGGCCGAGCCACACGGCGATATGCGAGAGGATTCGCGCGCCGATCCGGTCGAGTTCCGCGTAGAGCGCGGTGAACGTCTCGCGGAAGCCCTGGGGCCGATCGGGCCATACATTTGCGGGCATGGAGGCGTCCGCGCCCGCTTCACGCCCCACGTGCCAGAACTCCTTGAGATCGTGCACCGCCGCGCCCTTGGCGATTTCGGTGCCGAAAGGGGTGTAGCCGCGCTGGCCCCCGCCGCCCGCAACATGCCAGCGCCGCTTCTCCGCTTCGGGCAGCGCGAAGAATGCTTGCGTAAGCTCCCACCCGCGCCCGACCAGCGCCGGATCTAGGCCGTGATCACTGACCAGTGCGAAGCCGAAACGCTGAAAACTGCCGCCAAGATCCTGCGCCAGCGCAGCTGGATCGCCAGCCAGCGAGAGCACGGGAAGGGTATCAAGGTTCATGGTTCTCGCTTCATCCAATAGCGGTTAAAGGCTTTCCTCATATCCCCAATTCAGAAGGCATGCATGAGCAAAATCGTGGCGACCGAGCAGCTCTGGCTGATGAAATCCGAACCTGATGTCTACGGGTGGGATGATCTTGTGGCCGAGGGCGAGGGCACCTGGGACGGCGTGCGCAACCATCTCGCCGCACGCAACCTCCGCACTATGGCAGTGGGCGATCTGGCGTTCTTTTATCACTCGAACATCGGCAAGGAGATCGTTGGCATCGCGCGCATCAGCGCGGCAGGCCTGACCGATCCGACCGATCCCGACGGCAAATGGGCGGCCGTGAAAGTCATGCCTGTCGCCAAGCTCGCATCGCCGGTTACGCTCGCGACGATCAAGGCGACCGAGGCACTTGCGGCGATGGATTTGCTGCGGCTTTCGCGCCTTTCGGTTTCGGCCGTCCGCGCGGAGGAATGGGATCTTTTGCTAGAAATGGCCGGCGGAACGCTCTGATTGCACGGGCAAGTCGGTTGCAGGACCTGTCCCGGTTCGGAACTGTCCAGGATTAGACCCGGATCGGGCATCGGCTGAGGCTCCCCGTAAGGTAAATTTCGGGTTAACGGGGGGCATGATCAAACGCCGCGCCCCCAACCCGGAACTTGCCGGACATCCCTTTCGCCGCACGCTGCCTGCGCATGTGCTGCGCCCGCTGCCCATGTTCGAGCCCGAGGTGGAGCGGGCGATGGCCGTGCTCGCGGCGAGCGGCGCGCAGCTTGCGGAGATGCGCTCGCCGCCGGTTAATCCGCACAAGATCATGCTGCAAGATGTGAAGGACTTTCTGCTGGCTTACTGCGCCTGCTTTCTCGCGGTTTCGGCGTTCATTTTCTGACCTGAGGCCAGGCGCCGGGATTTACGCGCCCGGGCTCACTCGAACGTATGTTCGATCTCGCCCACATGAGCGAGTTCGGCGCGGTAGAGCACCTGGCCCAGCCATGCCGCGATCAGGCACATGGCCGCGCCCAGCAGCAGCTGGTCTGCCAGCGGCACACCCGCTGCGCTAAGGCCCACCGCGATCAGCGAGCCTACCACCATCGCGCCAGCGTTGACGATGTTGTTTGCCGCGATCGTGCGCGCCGTTTCCGCTTTGTCGACCACGGTCGTGAGGAACGCGTAGAGCGGCACCACGAACATGCCGCCGGAAACGGCAATGCCGAGCAAGGTCAGCAGCAGCGGCACCGCCAGCGGTTGTGTGACGAATTCGGGCACGTTCAAGAGGCCCGTGCCCACGCTGTGCTGCCACATTTTGCAAACGACGTGGAAGGCCACGATGAACAGGCCCATCACGATCACCGAGGCTGGGCCGTAGCGTGCCGAAACCTTACCTTTCAAGAGATGGTTGATCGAAACCGAGCCGATCGCGACCCCGACCGAGAACACCACCAGAAACAGGCTGGCGACTTCCTTGCTGGCCGAAAGCACGTTCTTGGCGAGCGGCGGGAACTGGATGAACAGCACCGCACCGATCGTCCAGAAAAAGCTGATTGCGGCAATGGCGAGGAACACGCGCGGATGCCGAGTGGTCATGCGCACGAGTGTGATCGAGGAGCGGATGACGTTGTAGTCGAGCGGTACCGGCTCCATTTGCGGCGGCGCGGGGGGCACGAACTGCGCGGTGCAGAAGCCGACAAGTGCGGTTACGACGCAGATCACGGCGGCCCATTCCACCGGGATCCAGCCTGCAAAGATCGTGCCCGCCAGAATGGAAATATAAGTGCCGGCCTCGACCAGCCCGGTGCCTGCCAGCACTTCATTCGGCTGGAGGTGCTGCGGCAGGATCGCGTACTTGATCGGGCCGAAGAACGTGGAATGCACGCCCATGGCCAGCAGCGCCGTCAGCATCAGGGGAATGGCGAAGGACTGCACCGCCATGCCGCGCCAGGCCAGAAACAGCCCTGCGGCACCGACCAGCATGATCCCGATTTCAGCCGCCTTGACGATGCGGATGATCCGCGCCTTGTCGCGCATGTCCGCGAGCTGCCCGGACAGCGCCGAAAGCAGGAAGAACGGCAGGATGAATACGGCCGACGCAATCGCGGAAAACCGCGCCTCGGCTGCTTCGGAATTGTACACGGTGTAGACCACGTACAGGATCATCGCGTTCTTGTAGAGGTTGTCGTTGAACGCGCCGAGCAGCTGCGTGGCAAAAAGGGGCAGGAACCGGCGTTTACGGATTAGCAGCGCAGTGGTTGTCATTCGGTCCTTGCCAGCATTCCGTTTCGCGCGCAGACCCTTAAACAGATGAACGGTGCGGGCAAGAGGCATCTGGTGGGACAACATGCGGTTTCATCGCGGAGCAGTCCGTCTTATGGCGGGAAAGCGATGCTGACTCTACCCAACCTGCTGACGCTGTCCCGCATTGTCACCGTGCCGCTGCTGGCCGGCTTGCTTTGGTGGCCCAAATGGCACACCGGCTATGCCATTGGCTTTGCGGTCTATGCGCTGATGGGCGTGACCGATTATTTCGACGGCTATCTGGCCCGCGCGCAGGGTACGGTCTCCAAGCTCGGTATCTTTCTCGATCCGATTGCCGACAAGATCATGGTGGCGGCGGTCATTTTGGTGCTGACTGCGCAGGGCGTGCTGACCGGGCCGTATGTCGGCGATCTGCATGTTGTCGCGGGGCTGATTATTCTGGTGCGCGAGATTGCCGTTTCGGGCCTGCGCGAATTTCTTGGCTCGTTGCAGGTCTCGGTTCCCGTTTCCAAGCTCGCCAAATGGAAGACGACGTTCCAGTTCCTGTCGCTCGGTGCCCTCATCCTGGGCGAGGCGGTGCCGGGCTGGACAGTGATGGTCGGAAGCCTCGAGGCGAATGTGCCGCACACCATCGGCCTGATCACGCTGTGGACGGCCGCGGCGCTAACCGTGATCACCGGGTGGGATTATCTGCGCGTCGGCCTCAAGCATATGGATTGATCAGCCGGCGCCCGCCTTCGAAAACAGGTTCAGCACCAGTACCCCCGCAATGATCAGGCCCATGCCGGCAATTGCCGGCCCATCAAGCCGCTGACCGTGGATTACCCAGGCCAGCGCGGTAATCAAGACGATCCCCACACCCGACCAGATCGCATAAGCCACGCCGGTCGGAATGCGCTCCAGCGTCAGCGAGAGGCAAAACAGCGCGACGGCATAGCCGATCATGCTGAGCGCCAAGGGTGCCATCCGGGTGAACCCTGCCGATTGTTTGAGCGCGGTTGTGGCGATGACCTCCGCGACGATTGCGATGGCGAGGAGGAGATAGGGGGGGAGGGTCATCCTGCCCGCAGCTCCTCTGCCAGCAGGCGGAACTCCTCGCCGCGCGGGGAATTCTTGCGCCAGACCAGCGCGATCTCTCGGCTGGCGTGTTCGGATTCGAGCGGGCGCGCCACGATCTGGGTATCGCGCAAGATGCCAGCGTTCACCGCCATTTCGGGCAGCATCGTGAGCCCCAGGCCGTTGTCTACCATCTGAACCAAGGTATGCAGGCTGGTGCCGATCATCGTCGCGCTGGCCCGGAGTTCGGGGCGGTTGCAAGCGGCGAGCACGTGATCCTTGAGGCAGTGGCCGTCTTCCAGCAACAGCAGCCGCGCCTCGTCGATCAGCGCGGGGGCGATACTGGCGGGGGGATCGCGCGGGTCGTCCTTGGGAAAGGCGACCAGCAGCCGGTCATGGAACAGGTGAGCGATTTCCACCTCCCCGGTCGCGAAGGGCAGGGCGAGCAGCACGCAATCGGCGCGGCCATGGTGGAGCGATTCAACCGCAGCTGCGCTCGGCTCCTCGCGCAGGAACAGCTTAAGCAGTGGGCGCTCGCGGCGCAGGCGCGGAAGGATGCGCGGCAGGAGAAACGGCGCGATCGTGGGGATCACGCTCATGCGAAGCTCGCCCGAAAGCGGTGCGCCGTGCGCTTGCACCAGCGCGGCGAGTTCTTCGCCCTCGCGCAGCAGCCGGTGCGCCTTGGCCACGACCTGCTCGCCCAGCGACGTGAAGCGCACCACCCGGCGGGTCCGCTCGACCAGCGTGACGCCGAGCAGGGTTTCGAGCTCGCGCAGGCCCGCCGAAAGCGTGGACTGCGATACGAAGCAGGCCTCCGCCGCGCGGCCAAAGTGGCCGTGTTCGTGCAGCGCGACGAGGTACTGGAGCTGCTTGAGCGTCGGGAGATAAGTGCTCATGCGGTCAGATGCTCAATCGCTTGCCGCGTCTGATCCCGGGCGCGGTGGTTCGTCGTCATTATCATCCCAGTTGCGCCCGTCGCCGTCGCTCTCACCGGTCGTCAGCAGGATGGCGTCTTCGCCGTCGGCAAGCACCTCGGCTTCGTCCTCGCCGCTCCCGGCGATCGCATCGATATGCGCCATCTTGAGCCGGTTCTTGATTACTGCGAACGCCACCTTGCCCTCGACAAGTTCCAGTGCGTCGCGGCCGAACTGCTCGAAGCGCCAGCCCTCCAGGATCGGCAGGCCCTTGCGCTGCCCGGCAGCAAGCGCTTCCAGATCATCGCTGCGTGCGAGCAAACGCGCTGCAATATCAATCTCGCGGCTGCGGATCTTGAGGAGCAGCTTGAGCAGATCGGCGACCAGCGCGCCCTCCTTGCCCAGCGGTGCGCCGCGCGGCGCGCGGGGGGGAAGTTCGGCGTCAGTCAGCGGTTTGGCATCGGCAATTGCCTGCATCAGGCGGCGGCCGATGTCGTTGTCCTTCCAGCCCGACGAAAGGCCGCGCACTTTGGCAAGCTCGTGCTGCTCGCGCGGTGGATGGCTCGCCACATCTGCCAGTGTTTCATCGCGCATGATCCGCCCTCGCGGGATGTTCTTGTCCATCGCCTCGGTTTCGCGCCAAGCGGCAATGGCTTTCAGCCGGCCAAGCACGGCCGGGTTACGGCTGGGCGCGCGGATCTTCTGCCAAACAGTCTGAGGATCGGACTTGTAGTTGTTTGGATCGGCCAGTTTTTCCATCTCGGCGTTCAGCCATTCGCCGCGCCCGGTCTTTATCAGCCGCTTGAGCATGCGCGGAAAGATCTTGGACAGATGGGTCACATCGCCGATGGCATACTCGATTTGCCGCTCGGTGAGGGGACGGCGCGACCAGTCGGTGAAACGCGCGCCCTTGTCGACAGTGAAGCCCAGCCAGCTTTCGACCAGGTTCGAATAGCCGATCTGTTCGGACTGGCTGATTGCCATCATGGCGATCTGCGTATCGAAGATCGGGTGCGGCGTCTTGCCTGAGAGGTTGTAGATGATCTCCACATCTTGCCCGCCGGCGTGAAACACCTTGAGCACGTCCTCGTTGTTCACCAGCAGTTCGAGCAGCGGAGCAAGGCTGATCCCCGACGCGAGCGGATCGATCGCGGCGGCTTCCTTGTCGTCGGCGATCTGCACCAGGCACAGCTCAGGCCAAAAGGTATTCTCGCGCATGAACTCGGTGTCGACCGTGATGAAATCGGCCTTGGCGAGGCGACCGCACAGTTCGGCAAGGGCTTCGGTGGTGGTGATGAGCGGGTGTATCTTCATCGTGCTTTTCTGTATGGGCTCGTAGCGGCCCATACAGGTCCGGGTCAGAGCAGTTGATGGCCCCGTCCGGGGCCTGCGGCTTGACAAAACCGCGGCCATCGCCTCTTGGCCGCAGCCATTCACTGCCCGAATGCAGACCGATTGGAAAGACCTCGATGCACCCTTATCGTTCCCACACCTGCGGCGCGCTTGCACAGGCGCATGTCGGGCAGAACGTCAGGCTCTCGGGCTGGGTACACCGCAAGCGCGATCACGGCGGTGTCCTGTTCGTCGATCTGCGCGATCACTATGGCATTACGCAAGTGGTGGCCGACAGCGACAGCCCGGCGCTCGCCATTCTCGAAAGCCTGAGGGTCGAGAGCGTGGTGACGATCGAGGGAGAGGTCAAGGCACGCAGCGCGGGCACCGTGAACCCCAACCTTGCGACCGGCGAAATCGAAGTCTATGCGCGGGCGGCCACCGTGCTTTCGGCCGCCGAAGAACTGCCGATGCCAGTGGCGGGCGAGCAGGAATATCCCGAGGATATTCGCCTGCTCTATCGCTTCCTCGATCTGCGGCGCGAGACGCTGCACGCCAACATCGTGCGCCGCACCAAGGTCATTTCGGACATGCGCCGCCGCATGGAAGCGGCTGGTTTCACCGAATATTCGACCCCGATCCTCACCGCCTCCAGCCCTGAAGGCGCGCGCGATTTCCTCGTGCCCAGCCGCATCCATCCGGGCAAGTTCTATGCGCTGCCGCAGGCGCCGCAGCAGTACAAGCAGCTGCTGATGGTGGCGGGCTTCGACCGCTATTTCCAGATCGCGCCGTGCTTCCGCGACGAAGACCCGCGCGCCGACCGGCTGCCCGGCGAGTTCTACCAGCTTGATCTCGAGATGAGTTTCGTCACGCAGGAAGAAGTCTGGGAAACGATGGAACCGGTGATCGGCGGGGTGTTCGAGGCCTTTGCCGATGGCAAGCCGGTCACGCCTTCGGGCCAGTTCCCGCGCATCGCCTATGACGAGGCGATCCTCAAGTACGGTTCAGACAAGCCGGACTTGCGCAACCCGCTGCTGATCACCGATGTTGCCTCGCATTTCACCACGTCGGGCTTTGGCTTGTTCGAGCGGATTGTCGCCGGCGGCGGCACCGTGCGCGCCATTCCGGCCCCCGGCACGGCCGACAAGAGCCGCAAGTTCTTCGACGACATGAACGAGTGGGCGCGCAGCGAAGGCCATGCGGGCCTCGGCTATGTCACGCGCAAGGGCGGTGAGTTCGGCGGTCCCATCGCCAAGAACCACGGCACCGAGGGCATGGAGGCGCTTTATGCCGCGCTCGGCCTCGGACCCGATGACGGGCTGTTCTTCGCTGCGGGCAAGCCTGAGCAGGCCGCCAAGCTGGCGGGCCTTGCGCGCACCCGCGTAGCCGAGCAGCTCAGCCTGATCGACAAGGACCGCTTCGACCTTTGCTGGATCGTCGATTTCCCGTTCTACGAATGGGACGAGGACGCCAAGAAGGTCGAATTCGCACACAACCCGTTCTCGATGCCGCAGGGCGGGATGGCTGCGCTTGAAGGCAGCGATCCGCTGAGCATCAAGGCGTTCCAGTACGATCTCGTGTGCAACGGCTTCGAAATCGCTTCCGGCTCGATCCGCAACCAGAGCCCCGAACTAATGGTCAAGGCGTTCGAGATGACCGGGCTGACCAAAGCCGATGTGGAGGAGCGTTTCGGCGGCCTTTACCGCGCGTTCCAGTATGGCGCGCCGCCGCACGGCGGCATGGCAGCGGGGGTCGACCGGATCGTCATGCTCGTCTGCGGGGCGCAGAACTTACGCGAAATTACCCTGTTCCCGATGAACCAGCGCGCCGAGGACCTGCTGATGGGCGCGCCTTCGCCTGCCGAGCCGCGCCAGTTGCGCGAGCTCAGCATCCGCCTAGCCGAGCAGCCCAAGGGGTAAGCTGCTTCTGCCCGTTGCAGTTCATCCTCATTGTCCGTTTGCATCGGGCCACTTGCCAGTCGGCAATCCGGACATTAGGGCGAAGGCCAGATTTGAGAAAAACCAACCCAGTTCCTTGAAGGGGCAAAAGAATGAGCGATACCGCCGACCGCGTAAAGAAGATCGTTGTCGAGCACCTCGGGGTCGAGGCCGACAAGGTCACCGAGGACGCAAGCTTCATCGATGATCTCGGTGCCGACAGCCTCGATATCGTCGAGCTGGTTATGGCGTTCGAGGAGGAATTCGGTGTCGAGATTCCGGACGATGCGGCCGAGAAGATCGCTACCGTTTCGGACGCGATCAAATACATCGACGAAAACAAGGGCTGATCCCCTCGGAAAACCTACCCCGTCTGTCCCACTTAGTCCGTCCAGAGCCTGAGCCATTCGGGGCATCAACGGCTGTTGCTGGCGGCAAGCGACGGGGCTTCGACAGGCTCAGCCCTTAAGGGTCTGGGCCTGTTGTGCTTAGCGGTCCGTTACCGGGCAATCCGCCGGACCCTTCGGAGACCTCGTTTCGGAGACCTCAATGCGCCGTGTCGTCATCACCGGACTTGGCCTCGTAACCCCGCTGGGGGCCGATGTCGAAACAGTCTGGGCAAACCTCATCGCCGGAAAATCGGGCGCGGGTCCGATCACCCGGTTCGACGCCAGCAATCAAAAGTGCCGTATCGCCTGCGAGGTCAAGCCCGCAGACCATCCCTTTGGCTTCGATCCAGGCAAGCGCGTCGATCACAAGGTGCAGCGTCAGGTCGATCCGTTCATCATCTACGGGATCGACGCGGCCGGCCAGGCGATCGAGGACGCGGGCCTGCTCGATATGGACGAGGCGCTCAAGCTGCGCACCGGCTGCTCGATCGGTTCGGGCATCGGCGGGCTACCGGGGATCGAGAGCGAATCGATCGTGCTGCATGAAAAGGGCCCGAGCCGCGTCTCGCCCCACTTCGTGCACGGCCGCCTGATCAATCTGATCTCGGGCCAGGTCTCGATCAAGTATGGCCTGATGGGCCCCAACCACGCGGTTGTCACCGCCTGCTCCACCGGTGCGCACTCGATTGGCGATGCTGCGCGCATGATCCGCGACGACGATGCCGATATCATGCTCGCGGGCGGCGCCGAAGGCACCATCAACCCGCTGGGCGTGGCCGGCTTCGCGCAGGCCCGGGCGCTCAATTGCAGTTTCAACGACCGGCCTGAGCAAGCCAGCCGCCCTTATGACAAGGGCCGTGACGGCTTTGTGATGGGCGAGGGCGCGGGCGTCGTCGTGCTCGAGGAATACGAGCACGCCAAGGCGCGCGGCGCAAAGATCTATGCCGAAGTGGTGGGCTATGGCCTCTCAGGCGATGCCTACCACGTCACCGCGCCACATCCGGAAGGCAAGGGCGCGGAGCTCGCCATGCGCATGGCGCTGCGCAAGGCCGGCATGGAACCGGGCGACATCGATTACATCAACGCGCACGGCACCTCGACCATGGCCGACACGATCGAACTCGCGGCGATCAAGCGCGTGCTCGGCCCCGATCTTGCGGGCGCATCGATGAGCAGCACCAAGTCCGCCATCGGCCACCTGCTCGGCGGCGCGGGCGCGGTCGAGGCGATCTTCTGCGTGCTCGCGATCCGCGACCAGATCGTGCCCCCGACGCTGAACCTCGACGATCCGGATGAAGGCTGCGAGGGTGTTGATCTGGTGCCACATGTCGCGAAGAAGCGCGTCGTGCGCGCGGCGCTGAACAACTCGTTCGGTTTCGGCGGGACCAACGCCAGCGTGATCCTTAAGGCGATTTGAACCGGAAACGGATGAGGCGGCGTTCCATGCGACAAGCCGGCCGGCTTCGGATCATCGCGCTGGCGGCGCTGCTCGTGATGGGCGCATACAGCGTGCACTTCCTCTATGGTTGGTACGGTAGCGGGCCGCTGGTCGAGAACGCGACTTTCGTCGTTCCAGATGGCTCCAGCCTTGCCGGAATTGCCGACAAGCTGGAAGCTGATGGCGTGGTTGCCTCTGCATCCACCTTTCGCAGCCGCGCGCGCCTGCTGGGCGGCGGTGAGGCGCTTAAGGCTGGCGAGTTTGCCATTCCCGCCCATGCCAGCGGATCGGCCGTGCTGCGCATCCTGCAGGGCCTCCAGGGCGAAGTGCGCCGTCTGGTCATGGTGCCGGAAGGCATGCCCTCCATCATGGTGCAGGAACGGCTTGCGGCACAGCCCCTGCTGACCGGCCCTGTGACAACGCCCGCCGAAGGTTCCGTCCTGCCAGACAGCTACGCCTTCCAGCGCGGCGAAAGCCGCGCCGCCGTGGTCGCGCGGATGCAAAAGGCGATGGCGCGCACGCTGACCAAGCTCTGGGCGCAGCGCGCGCCCGATACGGTCGCGCGCAGCCCGGAAGAGGCCGTGATCCTTGCCTCGATCGTCGAGAAGGAGACCGGCAAACCTTCCGAGCGGCGCATGGTCGCGGGGCTCTACTCCAACCGCCTGCGCCAGGGTATGATGTTACAGGCCGATCCTACGATCATCTATCCGATCACGCGCGGCAAGCCGCTCGGTCGCCGTATCCGCCAGTCTGAAATCCAGGCTGTCAACGCCTACAACACCTATACCATGGTCGGTCTGCCGGGGGCGCCGATCACCAATCCGGGCCGCGCGTCGATCGAGGCGGCACTGCACCCGGCAAGGACAGACGCGCTCTACATGGTGGCCGATGGCAAGGGCGGGCACGTCTTTGCGGCAACGCTGCAGCAGCACAATGCCAACGTCACGCGCTGGTTTGCTATCCGCCGCGCGCGTGGTGATCTGTAGCGCCTGAAACCTCTGCCGACCTTTCTGCCGTCGTCCGCGGTGGTGGTGGGGGGGGGGCTACGGTAGCAGGTTTGCTGACGCAACTACGGCCAGCCAGATTGGGCGGAGTCTGCTCTTAGCGACCGTTTCCGGTGGGGGTGGCAGTGATAAGCGTGGTGGTCACCGTAGCGGAGGGCGACGGAACCCCTTCGGAGTGCAACGGCGTGCTGCTTGTCAGGCTGCCGGTCACGAAGGCACCGCTCTGCTGGCTGACGATCACCGAGATCATGCCCGAGGAGGATACCGCGATCGCCCCGCGCGAGGGCGTGGTGGCTGAGACGAACCGCCCCACTGAAGGATCGTAGACGGCCGGCACCATGCTCGGCCGATTTTCCATGGTCGACGCGGCAATGCTCAGGATGGGGCTGCGTGCGCGGACATCGAAATTGGCCTGGTTGATCGTGGCTGGACCGATCGAGCGAAGCGACGTGTCATATCCCGCCGCCTGCGCCCGGGCTGCCGATGTCCCGGTCAAAACGCCGAGCAGGGCGCTGCCGGCCAGCAGAAATGGCCCGACCTTCCGGGGCAGCACACGGAGAGGGCGGTGGCGCAGCTTCAAGCGATCGGTGGGTGACCTCACAGCGATTGTCCTGTCTTCAGCGTGTCATGAGTATGCCCCAAGCGCCGCATTCTGACAATTCGCTCAATTAGAATAGGCGAAGTACTGCTGGATCGCACACATCCCGGCATTGTACGCTGTAAAATCAAGCAAATATGACTGCTCTAGGGTGTCTTACGGGCTTGACTTGGCATCCGGCCACCTTTGCGGCATCGCGCTTTCCGCGCAGCGGCAGTTCATGCCATGCTGATTGCAGCAGGCCGCTGATTCGCGGGCGGGCTGGATCGGGAGTGGGTGCGCTGGATGATGATGACGAGGCACCGCGAGCCGGCACAGCGGCGCCGCTGATCGTCACGGCTGAACTGCCCGCCGTTTTTCAGACCCGTGTCGATGCCTTGCGCCGCGCGCATTATCCGGCTGAGCGCAATCACCTTGCCGCCCATGTCACGTTGTTCCACGCACTCCCTCCGTTCGTGGAGAGCGAGGCGCGCGGCCTGCTTGCCGCGCTCGCTGCCGAAGCCGCGCCGCCTGAAGCCTTGCTCGCGGCAGTAATGGACCTTGGTACTGGTACAGCGTTGCGTATTGAAAGCGCCGCGATGCTTGATTTGCGCGATCTGATCGCCGAGCGCTTCCACGGCCTGCTCACACGGCAGGACCAGCACGCACCGCGCCTGCACGTTACCGTGCAGAACAAAGTCCTGCGCGCCGAGGCCAAGGCGCTGCAGGCCGCGCTCGCCAGCGCTTTCCAGCCAGAGTCGTTCGCCTTCGCCGGTCTTGCACTTCACCGCTACAAGGGCGGGCCGTGGGAGTCTGTCGGCCGCTGGAGCTTCCGCGGGCGTTTCCGCCGCTGATGCGCCGGGCGGACCTGAATTCTGCGGCAAGATTCTGCGGCAAGATTCTCGGGTTGACCCCGCTGCCCGTGCCGCCTAATAGCGCCGCCTGTCCTCCCGCCAGCCTGCCTGGCTCAAGGCGCAACCCTTCGGGGCGGAGTAGCTCAGCTGGTTAGAGCAGCGGAATCATAATCCGCGTGTCGGGGGTTCGAGTCCCTCCTCCGCTACCAAAGGCCTGTCCGGAAGCTTCCAGACGCTTCTGGATTTTTCAAAAAAATCAAAGAAGAGCAGGGGTTTGCGGGTGATTTGGGTTCGTATGCCCCCGATGCCGTCCACATGCAGCCAGATCTGGTGGGGGGTATTTTTGCGGAGTATCGGAAAGGAGCCATACCCCCATGCCTCTGACAGAGAGCCAAGCCAAGAAATCCAAGTCCCGCGAGCAGGCATACAAGCTGGCAGACGGCGAGGAACTAATCCAAGCGGCAATCTGCACGGAAACGGGGAGTTAGAATCAGCACCTGTGGGGTAACGCAAGGATTGCACATTGGCTGATGAATGTATTGTAGACATCGACCGGCCCGCAGGCGGCGGGACAGGACGGATGATCGCCATCGCTCGCCTCAACCGTGATCGAGGCGCAGGCCCGCAGCGGGCAGGCCGAAGGTCCGCCGGAACGTCCGACTGAAGTGCGCTGAATCCGCGAAGCCTGCCGCGTGTGCCGCTTCGGTAAGCGAACTGCCTTCAGCGTATAGAGCTACGGCACGCTCAATCCGGAGCCACAAAACATAGGTCTTAAATGGAAGCCCGGTGTGGGCAACGAAAACGTGACGCGCTCTGCTGGGCGATAGCGCAACGCTTTCCGCCGCCTTTGGCAGGGTCAAGCCTTCCTCAAGATTTTGCTGCGCATAGGCAATCATCGCAAGCACGCGAGGGTCAAGCGTTGTTGGCGAATCGGCCCATGGAAGCCTCATCACAATCCCCTTGCCAAGTTGCTGGAGCTCTTCGTCAGAACCGCCACGCTCGAAAAGCTGGCGCAGCGGCTCGAGCGAGGCCGCCAAGGGGCCGCTTGTAATTTCTTTCCATGGTTGCGGTGTGAACAAAAGTTTGCCGAGAGCGGTGCCCACCGAACTTTCCGGGGCAATGAACAGAAATGCGACTGCGCCGCTCGCACGGAAGCTATGGCGCACGTCCGACCCCACGGCAGCAACCGGACCGGAAAGCTTTTCGCCGTCTAAGCTGATTTCGAACCAGCCCTTCAGCCGGAATGTGACTTGAATCGCGTGGTGCGCATGTGGGTGCAAGTCTGCAGTGTCCTCGCCCTCCAGCATCCAGAGGGCTGCTCCCTCCCACAGGACGATGCGCCCTTTGCCAATGACGGCCATTGTCTTCCCCCGCTCGGGCCGTTGCTCGGTCGGCAAATTCGAATACGCGGTATGTCGATCGAGATTAGCCGCTACGTTCAAGCGCTCACGCGATTCGCTTTGTATCCCATGAACTCCACAATCCGAACAAAGGAGTTCAGCAATGACCGAGACCTGCAAATGCAACCCCTGCACGTGCGCACCCAGCTGCAAGTGCGCGGCAGAGCGTAAGGACTGCAACTGCGGCCCGACTTGCAAGTGCGGCCCAAACTGCAGCTGCGCGAACTGACTGCAACGCGGCGAAGCGTTCTTCCCCTTTTTCCCAAGTGCGACGCTCGCC
>JBJXEK010000063.1:0-9117 GCA_046155055.1 Novosphingobium sp. | reverse complement strand
GCCGCGCACCACTCTTCCGGCGACGCGCCGTCCTTAAATTGGCACATCCACAAGGAACTGGTTAGCCCGATGGTTTCGAGCGGGGTCAGCCGGTCTGAAAGCGTGTCCAGCGAAGGCGCACCCAGTGCGTGGCACGCGCCGGGCCGGAGCGATAGGCCGACGCTGGTAAAGCTGCCGGTCACGCTGATCGGCATGCGGAGGGTGTTCGGACCAAAGAACAGCGCAGCTCGGCCCATTTGTCGCGGTCCCTCAGCGGTCTCGGCGGTCCAGGTGCCGCGCAACTGGATGCGCAGCATGGCGGTGTCGTTCAAGATGCCGCAGGCCAGCCGGTAATCCGCTGGCGCATCGACGATCGTGACATAGAGCCGGCCGATCCAAGGCATCAGATCGGCCGCTGGCGCGCGGCTGTAGGAAATCGGCTGTCCATCCCGCGTGGCCGCGCCGGCCGAAGCGATCGCGCGGTCTACCGCTGGTCTGCTGCTTCTGGTCATTGCGCGTCCCCCAGGGATAGTCTTGCTGGGCCGTATCTGACCCTGCGCCCGGCTTAGCGACCTCCCCGCTATCCGGCTGTGCGTGATATCACTATTGATAGGTCATACGCTTGTGCACTCCTGCCTTGCAATGCCTTGCATATCTTGCGGCGCATCCGCTCCCCTTGACCACTGTGGGCCCAGCGGGCCATTGCAGGCCCATGATAGACTTCGACCGGGATATCGCCCTTGCCCTGCGCCTTGCCGAAGCGGCCGGCGCGGCCATTCGCCCGCATTTCCGCAGCGGGCTTGTCGCTGATCGCAAACCGGATGCCTCGCCGGTCACGCTGGCTGACCGCGCGGCAGAAGAAGCGATGCGCGCGATCCTCAAGACCGAGGCCCCGGCCGATACCGTGATCGGTGAGGAGATGGCCGCGACCCCGGGCACTTCGGGGCGCAGCTGGGTGCTCGATCCGATCGACGGGACGACCGGATTTCTCGCAGGCCGCCCGCTTTTCGGAACGCTTATCGCGCTGGTGATCGAAGGCTTTCCCGTGCTTGGCGTAATAGATCAGCCGATTCTTGGCGAGCGTTGGCTGGGCGTGATCGGCCGGCCCACCTTGTTCAACGGCAAGCCCGTGCGCACGCGCCCCCTCGCGCAGTTGTCCGATGCCGCGCTGGCAACAACCGGGCCGCACTACTTCGACGATCACGACGGCGCGCATTTCATGGGCCTCGCCGCCCAGACCGATCACAAGCGCATGGTCATGGGCGGCGATTGCTACAACTATGCCATGCTCGCCATCGGCCAGCTGGATGTTGTCTGCGAATCGAACCTCAAGCTCCACGATTGGGCGGCGCTCGTGCCGATCGTCGAAGGCGCGGGCGGCACGATGGCGGACTGGAACGGCGAGCCGCTCCATGCCGGTTCGGATGGCCATGTCATTGCCGTGGGCGATCCGGCGCGGCTCGACGATGTGGTCGAAGCGCTGGCCTGCCATCACTGATTGGCGGCTGCCGGCACGTGGGCCGGCCGCAGCGCCTGTTTTTCTATGGCACGTTGACGCATGATTGCGACAACCCGGTCACCCGCGCGGTTCTGCCGCTGCTTCGGTGCCTTTGCCGCGTCGAAGCCCGCCGAACATTGCATGCAATCCCCGATCCGGACGGGTGGTATCCCGGGGTGACCGACGGGCGGCCCAAGGGGAACCAGCGCGTCCCGGGATGGCTGTATGAGACTGGGCCGCAGTTTGATCATGGGGCGCTGCGCACGCTTGATCGATGGGAGTTCTTCGATCCGGCCCGACCTGCTGCATCCGAATTTGTGCGGCGCGCCGTTCGCGCAAGGCTTGGCCACTGGTCCGTTGCCGCGCAGGCATACGGCTAGAATCGGCCGGTTCATGCCGGATTGCGGGTTGTTGCGGACGGAGATTTTGGCGCATTCATGGCCCGGAGCAGGTCCGCCGCGTTCGGACCGGCCCCTCTCAGTCGTGCCCCTCCAGGGCGTGCCCCTCTCAGGCGTGCCCCTTTCAGTCGTGCTGGGCTTCGCTGTTGAGCTGGACGTAGTTGGCAAGGCCCATGCGTTCGATCATCTCGAACTGGGTCTCCAGGATGTCGACATGCTCCTCCTCGTTCTGGAGGATGTCGGCAAACAGGTCGCGGCTCACGAAGTCGCGCACCGTTTCGCAATGCGCGATCGCGTCCTTCAGGAGCGGAATCGCCTCATGCTCTAGTGCGAGATCGGCCTTTAGCACCTCTTCCACGCCTTCGCCGATGCGCAGCCGGCCGATGGCTTGAAAATTGGGCAGACCGTCGAGGAACAGTATGCGGTCCGCCAGCCGGTCCGCGTGCTTCATTTCATCGATCGATTCGTGCCGTTCAAAATCGGCGAGCTTTTTCAGGCCCCAATTGGCGAGCATGCGATAATGCAGCCAGTATTGGTTGATCGCCGTCAGCTCGTTGAGCAGGGCCTTGTTGAGGAACTCGATGACCTTGACATCACCCTTCACGCTGCGCCTCCTGTGATTTTTGTCAGTCTAGGCAGCACATCGGGTCAGCGCAAGCAAGTCAGGCGGCCACGCAGGCGCGGACTTCCTCGACGATCTGATCGGCTTCCTCAAGGCACTGGCGGCACTGCGGCGCGAAGCCGAGGCGGGCATAGAGCGCTTCGGCATCGCCGCGCTGCTGGCAGGCGGCGCGGCGCAGATCGGTCTCACGGATAGCATTGCAGATGCAGATAAACATCGGAGCGGATTCCCGGCCAACTGATGGTTCAATGTTTAATGCGAGGCATTTGCAATAGCAAGAGAGAATGTCAGTGTGGCGCTGCGTTGCAATTCGTGCCGACCGGGCCTATAAAACAGGCTGCATCAAGAGTTGGGGATGACGCCCCAACGCCAACCTGCCGGTTTCCGGGCAAGGTGGCACCTCTGCCAAGGAGGGATGTGGCCGGTCCGGCAACGAAGCGGAACAAGGCTGCAGGCGTCATTCTCCCAAAGAGTTTAGAGAGGTGACGAACTGTGCCGATCCGGATTGCCGATAATCTTCCCGCCCGCCGCACGCTGGAGGCCGAGGGTGTCATCGTGATGGCCGAAACCGAGGCCGCGCGGCAGGACATTCGCCCGCTGCACATCGCGCTGCTCAATCTGATGCCGGACAAGATCACCACCGAGACGCAGATTGCGCGGGTGCTGGGGGCGACGCCGCTGCAGATAGAGCTCGAGCTGGTCCGCATTTCGGATCATGTGAGCAAGACGACATCGGCCAGCCATATTGCCTCCTTCTACCGGCCATGGGAGGAAGTACGGACCGAAAAATTCGATGGCCTGATCATCACCGGCGCACCGGTCGAGCAGATCGCCTTCGACGAGGTGACCTACTGGGAGGAGCTGCGCCGCATCTTCGATTGGTCGCAAACCAACGTCCACCGCACGCTCACGCTGTGCTGGGGCGCGATGGCCGGATTGCAGCACTTCCACGACGTGCCCAAGCATCCCCTGGGCGAAAAGGCCTCGGGCGTATTCCCCCACACCAATCGCGTGCCGGCAAGCCCTTGGATGCGCGGTCTGCCCGATGCGTTCGACGTGCCCGTCTCGCGCTGGGCCGAAGTTCGCGCCGCGGAATTGCCGGCGGGTCGGGGCCTTGCGGTGCTGGCTGACAGTGCGGCAAGCGGACTGTGCCTGGTCGACGATCCGGCGCACCGCACCGTGCACATGCTCAACCATCTGGAATACGATACGTTGACACTGGCCAACGAATACGTGCGCGATGCCGACCGATACCTGCCTAAGGGCTATTTCCCGGGCGATGACCCCTCGGCTACTCCGTGCAACACTTGGCGCGGACACGGCCACCTGTTTTACGGCAACTGGATCAACGAGACCTATCAGACCACCTCGTTTGATCGCGCCGAGATCGGCGGGGGATAAGGCCCGGCATTGCCGCAATCGCTTGCCTTTTGCCCCGCGCGCGACTAACGGGCGCCTCTTCAACGGATGCGGTTGAGTCTCTCGCGGAGAGATTCTGTGCGACCGGCCTGGCTGTAAGGGCTGCCACGGCGGGTTTGACGCATCGAACACAAGGAGACGAAAATGCCCAAGCTCAAGACCAAGAGCGGTGTGAAGAAACGCTTCAAACTCACCGCATCAGGCAAGGTTAAGCACGGCGTCGCCGGCAAGCGCCATCGCCTGATGAGCCACAACGCCAAGTACATCCGCCAGAATCGCGGGATGGACGTGATCTCCGACGCCGATGCGAAGGTGATCAAGAAATGGGCGCCCTACGGGCTGAACTGAGGAGCGTTAAACCATGAGCCGTATCAAACGGGGTGTAACCACCCGCGCCAAACACAAGCGGATTCTCGAGCAAGCCAAGGGCTTCCGGGGCCGCCGCAAGAACACCATCCGCGTTGCCCGGCAGGCCGTCGAAAAGGCCGGCCAGTACGCGTACCGCGATCGCAAGATCAAGAAGCGCGAATTCCGCGGCCTCTGGATCCAGCGCATCAACGCTGCCGTCCGCGCCGAGGGCCTGACCTATTCGCAGTTCATTCATGGCACCAAGCTTGCCGGGATCGAACTGGACCGGAAGGCCATGGCCGATCTGGCGATGAACGAGGGCGGCGTGTTCTCGGCCATCATCGCGCAGGCCAAGCAGGCACTTGGGCAGGCAATGGACAGCGGAGTCGCTGCCTGATCTTCTGATTGGAAGATCAGGCCCGCGCGTGTTCCAATTTGGTGCACAGTTCGGCCTGTCTGCCCTGGAATATGACGAAAAGCAAAAGGGTGCCGGTTTTACGACCGGTGCCCTTTTTGCCATTTAGGATACTTCCCGTTCGACCTGCTACGAGCTATGTTTGCCGTAACAGGGAAAATGGGGCGCATATTGTGACCGGGGTCAGTGAGACCGGTAGCTGTACCGTCAGGGTACGTTTTCATCAGCCGCCTGCGGCTATGCTGCGCTATTTCACTACGTTTTACCTGACGGAGATTGATCCGGGGGCTGATTGCCGCGTGACCGATCACCTCCACCCGGAATGGGCCAACCTCAGAATCGTCGAGGGCGTCCTGCCAACCTCGCGGGTCGGGCAAGGGCCATTGGTCAGTGGGATTGCCGGCCTGGTAACAGGCCCGACCAGTACATCGGTGCAATTCACTGTGGGAACCTCGCGAATCTGGGGGATCGGGCTCCTTCCCCTTGGCTGGGCCAAATTCGTCACCGCGCCTGCCAATGCCTTTGCTGACCGCATCTGTGATTCGCTGACCGAGCCGGCGCTGGCCCCGCTCCATGACCTGGTGACGGGGCTGTTCGGGGCTGAGCCGGACGAGGCAGCCGAACTGGCCCGGATCACCCGGCATTTCGAGAGCCTCGCCGCGCGCGAAGTGCCCGACGAGGTGCGCATTCTTGCCATTCACCGTGCGCTGGTCGATCCCGAAATCGCGAGCGTGGCCGCGATGGCCAAGGCAACGGGTCTTGCTTCCCACACGCTGGAACGCCTTTGCTGCCGCCGATTCGGCTTCCCGCCCAGCCTGTTGCTGCGCCGCCAGCGCTTTATGCGCACCCTCTCGCAATACATGCTCGATCCCACGCTGACCTGGATTGGCGCGATCGATTCGCACTATCATGATCAGGCGCAATTCGTGCGGGACTTCCACCGCTTCATGGGCATGAGCCCGAGCGCCTATACCGCGCTACCACACCCTGTTCTCGCCGGCGTCATGCGCGCGCGCATGGAAGCGGCAGGCGCCGCGGTGCAGGCGCTCCACGTTCCATCCGGCGGATAAACGCGCACCTTGGAATTCGGGCCGTTTGGCGCTAGCGGCAGGGCCGATGGAACAGCTTGAACCCACACTCGCCGCAATCGCTGCGGCCGATACCTCCGAAGCCGTCGAGGCAATCCGCGTCGCCGCGCTCGGCAAGCAGGGTTGGGTCTCGGCCCTGCTCAAGTCGCTTGGCGGCATGACCCCGGATCAGCGCACCAGCGAAGGTCCCAAGATCCACGCCGCGCGCGAGGCCGTCACCGCCGCGCTCGCTGCGCACAAGGACGCGCTAGAAAGCGCCGCGCTCGAAGCCCGCCTCGCCGCGGAAACTGCCGACCTCTCGCTCCCCGCGCCCGAAGCCCCGCGCGGTTCGGTCCACCCTGTCAGCCAAGTGATGGACGAGCTGGCCGAAATCTTCGCCGACATGGGCTTTGCCGTCGCCACCGGGCCCGAGATCGAGGACGACTGGCACAATTTCACCGCGCTCAACATGCCCGAAACGCATCCGGCGCGCGCGATGCACGATACGTTTTATTTTCCGGACAAGGACGCTGAAGGCCGCGCCATGCTGCTGCGCACGCACACTTCGCCAGTGCAGATTCGCAGCATGCTGAGCGAAGGCGCGCCTTTGCGCATCATCGCTCCGGGCCGGGTTTACCGGTCGGACAGCGATGCCACTCACACCCCGATGTTCCATCAGATCGAAGGTCTGGTGATCGACAAGGGCATCCACCTCGGCCATCTCAAGTGGACGCTGGAGACCTTCCTCAAGGCCTTCTTCGAGCGCGATGATATCGTGCTGCGCCTGCGTCCCAGCTACTTCCCCTTCACTGAGCCTTCGGTCGAAGTCGATGTTGGTTATACGTTGGTCAATGGCAAACGCGTGGTTGGCGGCGGCGGCGATGTGCCCGGCGGAGGCTGGATGGAAGTGCTCGGCTCGGGCATGGTCAATCGCAAGGTCATAGAATTCGGCGGTCTCGATCCCGATGAATGGCAGGGCTTCGCTTTCGGCACCGGGGTCGACCGGCTCGCCATGCTCAAATACGGGTTGGACGATCTGCGCGCCTTCTTCGACGGCGATGCGCGTTGGCTGGGACACTACGGTTTCCGCCCCCTTGATGTGCCCACCCTTTCCGGCGGAGTCGGTAGTTCTTGGGGAGCACGCGCATGAAGTTTGCGCTTTCCTGGCTGAAGACGTTCCTCGACACGCAGGCCGATGCCAAGGCGATCGCGCAAACGCTGACCTCGCTCGGGCTCGAGATCGAAGGTGTCGAGGATGCCTCCGCCGCGCTGGCGCAGTTCCGCATCGCACGCGTGCTGACAGCCGAGCGGCACCCGCAGGCTGACAAACTGCAGGTGCTCAGCGTCGATACCGGAGAAGGTGCGCCGCTGCAGGTCGTGTGCGGCGCGCCCAATGCGCGCGCGGGCCTGATCGGTGTGCTCGGCCTGCCCGGCGCGGTCGTGCCTGCCAACGGCATGGAGCTGCGCAAGTCAGCGATCCGGGGTGTCGAATCGAACGGCATGATGTGCTCGACGCGCGAGCTTGGCCTCGGCGAGGAGCATGACGGCATCATCGAACTGCCCACCGACGCCCCTGTCGGCATCAGCTTTGCCGTCTATCTCGGCTCCGATCCGGTGTTCGACGTGGCGATCACGCCCAACCGGCCCGATTGCATGGGTGTCTATGGCATCGCACGCGATCTTGCGGCGGCCGGCCTTGGTGTGCTGCGCCCGATTGCGGCGGAACGCGCTGCGGGCAGCTACCCGTGCCCGGTCGAGATCCGCAGCGATGATCCGGACGGCTGCCCGGCCTTCTATGGCCGCGTCATTCGCGGCGTGACCAATGGCCCCAGCCCCAAGTGGCTGGCCGATGCACTGAAGTCGGCTGGTCAGCGTCCGATTTCCGCGCTGGTCGATATCACGAACTATGTGATGCTGGGCTATGGCCGCCCGGCGCACGCCTATGATCTTGCCAAGCTCACCGGCGCAGTCGGTGCGCGCAAGGCGCGCGAAGGCGAGACCTGTTTGGCGCTCAACGGCAAGGAATATGCGCTGGCGCCTTGGATGACCGTGATCGCCGATGAAGCCGGCGTGCACGATATTGCCGGAATCATGGGCGGGGAGCATTCGGGCTGCTCGGAAAGCACCACAGATGTGCTGCTCGAAGTTGCCTATTTCGATCCTACCGGCATTGCCCGCACGGGCCAGGCGCTCGCGCTCTCCTCCGATGCGCGGACGCGCTTCGAGCGCGGGGTTGATCCGGCCTTCCTCGATACCGGGCTCGACTTGCTCACCGCGCTGATCATTGAGGTCTGCGGCGGTGAGGCGAGCGAGGTCGTGCGCGCAGGTTCGCCGCCAATGGCGCAGAAGACCGTGGCCTATGATCCTGCGCTCGCCGCGCGGCTCGGCGGCATTGAAGTCGCGCAAGCCGAGCAAAAGCGTGTGCTCGCCGCGCTTGGCTTTGTCGTTGGCGAGGATCTGGCCAAAAACTGGACCGTAACCGTCCCGACGTGGCGTCCGGATGTGGACGGCGCGCCCGACATCGTCGAGGAAGTAATCCGCGTTCACGGGCTCGATGCCGTCCCCTCCACACCGCTGCCCCGCGCTGATGGCGTGGCCAAGCCTACAGCGACCCCGGCGCAAATTCTGGAGCGCCGCACGCGCCGCGCCGCTGCCGCGCGGGGCCTGCATGAAGCGATTACCTGGTCGTTCCTGCCCGAAGCCGAGGCCGCGCACTTCGCCGATGGCCGGTTCGTCTGGACCCTAGCCAATCCGATCAGCGAAGACCTCAAGGCGATGCGCCCCTCGCTGCTCCCCGGCCTGCTGAGCGCGGCGAAGCGCAATCTTGATCGCGGGGCGACTTCTGCCCGCCTGTTCGAAATCGGCCGCCGCTATGCCCGCGCTGAGGATGGCTCGAGCGACGAGCGCCTCTCGCTCGGCGTGGTTCTGGCCGGCGAGCGCACCCCGCGAGGCTGGGCCAGCGGCAAGGCGGCCATGTTCGATGCGTTCGATGCCAAGGCAGAAGCCATCGCATTGCTCGCCGAAGCGGGCGCGCCGGTTGAGAACCTTCAGGTCATGGGCGAGGCTGGCAGCCAGTTCCACCCGGGCCAGTCCGCCACCCTGCGGCTCGGGCCCAAGACGGTGCTGGCGCGTTTCGGCATGCTTCACCCCTCCACAGCAAAGGTTTTTGATCTTGCTGGCCCGGTCGCGGTGGCCGAACTGTTCCTCGATCAAATACCTGCGAAGAAGGGCGCGGCCACTTTTGCGCGGCCCCATTTTGCGCCGCCACCGTTGCAGGCGGTGACCCGCGATTTCGCGTTCCTGGTGCCCGTCTCTCTGCCTGCGGGTGATCTGCTGCGCAGTGTTCGCGGGGCGGACAAGGCCAATATCGT
>JBJXEK010000062.1:0-23513 GCA_046155055.1 Novosphingobium sp. | reverse complement strand
CTCGGCTCGGCGCGCATGCGCTGGCGCGCTGCCGCCGCGCCTTCGCCGCCGCCGCGCTGGAACCCGCAGGCGCCGGGCCGGGCCACATGGTCGGCCGAACTTTTCCGCGCCCACACCTTTCAACCCGGACACTGGACTTTGCGCGATGACGGTATTGATCTCGCCAGCGACCCTGTCGTCACCACTTCCGCGCCGGATCATGGCGATCTGGTGCATGGGGCTGGCGCTCGATCGCTGGCGGCTGGCTGAAGGCTGCACGGCGGGTGAGGGCGCCGATGCTGCCCCGCTCGGGCTGATCGCCGAAACCGCGCACGGGCCGCGCATCGATGCGGTCAACGCAGCGGGCATGGCCGCCGGTGTGCGGCGCGGCGTGATGCTGGCCGACGCGCGCACGCTGTGCCCCGAGCTGGCCGTGCGCCCGGCCGATCCGGCGGGCGACCTTGCGTTCCTCGAACACCTCGCGCTTTGGGCGCAGCGCTGGGGTCCATGGAGCGCGCTCGATGCGCCGGATGGGCTGGTGATCGACACCACCGGCACCGCGCACCTCTTCGGCGGCGAGGCCGCGCTGCTCGCCGATGCGCGCGCGCAGTTCCGGCGGCGCGGGCTCGCCGCGCGCGCCGCGATCGCACCGACGGCAGGCGCGGCTTGGGCGCTTGCGCATTTCGGGCCTGATGGCACGATTCTGGAAGGCGAGGACCTGATGGACCGCCTCGCCGCGCTGCCCGTTGCGGCGCTGCGGCTCGATGACGATGTCATGCTCCTCCTGCGCCGCCTCGGGCTCAAACGGCTAGGCGATCTGGCTGGCATCGGGCGCGAGGCTTTGGCCCGGCGCTTCCGCAATCGCCGCTCGCCCGGTGCCAACCCGCTGGTGCGGCTTGATCAGCTGCTCGGCCGCGTGCCCGAACCCTTGCTGCCCGTGGTCGGCACGGAAATGCCGATGGTCCAGCGCCGGTTGGCCGAACCGATCCGCTACCGCCCGCTGCTCGACCGGGTCGTTGCGGATCTGGCGGCGGATATGGCGCGGCTGCTTGAGGGGCAGGGGCAGGGGGCGCGGCGGCTCGAGTTGGGGCTGTGGAAGGTCGATGGCGAAGTGCTTGTGCGGCGGCTCGAAATGGCGGCGGCGGCGCGTGATCCCGCGCATGTCTGCCGCCTGTTCGCGGCGCGGCTCGATGATCTCGATGCGGGCTTCGGCATCGAACTCATCCGCCTGCGCGCGCCGTGGACCGAGCCTCTCGTTATGGGCCAGGCCGAGCTCGATGCGGCAGCCGAGCGCCACGGCACCAGCCTTGCCGCCTGCATCGACCGGCTGACGGTGCGGCTGGGGCACGAGGCCGTGCGCCGCCCGCTGCCGCGCGCCAGTCACTTGCCCGAACGCGCGCAGCGCTGGACCCCCGCACTCGATCCGCTGCCCGGCCTGCAGGAGGACTTCGCTTTCCACGATCGCCCCCTGAAACTGCTCGACCGGCCCGAACCGATCGCGGTGATCTATGAGGCGCCGGACGGGCTCCCCCGCCTGTTCCGCTGGCGCGGCGGAGTGCACGAGATCGCACGCGCCGAAGGACCCGAGCGCATCGCCCCCGAATGGTGGCGCGAACGGGGGACCGTGCGGTTGCGGGATTACTACCGCATCGAGGACAGCACCGGCCGCCGCTACTGGATCTATCGCCACGGCCTTGCCGGCGATGGCCGTGGCGGCGCGCCCGAATGGTTTCTGCAGGGGCTCTGCGCCTAAGTGCCCGAGGGACCGCTCACCCCGGCGCGGCGGCATGTCACGCCCGAAGAGGAGGTGATCGGGCCGCCGCCCCGCGCGCCATTTGTCGAGTTGGGGCTTGCAACCTGCTTCTCGTTCCTGCGCGGGGCCTCGGACCCTGTCGATCTCGTGCTCGCCGCACACCGGCTCGGCTACGATGCCGTGGGCGTGGCAGACATCAATTCAATGGCAGGGGTGGTGCGTATCCACGGCGAGGCGAAGGCGCTGGGGCTGCGCCCGGTGATCGGCTGCCGGATTGAAACGACCGAAGGCCTCGCCTTCCTCGCCTATCCCGCCAACCGCGCGGCTTACGGGCGGCTGTGCGCGCTGATTTCGGCGGGGCGTATGGCGCGGCTCGACGGCACCTGGCAGGCCAAGGGGGTGTGCGAGATCGACCTCGCGCTGCTCGCGGCACATGCTGAGGACGTGGCGCTCGTACTCGTGCCGCCGCGCGATCTGGATCATGTGTTTACGGCCCGGATCGCAAGCAACGTCGTACCTTTGCGGCAGGCGCCAGAACCGGAGGTGATCCCGGCATCCCTGCCTTTTCCCGCGCTTATCCCCCACCTTGTCCACAGCCTGCCCACGATGCGCCATGTGGCCGCGAGCTACCTCTACAGTGGAGACGATATCGCGCGGATCGGCGCGCTCGATGCCGTGGCGCACGCGCACGGGCTTAGCCTCCTCGCCACCAACGACGTGCTTTATCACGAGGCGGCGCGGCGGCCCTTGCAGGACGTCATGACCGCGATCCGCCACAAGACTACGGTGGCGCGCGCCGGGCACCTGCTCCACCCCAATGCCGAGCGGCACCTCAAATCCCCCGCCGAGATGGTGAGCCTGTTCAAACGCTGGCCCCATGCCATCACCGCCGCGCGCGCGCTGGCCGATGCCTGCACTTTCAGCCTCGAAGAACTGCGCTACGAATACCCGGAAGAGATCTGCCCGGAAGGCCACGAACCTCAGACATGGCTTGAAGACCTGACCTGGGCCGGGGCAGCGGGGCGCTATCCCTCCGGTGTGCCGGGCAGCGTGCGCGATACCCTAACGCGCGAACTGGCGCTGATCGGCAAACTAAACCTCGCAACCTACTTTCTGACTATCAAGGATATCGTTGATTTTGCGCGTCATCAGGACCCGCCAATCCTGTGCCAGGGGCGCGGGTCCGCAGCCAATTCGGCAGTGTGCTATTGCCTCGAGATCACCGCGGTCGATCCCGCACGCCATGCGCTGCTGTTCGACCGGTTCATTTCTGAGGAGCGCAAGGAGCCGCCCGATATCGACGTGGATTTCGAGCACGAGCGGCGCGAGGAGGTGATCCAGTACATCTACCGCCGCTTCGGCCGCCAGCGCGCCGGGCTCTGCGCCACGGTGATCCACTATCGTCCGCGCATGGCAATCCGCGAGGTGGGCAAGGCGATGGGGCTGTCGGAAGACGTGACCGCCGTGCTCGCGCGCACCGTCTGGGGCGGGTGGGGGCGCGAGATTGCCGAGAAGAACGTCGCCGAAGCCGGGCTCGATCTGACCGACCCGCACCTCAGACGCGTTCTTAAGCTCACCGAGCAGATGATTGGCATACCGCGCCATCTCTCGCAGCACGTCGGTGGCTTTATCCTCACCCAAGGTCCGCTGACCGAGACCGTGCCGATCGGCAACGGCGCGATGTCCGAGCGCAGCTTCATCGAATGGGACAAGGACGATATCGACGCGCTCGGCATCCTCAAGGTCGATGTGCTGGCGCTCGGCATGCTCACCTGCATCCGCAAATGCCTCGATCTGCTGGGCGAGCATCATGGCCGTGATCTCACGCTCGCCACCGTGCCGCGTGAGGACCCGGAAACTTACGCAATGCTGCGCAAGGGCGATTCGCTTGGCGTGTTTCAGGTGGAAAGCCGCGCGCAGATGAACATGCTGCCGCGTCTGCGCCCGCGGGAGTTCTATGATCTGGTAATCCAGGTGGCGATCGTGCGGCCCGGGCCGATTCAGGGCGATATGGTTCATCCGTACCTCAGGCGACGGCGAGGAGAGGAGGCGGTGAGCATCCCTGCGCCGGGCCCCGCCTTTGGCCCACCGGACGAGCTGACTTCGATTCTTGGTCGCACTCTGGGCGTGCCGATCTTCCAGGAACAGGCGATGAAGATCGCACTCGATGCGGCGAAGTTCTCCGGCGCGGAGGCCAACCGGCTGCGCAAGGCAATGGCCACGTTCCGCAGTCGGGGCATGGTCGATGAATTGCAGGACATGATGGTCGAGCGCATGACCGCGCGCGGCTACGACCGCGATTTCGCGCAGCGCTGCTTCAACCAGATCCGCGGCTTTGGCGAATACGGCTTTCCCGAAAGCCACGCCGCCAGCTTTGCGCACCTTGTCTATGTCTCATCCTGGCTGAAGTGCCACTACCCGGCGGCGTTTGCCTGCGGACTGCTCAATTCGCAGCCGATGGGCTTCTACGCGCCCGCGCAGATCGTGCGCGATGCGGCGGAGCACGGGGTTACGGTGCTGCCGATCGATGTGAACCATTCGGTGTGGGATTGCACTTTGGAGCAGCAAGGAGAGGCCCTGCGCCTCGGCCTGCGCCAGATCGACGGTCTCCCTGAACATCTGGCCGCCACGCTCGTTTCCGCGCGCGAGGCTGGCGGAAAATTTGCCGATGTGGCGGCGCTCAAGGTGCGGGCAGGACTTTCGCCAGCGGTGATCGAGCGGCTCGCGGCGGCGGATGCGTTCGGCTCGATGGGCCTCGCGCGGCGACAGGCGCTGTGGGATGCGCGCAGCCTGATTGCCGCTAATGCGCTGCCGCTGTTTGCCGCCGCCGATGCGCGCGAGGAGGGGGAGGAGCGCGCACGCACCCGGCTGCCGGTCATGCCGCTTTCGGAGGAAGTCGTCGCCGATTACCAGACCCAGCGCCTTTCGCTCAAGGCGCACCCACTCGCGTTCCTGCGCCCGGAACTGGCCGAACGCGGCTTTGTGCGCGCGGCGGACCTCAGGGATCGGAAAGTGCGTTCGATGGTGCGGGTGGCGGGCGTGGTGCTCGTGCGCCAGCAGCCTGGCAGCGCCAAGGGCGTGTGCTTCATCACGCTGGAGGACGAGACGGGCGTGATCAACCTCGTGATCTGGCCCGATCTCAAGGAAAAGCAGCGCCGCGTGGTGATGGGCGCGCGGCTGATGGAAGTGCGCGGCCGGGTCGAATACGACGACGAGGTGATCCATGTGATCGCCCAGCACCTCACCGACGCGAGCGAGGGGCTGGCGCGCCTCTCCGACGATCCGCTGCACCCCGCCATGGCCCGCGCCGACGAGGTGAATCGCCCGGTTCCGAGCCGCGTGCCCCCGCCGACGCGCGGCCATCCGCGCGATGTGCGGGTGATCCCCAAGTCGCGCGACTTCCATTGAGGTCCGCTTGCCACAATTGCGCCGCGAGCCATGGCTAGGCGCGCGGCCCATGCATATCGTGAAACTGGGACCCAAAGACACCGAGCGCTTCCTCGCGCTGCGACACGTGATGTTCGATGCCGAGGCGATGAGCTTCCGCGGCGTGAGCGCGGACGACGACGCCATAGGGTTGCCCGCCTGGCGCGAGCGGATGGTGCGCGATCATGTCTATGCTGTGGCGCGGAATGGCGCATGGCTGGCCGTGGGCGGCCTGACCCGGCTCGTGGGGGCCAAGCTCGATCATAAGGGCCTCGTCTGGGGCATGTACGCCGTACCCGCCGCGCGCGGCACCGGCGCGGCGGCGCGTATTCTGGATCAGCTTGAAGCCGCCGCCCGCGAACTGGGCCTGCGCCAGCTGCAACTCACCCTTATGGCCGACAACACGCGCGCCCGCCGCGTCTACGAACGCCACGGCTATGTGCTTTATGCGATCGAACCGGATTCGGTTCGGAGGGACGGCGAGTTTGTCGATGAAGCACTGATGTGGAAGCGGCTTTAGGGCCCCTGGCACATCTACTTCGTACCAAATCTCGTCCACAGTTTCGGATATCGTTTGGCAAGTTCAGCTGGATTGTCGTTAAAGCGAACTCCACCGGGGCTTTCGGCGTACATCATGCCCGCAACGACCGGCATCTCATTCCAATTGCGGCCAGTTTTCGCCGACCATGCTTCGCGCGCGACGTAAGCGAAATCCTCAAACTCGAGGATGACTGGAGGACCCTGTGCAACCGTATCTGCCAAGCTGTCCGGATCGGCCACAACCGTCTCGAAGGCCTTCTGTCCCTTGGAGATCAACCAGCAGCGGAAATACTCAAAGCCATCATCCGAAGCGCCACCATTGCCAAGATAGGCAGCGCCCCAGAGGTCCCATGAGTAAGAGCGACGCAGGACTTGGTCGAAGACCCTCTCGAAGTCGGCAATCTTGTTTGCTGGCAGGCGATTCAGGCTTGCGCGAAGAGTGGCCAACTGCACATCGGGATTGGTTTCAAATTTCGCGGACTGGTCAACCAGCGCCCAGAAGTCTCGCTCATCCATGGGAGGAGCTACTGCTGCTGGTGGAACAATTTGCGAGCGACTGGCTGGGATATCGGCTCCGCCGGCAAAGGCCGTTTGTGCCTGCAGTCCGAAAATCGCCATGAACACCAGTCCTAAACTGAATTGCCTGATCAAACGGCACTCCTTTTGTGGACCAAGCTGCGCTCGATAGGCGCTGAGCGTTTTGGGCATGCCGCAAGGCCGCTCAGTAGCAGATCGTATCAACCGCCCTCACGTCCGCAGCCGCTCGATCCCCTGCGCGAGTGCCACGTAAAGCTTGCCCATGTCGGACGACAGCAGCGTGACGCCCAGCGCATGTCCGTCGCGGGTTGAGAGCAGCTGGCGCAGCATCGATTCGAAATCGTGGATGTAGCGGTTCACGTGGCCGCGGAATTCCTCATCCGCTTCGTAGTGCTGCTGCACTACGCGCACTTCGCCGCCGTCGAGCAGGCTGACTGCGCGGCGGGTGAAGATGCCGCGATCGCCGCGTAGATAGGAAGCCCAAGCAGTCTCCGAGACTTCGGTGGAAAGCACCTTGGCGATATCGATCGAGGTGGAATTCAGCGATTCGGTGATCAGTGCGGTGCGGCGGGCAAAGTCATTATCGACGGCCTCTTCCGCGCGTTCGCGCGCGCGCGCGACGCGGTTTTCGAGATTGCCGGCCAGTTCGTCGACCTTGGCGAGTTGGTCGCGCATCTGGATCGCTGTCTCGCGGCTGGCCGCGGCGGCGCTGTCGATCGCGTCCTCAAGCCGGGCAATCAGCTCGGCCCCGCGGCCCTGCAGCACGCGGACAATCGCGGCGTTGCTCTCCTCGCCCAGTTTCTCGGCCAGTGCCTCGATCTCGCGCGCCGTGCCCACGTGTAGCTCTTGCCCAGCACGCGCTGCGGCCTGGGTGAGCTGCGCAATCGCGCCGGACAGCCGGCCATCGATATCCTGCGAGAGTCCATCGCTGTCCCTCCGCGCGGCAGCCAGCATGACGCGCACGTCTGTCAGCCGCGCTTCCTGCTCGGCGGCATGGCCAACAAACGTCTGCTGCAAGCGGGCCATTTCACCCATCGCTGCTGCCAGATCGGCCCGCGCGGTTTCGACATGACCGGCCAACTCACGGCCGTTGTCGCCCGCTTCCCCCAGCGAGGCGCGAAGCTGATCTACCCGGCCTTCAAACGCGCCGAGACCGGCTTCGGCCCGGTCCAGCGACTCAGGCAGCGCCGTGCCGGCATGTTCGCCGCCGGCTTGGATCAGCTCGAGCAGGTGGTAGGCCGAATCCGTCAAGCTGCCGATCTGACCTTCGGTTCCGGACAGTGCCTCGCGCATGTCGACCAGGCGCTGGTTGAGCGCGCCGAGAGCGCGGTCCACTGTCGCCGCCGTGGTGCCGCTCTGCTCGCCCGAAGTGCGCAAGGTGGCGGTAAAGGCTGCCACCCGCTCACCGATCGCATCGCAATGATTGCCAAGTTGACGCGCTTCTTCCAGCTGCCGCTGGCGCTGCGCCTCAACCGCCTGATCGAGATCGGCAAGCTTGCGCGCGAGGGCTTCCGCAGCCTCTGCCCCGGCCGTAGCCATAGCGGACCTACGTTCGCTGATCGCGCCGTCCAGCTCGCCAAGACTGTGTGCAAGCGCGGCACGCTGCTCGGCAGCGGTCACTTCGAGGCTGGACCGGCGCCGCTGCAGCTGTTCGTCCAGCGACGCAGAATCTTCCGACAGGCGCCGCGCCAGATCAACCGCGCTTTGTTCGAAGGCGCCAAGGCGAGCACGTGCTGCGCCGATCAGGTCCTCGTGCTCGGCACCGAGCTTTTCGATTGCTTTGTGCAGCGCCGCAAGCTGGGTTTCGGCCCGGTCGGTGAACTGGCGCAGCGCGGCTTCTTCGTCCGTGCTGAGTGTCCGGCTGAAAGCTCCGCTTTCTGCGCGCATTGCGGCAAACCGGGCGCCCAGCGCGGCGACAGTATCTTCCTCTGTCGCGATAATCGAGGTGCGCTGGCTGGCAAGCTCGGCATGCAGCGTATCAGCCCGGGCGCGGATCGCGGCGAGTGCGGCGATTTCGTCCTGATCAAGGCGCTGGCGGTGGGCATCGGCCTCGGTCTCAAGCGCATCGAACTGGGTGCGACTGTTCTTGGCAATGCGCGCAGCGGCATCCTCGAACAATGCCATGGCCGCATCGACCCGCTCACGGACCTGGTTGACCTGACGCTCGCTGGCGAGGCCGAACTCGTTGAGCCGCTGGAACCCGATGACCATGTCTTCAAGCTGGGTATGCGCGGTCCGCCCGGCGTTGGCGATCGTATTGGTCACGTCCTTTGCGGCATTGGCGATCACGGGCAGCTGGCCGCGCAGCTTCTCCATGTTCTCCAGCGCGTGATCCGACACTTCCCCGATGCGGTCGACTTGCGCGCCGTTACCTGTAATCAGCGATTGGAGCTGGCCTGCACTGCCGCTGATGCGTTCGACGGCGATGCGGCCGAGCGATTCGAGATCGCGGGACTGCGCTGCAATGAATTCGCGCGCGAGCGACAACTCGGTGTTCACGGTGACGAGGCGACGCTCCAGCCGTTCCGATTCGTCCGCGAGCAGTCGCGCCGCATCTCCGAAGCGTGCGGCTTCGCGGCGGCTCGTCCGGCGCACGACGAGAAGGCCGACCAGCACGACCAGCACCGGTGTCGACCACGCAGAGACAAGACCGGTCCAGATTGCGAGCGGCTGCGCGCTGCGCAGCGCTTCAAGATTGGCGGCCACGAACACACCCGTCCAGACCGAGATCAGCAGTCCGGCAAGCACTGGACCGACCCATTCACGACGGATTTTGGGCGTTTCGCGTTCAGGATCGTCCCACGTCTCGGCCCAGTTCTCGGTGGCTGGCTCGGACGCTGAGGCAATTGGCCAGCCGCCTTCGGGCATGCTTTCAGCTGCGGCAAGCGATGCATCCAACGCGGGGGAGGGGGCCGGCGCACCTGGCGCGACGCCATCATCTGCACCGAAATCGGGAAGCACGGCATCGCCTGCCAAGCGCTTGCCCAGCCGCATCGCACCAAGATCCGGCATGTCACCTTCAATTGCGCCCTCAATGGCGATGATTTTTCTGCCCCCGATCATCCCACACCTATATCACAGGAAACGCAGCCGCTTAAGCCCAGCTTAACCGATAATGGATATTCCCTCATCATGGCGTACCTAGGCGATGCGATCGATGCCCATCTTGCGGCGGCGACTGGCGATGATCCAGCACTTTTCCGCGAGCTGCGCGCGGCGTTTGTCGAAAGCGCGCGCTGCCAGCTTGATCTGCTGGGCCGGGCGCGCTGCGATGGCAATTGGGAAATGGCCGCAATGCGGCTCAAGAGCCTCGCCGCCACCTTTCATGCAGGCGATCTGATCGTTCTGGCCGAGGAAGCCTTGCAGGCCGCGCCGGGCGAACCGGGGATCCTGCGCCAGATCGCCGCCCTGCTGGATTCGATCGAGCCGACCACCTGATCCGTGCCGTCAGGGTACCTGCGCCCGCTCGCCAGGCCCGCGGAACGCACGGCGACGCGTTGACCCAGCACTTTTCGAAGGCCAAGGGTCACCGCGCTTGGCAGGGCGGCCCATGGTCCCTACGTTAAACAAAAGGAGGTGGCCGGGTTGCGGGTCGCATTACTGTCGTTGATGGACGCCGTCGCTGGCGAGCCGCAGGCCTTGCGCGGCCTTTTGCCGATCGGGGGGCGCTCCGTTCTGCGTCACCAGCTCGGGCTGGCGATGGCGATGGGTTGCGCGCGCATCGTCGTGCTGGCTGAAACGCTGACCGGCGATCTTGTGGCGCTCCAGCATGCCGCAGAGGCGGGCGGTGCCCGGTTCCATGTGATTGCGGCGGCGCGCGCGCTCGCGCCGCTGGTGTCGCCGGAAGACGAACTGCTGGTGCTGGGTGAGGGGCTGTTGGCAATGCCCGAGGATGCGCTGCGCCTGCTTGGCGATGGTCCCGTGATTCTAACTCTGCCGGTCGAGATCGGGTTGGTTGCCGGGTTCGAGCGCATCGATATCAACAATGCGAGTGGCGGCGCGATGCTGCTGCCAGGCAGGTTGGTGGCCGCGCTCGGCGATCTGCCCGGCGACTGGAATCCGGCCTCGGCGCTGCTGCGCATCGCGGTGCAGGCCCGGGTCATGCAGCGCGAATTGCCCGCAGTGCTGCTTGATCAGGGTCGTTGGCGGTTGATCCGCGACGAGACCGAGGCACACAGGGCCGAACCCGGCTGGGTGCGGCTTCACACTGCGGGCGCGCATCTGCGTTCACCGGGCCTGTGGATCGCAGCCAATGTTGTGCGCTGGCTCGGTCCGGCGCTGCTTCACGCCGGCACGCGCCCGTATGTGATTGCGCTCGCTGCAGCAATCACCGCGCTGCTTGCCGCTGGTGCCGGCTGGTTTGGCTGGCCGGGGGTCGGGTTCGCGCTCATCGCGCTCGCCTGGTTGGTGCAGCAGGTCGCGGGCCTGCTCGCGCGTGTCGAGCGGGATTCGCTGCTCGCCTGGTCGGGCCGCGCGCCGCTTGATGTCGCGGCGGAGTGGGGCCTTGATGCGGTGTTCATCGCGCTGTGCGCCTGGCGCAGCGAGATCCCGGCGATGGCCGGTGTTCCCTGGGGGATCGCCTGGTTCCCGCCTGTAGTGCTGTTTCTGCTGCTACGCCTGCTCGGGCGCCTGCAGACCCGCGAGGCCTGGACCTGGTGGCTGTCCGACCGCTTTGTGGGAGGTGTCCTGCTGGCAACCTTCAGCGTTATGCTTCCGTTCGATTTCGCGCTGAGAGCGCTTGTCGTATCGCTGATGGTGGCGGGGCTCGTGTTGGCCAGACGCGTCGATGGAGCTGGCGGAGACCCCCCGTTTGATCCCGGCAGGCCTTCTGATTCAGGAAGGGCGGGGTAGCGTCCCCGCCCGGGCAAGGCTTCAGGGGGGGCAGGCTCTAACCCTGAATTAACCAGTCAACTCTATGAGTGTCGGCCATGGCTTACCCTGCATCATCCGGCACCGCCCCGCGTGCGATCGAGGCGTTGCTTGCGGATGACCTGAGCAGGGCGCGCGAAGCGGTCGCCAACGTGATCCCGATCCTGCGCCACCTTTTGCGCAGTGACGACACTTCGATCTTCAGCGACGAGATCATAGCGCGGGTGCGGGGCATGTTCCTCGACATCGCGCGCCAGGTGATCATTGCGCTGGCTGAGGCGGCGGGCCACGCTCAGGCCGAAGCGTGGGCGCACAAGGAATCTGCCGAGCTGGCCCATATGTTGGCCGACAATCCGGCATTTCTGGAACACTTCCACGCGCTTGCACTCGAATGGCAATGGACCGAACGGCTTGCCGAAAACCGCACGCATGATCCTGTGCTGTCCCCGCTGCTGCAGGCGCTCATGGCCAGCGGCGATCCCGAAGTTTCGGCTGCGGCAATGAACCTGCTCGCGGCGCAAGCGCGCTTTGGCCAGTACCAGCGGCGCATGCAATTACCACTCGGCGAGCTCCCCGGTGATTTGTTGCACATGGCGCTCGTCACCATGCGCGCCTATGTCGGCACCGAAGGCAGCGCCGATGCCTATGCGTTGATTGCCGAACGCAACGTGCGCGGCCGCTTCGACGAGACGCGGGGGCGGCTCGGGCTCATGCACCGCGTGCTCGATGCCATGGGCGATGGCGTGAATGCGGCGCTGACGCTGGATCAGGCCGGGATCGCCCTGTTTCTCAGCGCTCTTGCGCGCGGGTCCGGCCAGACACGCGAGGCTGTGATCATGGCTACAGTCGACAGTCAGCTGCCGCGCCTTGCGCTTGCGCTTCGGGCAAGCGGACTCGGCCCAGAGCCGATCACTTCGGCGCTGGTCGCGCTCTATCCGGATGCGGTGCTGCCGGCTGGAATCGAGGCGCTCGAGGCTGATCAGGCCGCTGCACTACTGACTTCGCCAGCGGCAGCGCCGTGAGCATCGGCCATGAACCCGGTGCCCCAGAAACTGGTTCCGTTGCCATGATCCACGCAGGACCGATCCGGGCGCGCAGTGATCATGCCGATCAGCTGGTCGCGGCAGACGAGCCGCTGGCAGGTCTGCAATCACGCTGCGGCGGCGCGCTCCCTGGCGCAATCGCAGTCCCTGCGTTGCTCGCGCTGGTGCGCCGCGTACGCCGGACGCAGCAACCCACTGCCCGCACCATCCTTTCCGTGGACGAGGGCCGGCCGGTCTCGGCCTGGGCGGTGGTCACGCCAGATGGCGAAGGCACGGTCATCGAACTCAGCCGGTGGCGGGTTGGCGATGAGCCCGCCCAAGATGCGCCGGTACCCGAAGCGCTGCTGAGACAGATTGCCGGGGCGCTGATCCTGCTCGATGGCGAACAGCGTGTGATTGCGGCAGACGTGCGCGCGCCCGATCTCGCGGCATTGGCAAAGGCGCTGGCAGATGCGCTTGCGGAGCCGCTTCCGTCCGGCACCGGGCGGTTCTGGACCGATTTCGTCGAGGTCGACCGGGTCGCCGATCACATTACCGCGCGCCACCGGCCGCTGCATTGGCGTTTGCTTGATGACGCACCTTTCCGGGTCGAGGGTTCGGCGCGCCAGTGGCGTGCGCGGCTGCTGCCAAGAGTGCGCGGCGGGTTCGAGATGCTCGTGATCCCCGAGGCGATCGACGCTTTGCCCAGCGTGGCCGAGCCTGCCGAGCCTGCGGACGCTGGAGTGGCTGCACCGACCTGGAACCGGCTGCTCGGCCGCGATCTGGCCCCTGCGCTGCGCCAGCCGATCACCCGGATCATCGCCAATGCCGAGACTATCCGGACACGCCTCGCCGGCCCACTGTCCGAGGAATACGCCAGCTATGCCAAGGATATCGCCGAGGCGGGGCGCCACCTGATGAGTCTGATCGAGGATCTTGCCGATCTCGAGGCAGTCGAGGCCCCCGGCTTCGCCCCCGCGCCCGACCATATCGACCTTGCCGATTGCGCGCGGCGGGCAGCAGGAATTCTCTCGGTGCGCGCGCAGGAGCGCAGCATCACGCTGCTTACGCCCGAAGCCACCACGACAGTGCCCGCGATCGGCGAATTTCGCCGGGTCCTGCAGGTGCTGCTCAATCTGCTGAGCAATGCGATCCGCTACAGCCCGGAAGGTTCAGCGGTGACGCTGGATGTGGGCGAGGACACGGCAGCGGCGTGGATCGCGGTGCGCGACGAGGGCGCAGGCCTCGGCGCCGAACAGGCCGCACGCGTGTTCGACAAGTTCGAACGGCTTGGCCGCAGCGGCGATGGCGGTTCCGGATTGGGGCTCTATATCTCGCGCCGCCTCGCCCGGGCCATGGGCGGCGAACTCGCAGTAACGAGCCCACCGGGCGAGGGCGCATGCTTCGAACTCAGGTTACCGGCAAACCGGGCTTCTTGAGAGGCGCGGGCAAGTGCCGCGCTCAAGACAAACCTAACGCCGCCGCTGGGCGAGGACCAGAAGTCCGGCACCAGCAAGCGCCAGCAGCCCACCCCAAAGGATCCACTCGCGCTGCGCCAGCATAAAGCTTGAGGCAGGCCACATGATGATCCCCGCACCCTGGCCCATCCAGAGCAGACCCATAAGCAAGGCGGCGATTCCAAAGATTCGCATGATGATCTTCATAGAACTGTTCCTCTGGATGGATGAAGCGTGCGCGCCTCAGCGTTCGCTGACCGCAACGTAGTCGCGCGCGATCGGCCCGGTGTAGAGCTGGCGCGGGCGGCCGATCTTCTGGCCGGGATCACTGATCATCTCGTTCCACTGCGCGACCCAGCCGAGGGTCCGCGCGAGGGCGAATAGCGCGGTGAACATCGTGGTCGGGAAACCGATCGCCGAGAGAATGATTCCCGAGTAGAAGTCGACGTTGGGGAACAGCTTCTTTTCGATGAAGTAGGGATCGCTAAGCGCCAGTTCTTCGAGCCGGAGCGCCGTCTCGAACAGTGGATCGGTGACCTTGAGCGAAGCAAAGACCTCGCGCACCGTCTGCTGCATCACCGTCGCGCGCGGATCGTAGTTCTTGTAGACGCGGTGGCCGAAGCCCATCAGACGGAACGGATCGTTCTTGTCTTTCGCGCGTGCGATGTAGTGCGGGATCCGGTCTGGCGTCCCGATTTCCTTGAGCATGTTGAGCGCGGCTTCGTTGGCGCCGCCGTGCGCCGGGCCCCACAGGCAGGCAATGCCCGCCGCGATGCACGCAAACGGATTGGCCCCCGATGAACCGGCAAGCCGCACAGTCGAAGTCGAGGCGTTCTGCTCGTGATCGGCATGGAGGATGAAGATCCGGTCAAGCGCGCGCTCGACAATCGGGTTCACCTCATATTCCTCGGCCGGCACGGCGAAGGTCATGCGCAGGAAATTGCCGGTGTAGGACAGATCGTTGCGCGGATAGACGAACGGCTGACCGACCGAATACTTGTAGGCCATCGCCGCGATCGTCGGCATCTTTGCGATGAGGCGGTGGGCGCTGATCTTGCGCTGCTCGGGATCGGAAATGTCGGTCGAATCGTGATAGAAGGCCGAAAGTGCGCCGACCACGCCGCACATGATCGCCATGGGGTGCGCATCACGGCGGAAGCCGCGGTAGAACACCGAGAGCTGTTCGTGGACCATGGTGTGGCGCGTGATCGTGTAGGTGAACTGCGCGAGTTCATCGGCAGAGGGTAGCTCGCCGTTGAGCAGCAGATAGCTCACTTCCATGAAGGTCGAATGTTCGGCGAGCTGACCGATCGGATAGCCGCGATGGAGCAGCACGCCCTCGTCACCGTCGATGTAGGTGATCGCGCTGTCGCAACTGGCCGTGCTGGTGAAGCCCGGATCGTAGGTGAACTTGCCGGTCTCGGCATAGAACTTGCGGATGTCGATGACATCGGGACCAATGGTTCCGCTTTTGATCGGCATGCTTGTGGTCTTGCCGCCTTCGGTGAAAGTCGCCTGATTATCGCTCACGCTGTGCCTCCTGTTCGCACTTCATTCGCGGCTGTTCGCCGTTCGAAAACCGGTTCGGGCTTGCGCCCGCAAAGTTACAGTATGTGTCCGTGCCGGCCCGGCTTGCGCCTTGCCCGTGCCTAACCCGCCATTGCCTGGTCCGCGATCCGTGCCAGCGACTCGTCTCGGCCCAAAAGCACAAGTACGTCGAAAATGCCCGGTGAGGTAGTCGTGCCGGTCAGCGCTGCGCGCAGCGGCTGCGCGAGCTTGCCAAGCCCGATTCCGCGCTCTTCGGCCATCGCTTTGAGGGCGGCCTCGAGTGAGCCCGTGGTCCAGTCTTGAGCCTCCAGTCGCAAAGCAATCGCGCCCAGCAAAGCGCGGGCATCGCCTGTAAGCAAACCGGCAGCCTTATCATCCAGAACCAGCGGACGCTTGGTGAAAAGGAAACGCGCGCCTGCGGCCAGCTCATTCAGATCGGCGGCGCGCACCTTCAGCACGGGCATCGCCCTCTCGAGCAGCGCCATGCCGGCCGCATCCAATCCGCCGAGCCGCTCTGCCACAAGCGTTGCAAGACGGCTGTCATCCGCCTCGCGCAGGTAATGCCCGTTGAGATTGAGCAGCTTCTTGAGATCGAAGCGTGCTGCGCCCTTGCCGACATCGCCGATGTCGAACCATTGGGTTGCTTCCTCGTGGCTGATGATCTCGGCATCCCCGTGGCCCCAGCCGAGCCGGAGCAGGTAGTTGAACACCGCCTCGGGCAGCAACCCCATCTCGTCGCGATAGGCATCGACGCCGAGCGCGCCGTGCCGCTTCGAAAGCTTGGCCCCGTCCGCACCGTGGATCAGCGGGATGTGGGCATAGGCCGGCTGATGCCAGTCTGGCTCGACCTGCTGCATGGCGTGGATCACCACAAGCTGACGGAAGGCGTTGTTGATATGGTCATCGCCGCGGATTACATGGGTTACGCCCATGTCGTGGTCGTCGATCACCACTGCAAGCATGTATGTCGGCGTGCCGTCCGAGCGCAGGATCACATAGTCGTCGATCTCTGCATTCTGGACCGTGATCGGACCCTGGACCAGATCATTGATCGTCGTTGCGCCCTCACGCGGGGCCTTGATCCGTACGACATGGGGCTTGGCAGCCGGCCAGGTCGAAGGGTCTGCATCGCGCCATTCACTTTCCAGGCGGAAAGGGCGCTTCGCCGCCTGCGCAGCCTCGCGCCGGGCAGTCAGTTCCTCAGGGGTCAGAAAGCAGCGATAGGCAAAGCCTGCCTCGACCAGCTTGTGCGCTGCTTCCGCGTGGCGGTCGGAGCGGGCGAACTGGAACACCGCCGGCTCGTCGCCGCCAAGGCCCAGCCAGTTCAGCCCGTCGAAAATGGCCTCGATCGCAGCGTCGGTTGACCGGGCGCGGTCGGTATCCTCGATGCGCAGAAGATAGGTGCCGCCATGATGGCGCGCGAACAGCCAGTTGAACAGCGCTGTGCGCGCGCCGCCAATGTGGAGATAGCCGGTGGGCGAAGGTGCGAACCGGGTGATGACACCGGTACGCGGCGAGGACACACCCGCGCTTGATCCTGCAGAAACGGTGTCACTGGCGCTTGCCATCTGCGGCGCAATCCTTCCTAATCCCGGTCATGGCGACCCCGGCCAACATCAGACCCGGAGCGGACCCGCTTGCCGTGGAGGATCGGGGCCATCGGGCACCGGACGACCCTCTGCGGCAGCGCGACAGCCTTTGGGACAAGCTGCGCGCCTTGTCCAGCGTGCACCGCACCATCGAGGCGTTCCTAGCGGCGCGTCCGTTCGAGCGTGGGCCATGGCTGGCCGTGGGCTTTGGCGTTGGAATCGCGGGCTGGGCGGTGCTTTCGGGGCCGTGGCAATGGATCGGGCTCCTGGCATTGTGCGGTGCGGTGGCCGCAACTGGTGCCATGATCGATCGCGAGGGGGAATTCGGCCATGTGCGCACCGCGCTGATGGGCATGGCGCTGATGGTCGCGGCCGGCTGCACGGTCATCTGGGTGAAGTCGGCGCTGGTGGGCCAGCCGGGTATTGACCGTCCCGAGGTTGCGTGGTTGCAGGGCCGCGTGCTTGACCGGCAGGAGGAAGGCGCGCGCGAACGGGTGCGCCTGCTGCTCTCGGCCGTCGTCGAAGGGCATCCCAAAGCGCTGCAAGTACGGGTCAACCTGCCAACCGAAAATGACGTGCCCGGCCTTGTCGAGGGGGCCGAGGTACGGCTGCGCGCGCGGCTCATGCCGCCTGCGCCGCCGATGTTGCCGGGCGCCTACGATTTTGCTCGGGCCGCCTGGTTTCAGGGCCTTGCCGCTACCGGGAACGTGGTGGGTCCGGTCACGCTTGTCGCGCCGGCCGAGGACCGCTGGTCGCTCCGGCAGTGGCAGCAGCGGCTGGCTGATCATGTTCGCGCCCAGCTCTCCGGCTCGCCCGGTACGATCGCGGCGGCCTTTGCGAGCGGGGACCGCGGCGCCATTGCGCAGACCGACGAGGAGGCCATGCGCGATGCGGGCCTAACGCACCTGCTGTCGATCAGCGGTCTGCACGTGAGCGCGGTGGTGGCGGGGGCTTATTTTCTCACCATTCGCCTGTTGGCGTTGTTCCCGTTTGTCGCGCTCAGAGTGCGCCTGCCGCTGCTAGCGGCCGGTGTCGGTGCCGGAACCGGGTTGTTCTATACGGTGCTGACAGGGGCCGAAGTGCCCACCGTACGCTCGGTTGCAGGGTCGCTCCTGGTGCTGACGGCGCTGGCGCTCGGGCGCGATCCGCTCTCGCTCCGCCTGCTGGCAACCGCAGCGCTGATCGTGATGCTGCTCTGGCCCGAAGCGGTGCTCGGGCCAAGCTTCCAGATGAGTTTCGCCTCGGTCATCGCGATCGTGGCATTCAGCACGGCGGCACCTGCCAAGGCGTTCCTTGCCCACCATGACGAGGGCCGGCTGATGCGCCTCGCGCGCCACCTCGCGATGCTTTTGATCACTGGCCTTGTCATCGAACTTGCGCTCATGCCGATGAGCCTGTTCCACTTCCACCGCGCCGGGATCTATGGCGCCGCGGCCAATGTCATCGCAATTCCGCTGACAACCGTGCTGACCATGCCGTTGATCGCGCTCGCACTCACGCTCGATCTGGCAGGGCTCGGAGCGCCTGCGTGGTGGGCGGTCGGTAAATCTCTCGAACTGCTGCTCTGGCTGGCGCACCTTGTGGCGGCCCAGCCTGGGGCCGTTTCAATGATGCCGGGCATGTCGGCAGGCACGTTTGCGCTGTTCGTCGCGGGACTTTTGTGGCTGGCGATGTGGAGCGGACGCATCCGTTTGTGGGGCTTTGGCCCGATCGCGTTCGCAGGGCTTGCATTGTTCCTGACCCGAACGCCCGATGTGCTGGTTTCGGGCGACGGTCACCATGTCGGGATCACGGGCGAGGGACCGGATCTGCTGGTGCTGCGCGCAGTGCGCGAAGAGAGCTATACCCGCACCGCGCTGCTGGAAAATGCCGGCATGACCGGCGATGCGATTCCCCTCGACACATGGCCGGGCGCACGGTGCAATGCCGATTTCTGCTCGATGACGCTGGAGCGCGGGGGCAGGCGCTTCGGGTTGCTCATGGCAAGAGGGCGTGATCTGGTCGATTTGCCCAAACTGGCGGCGGCCTGCGCGCAGGCCGATATCGTGATTGCCGACCGGCGATTGCCCGCTCTGTGCCGCCCACGCCTGCTCAAGGCTGACCGGGCGCTGTTACGGCAGACGGGGGGCCTAGCAATCGATTTGGTTTCCGGACGGGTTCGCACCGTGGCAGAGACACAAGGCCAGCACGGCTGGTTCCGCAGGCCCGGGCCACCCCAATATGGCCAGCGCCCATACCAACCGCGCCCATACCCGACCTACGCATACCCGTCGGACCCGTACCGATCGGACCGAAACGCGCCGCAACGCACCAAGCCGGGGCCTGCCCTGCCGATCGAGACCGGAACACCGCCGGCTAGACCACTTCAGTGATAGCGGCGCAGCAGCCCCGCGAGCTTGCCCTGCACCTGTACTTCATGCGGCTGATAGTACTGAGGATCATAGGCCGCATTGGCCGGATCGAGCCGGACCATGCCGCGCTCGCGCCGCAAATACTTGAGCGTGGCTTCCTCGCCGCGCACGAGCGCCACGACGATCTCGCCGTCCCGCGCCGTGTCGGTGCGGCGCACGAGGGCATAGTCGCCATCAAGAATGCCCGCTTCGACCATTGAGTCGCCCGAAACTTCCAGCGCGTAGTGCTCACCGGAGCCGAGCAGCGCAGCGGGCACTGGCAACATCGCGGTGCCTTCCATCGCTTCGATCGGGACGCCCGCCGCAATGCGACCGTGGAGCGGGATCTCGATCACGTCGTTGGCCGGAGCGCGTGCCGGAGCGGGAGAGCGCAAGGCGGCCAGCGTCGAGGCAGGCGCGTTGGCTGAAGTGGTGCGCAGCGCGGCCTTGTTGCTGCTCGCGTCGCTGTCACGGATCACTTCGAGTGCGCGGGCGCGGTTGGGCAGGCGGCGGATAAAACCGCGCTCTTCCAGCGCCGAGATCAGGCGGTGCACGCCCGACTTCGACTTGAGGTCGAGCGCCTCCTTCATTTCCTCGAACGAGGGAGAAATCCCTGATTCCTCAAGACGGGTCTGGATGAAGGTCAGCAGTTCATGCTGCTTGCGCGTTAGCATTCCGGCGCACTCCTCTGGAGCGTTTTCGCGCCTGAACCAAAGCCCCGGCGAATGGGAAAACGCGTTTAAACAGACAACCGGAGCGGCTATTCCGGTTACTCCGGAACTATGACCGTTCCAGCGAACGAATGAGGAACGAATAAGCAACGAAAACACGCCCGTCAAGCAGTACCCGCGCTTTTACAGCAGATAGACCGGAACAGTCTGGCCCGCCGGGGTCTCGGCGGCATGGGCCGGTCGCACCACCAAGGCGTTGGCACGCGCGAGCGAAGAGAGCGCACCGGAATCCTGCAGCCCGTCGAGCGTGACGCCAGTGCCATCCCAAATTGCGCGCAGGAATTCCATGCGTCCGCCGCCGGGCGGCATGGCGTGGTGCAGGGTTGCGGGAAACGGGCGTGGCAATGGATCGGCAGCGCCCAATGCCGCGCGGATCAGTGGGAGGAGGAATAGATAACCTGTGACAAAGGCGGCAGCGGGATTGCCGGGCAGGCCAAGGATAACCTGCGCGCCGCGCCGCGCGACCAGCAGCGGCTTGCCAGGCTTGATGGCAACGCGCCAGAACGCCAGGTCTGCGCCGATGGCGGCAAGGGCTGGGCGAACCAGATCATGATCGCCGACCGAAGCGCCGCCGCTGGTTACAATGATATCGGCCTCGCGCGCCGCTTCAAACGCGGCGCTCAGCACGTCGAGCTGGTCGGGCAGGGGACCGATGCGCGTGATGGCAATCGGATACTGCGCGGCCATTGCCGCCAGCATGGCGCTGTTGCTCGCAGGAAGCTGGTGCGAGGCGAGCGCCTTGCCCGGTCCCGCCAGTTCATCACCGCTGTCGATCACGACAAGGTTCAGCGGGCGCCGGACAGCGAGACGCGCCAGGCCCGCTGTGAGTGCCAACGCGATTTGCGCTGGGCCAATGCGCGTGCCCGCGACCATCAGCGGCGTGCCAGCGGTGAAATCCATGCCTGCGGGCCGGATATGGCGCTGCGGCGGATCGGGTGGGGTGCCGGTGAGGCGCAGGTCGATGCCTTCGCGCTCAGCATCCTCCTGGATCAGGACCATGTCCGCACCGTCCGGCACGACCGCACCGGTGCTGATCCGCACCGCCTCGCCCGCCTTTACAGCGCCGGCAAAGGGATGACCCGCTGCACTTTCCCCCTTCACGACCCACGGCCCCGGCAGATCGGCCGATCGCATGGCATAGCCGTCCATCGCCGAGACGGCAGCGGCAGGTTGCGTGCGCTCGGCGCTGATCGGGTCTGCAAGATAGAACCCGGAGCATTCCGCCGCAGCGCGGTGTTCGATAGGCAGCGTCGGGGCAATCGCCATGAGCCGGCGCTGCGCATCCTCCAGCGCGAGTGGTGGATTGGGGCGGGCCGGTTCGGTCACGCTCTTGGTCACGAACTCTGTCAAGGCGCGCGCCAGTCACCCGATTTGCCGCCGCGCTTTTCGACGAGCCGGACGCCCTCGATCACCATCGCCTTGTCGATCGCCTTGGCCATATCATACACCGTGAGCAGCGCGACCGAGACGGCCGTGAGCGCTTCCATCTCCACCCCGGTGCGGCCTGTGAGCGAAGCGGTGGCGCGGGCTTCGATGCCGTTTTCGATGAACGCGAACTCGACGGCCACGCTGTCGAGCGCGAGTGGATGGCACAGCGGGATGAGCTCGGCGGTGCGCTTGGCCGCCATGATTCCGGCGATGCGTGCGACGGCGAGCACGTCACCCTTGGGCGCCTTGCCGTCGCGCAGCGCGGCGAGTGTGGCGGGGGCCATGCGGATTGTGCCAAGCGCAACGGCGACGCGCTGGGTTTCCGCCTTGCCGCCGATATCGACCATGCGCGCGCGCCCTTGCGCATCAAGGTGGGACAGGCCGCTCATGGGCGGGATTTGGGGCTGGTTGACAAGGTTGACACGGTCCTGAGCATAAACTGCGCGGTGGGCCTCGCGGCGGGTTCAGCAGGCTTATCGAGCAAGGAAAAGAGCGGTTTCATGACGTGGTGATGCCACATGGGCGCGCTGTAGGACAGATGGCAATGCTGATAGCCGGTGGCGATTAGCCAAGGGCAAATTCGACTGCGGCTTGCGCGTGCAGAAGGGTGGTGTCGAACAGCGCGACCGGACTGTCCTCCGGCCCGATCAGTAGCATGATCTCGGTGCAGCCGAGGACGACTGCGGTGGCGCCGCGCGCTGCAAGGCGTTCGATGATCGCGCGGTAGGCGGCGCGTGACGATGCCTCGATCCTGCCAGCGATCAGCTCCTCATAGATCACGCGGTGGACTTCCGCGCGGTCTTCCGCTTCGGGCACCAGTACCTCGAGACCGTATTTATCGGCAAGGCGGTCGGTGTAGAAAGTCTGCTCCATGGTGAAGGCGGTGCCGAGCAGGCCGATGGTGGAATGTCCTGCCGCCTTGACCGCTGCGCCGGCCGGATCGGCGATGTGGAGCAGCGGGACGCCGCAGGCAGCCTCGATCTCAGGCGCGCACTTGTGCATGGTGTTGGTGCAGATCATTAGCATGTCCGCCCCGGCGGCTTCCAGTCGCTGCGCCGCATCGACCATCCGCGCGGTGAGCGTGTCCCAGTCACCTGCCGCCTGCAGCGCGGCGATTTCGGCAAAATCGAAAGACCACAGCAGGCAGTGCGCCGAGGCGGCAGGACCGCACCGATCACGCACGCCCTGGTTGATGATCCGATAGTATTCGGCAGAGCTTTCCCAGCTCATGCCGCCGATGAGGCCCAGCATTTTCATAGGCGATCAGCTAGAGCCGGATGGCGTCCAGCGCAATCCCGGCAAGGTTTTGTGCCCGCTTGATCCGGCGGACACGGACACGCGAAAACCCTGCAATTTTAGCGGTATAACGCTCAAGACACAGTACGAACGCGGCGCGCGGCCTCACTGTGCCGGTCGCATGGGCGACGACTATGGCCGAATCTCCCAAGAGCACGATATCCTTCGCGCCGAGCGTGGCCGCCACTTCCAGCGCATCGAGCAGCGCGAGCCATTCGGCATGATCGTTGGTGCCGTGGCCGAGGGCAGGCCGGTGCCAGACTTGCCCGCGCGCCGCAACAGCGGTTTCCATGATACCCGGATTAGGGCGGCAGCCGCCGTCGAAAAACAGCTTGAGCGGGCGCTCCGCCATTCTGATGCTCAGCCGCCGAGAAGCGTGCGCGTGGCCGCTGCGACATCGGCGTGGCGCATCAGGCTTTCGCCGACGAGAAACGCCTTTGCGCCGGTGGCGGCCAGTTGCAAGACATCGGCATGGCTGCCAATGCCGCTTTCGGCGATCAGCAGCGTGCCTTCGGGCGCGAGCGGAGCAAGGCGGGCGGTGGTGCCGAGATCGGTGACGAAGCGCTTCAGATCGCGGTTGTTCACCCCGATCAGCCGCGACTGCAGGCGGGCCGCGCGCTCCATTTCGGCCTCGTTGTGCACTTCGACGAGCACGTCCATGCCGTGTTCGCGCGCGGCGGCTTCGATTTCGGCCATTGCGCCATCATCCAGCGCGGCGACGATGATCAGGATCGCATCCGCGCCGATGGCACGGGCTTCGGCGCATTGCCACGGATCGACCATGAAGTCCTTACGCAGCACCGGCAGCACGCAGGCAGCACGTGCGGCGACGAGGTAATCTTCGTGCCCTTGAAAGTACGGCGCGTCCGTCAGGACGGAGAGGCAAGTCGCGCCGCCCGCCGCATAGGCGCAGGCATGGCTCGCAGGATCGAAATCGGCGCGGATCAG
>JBJXEK010000061.1:0-10370 GCA_046155055.1 Novosphingobium sp. | reverse complement strand
GCGAGGCGACGGCGAGATCGCCCGATGCGGGGCGGCCGACGGCTTCGATGGCATGATCAACGCCGCCTTTGGTGAGTTCGAGGATCTGCTTGGCCGCATCCGGATCGAGCGCGTCGATCACGTCGGTCGCACCGAGCTTGATGGCCAGCGCCCGCTTTTCGGGCATCGGGTCGGCGGCGATGATGCGTCCCGCACCGGCGATCTTGGCGGCGTTGATCGTGGCGAGGCCGACGCCGCCGCAGCCGATGACGGCGACGGTTTCACCGGGCGTGAGCTTGCAGGCGTTGAAGATCGTGCCCGCGCCGGTGGTGACGGCGCAGCCGATGACGGCGGCACGGTCGAGCGGCATGTCCGGATTGATCGCGACGCAGGCGTGTTCGTGGATCAGCATCATTTCGGCGAAGGCCGAGAGATTGAGCATCTGGTTGACCATGCTGCCATCGCTGGAGCGAGTGAGGCGCGGAGCCTCGCCGGGACGGCGGCGGGTATCTCCGCCGAGGCAGAGCGACATGCGGCCGGTGACGCAGAACTCGCAGTGACCGCAGAACGCGGAGAGGCAGGTCACGACCGCGTCGCCCTTCTTGACCGTGCGGACTTCGCTGCCGACTTCCTCGACGATCCCGGCCGCCTCGTGCCCGCCGACGCAGGGCATCGGGTGCGGATAGGCGCCGTCGATGAAGTGCAGGTCCGAATGGCACAGGCCGCAGGCGGCGGTGCGGATCAGGACTTCGTGCGGGCCGGGCTTCGACACGGTGAGCTGGTCGATGACGAGCGGGGTGCCGGCTTGTTCGAGGATGGCGGCTTTCATGGGGGGGGCTGGCCTCTTGTGGAGTCCCCCTCCCGCAGGCGGGAGGGGTTAGGGGTGGGTTCTCGAGGGGGTGCGCGTGGCGGCTGCCCAACCCCTACCCCTCCCGCAGGCGGGAGGGGAGCAGTTTAGCGCGAGATTGCCATGTCGCCCGAGGTGAAGCCCGGATCGCTCGGCAGATCGGTGTGTCGCGCGAACTCGATGCGGGCGACGGCGCGGGCGTGGACTTCGTCCGGACCGGCCGCGAGGCGCCGCGTGCGCGGGTGGGCATAGGCGTCGGCGAGGCCGAAATCTTCCGAAACGCCGCCGCCGCCGTGCGCCTGGATCGCATCATCGATGATGCGCAGCGCCATGTTGGGGGCCTGCACCTTGATCATCGCAATTTCGAGCGCGGCGGATTTGTTGCCGACCTTGTCCATCATGTCTGCGGCCTTGAGGCAGAGCAGGCGGGTCATCTCGATATCGATGCGGGCGCGGGCGATGCGCTCTTCCCATACCGATTGCTCCGAGATCCGCTTGCCGAACGCGACGCGCGACTGGAGGCGGCGGGCCATCTTGCCCAGCGCTTCTTCCGCGACGCCGATGGTGCGCATGCAGTGGTGGATGCGGCCCGGCCCGAGGCGGCCCTGCGCGATCTCGAACCCGCGGCCTTCGCCCAGCAGGACGTTGGAGGCGGGCACACGCACGTTTTCGAGCAGCACTTCCATGTGGCCGTGCGGCGCGTCATCGTAGCCGAACACGGGCAGGTGGCGCAGGATGTTGACGCCTGGGGTGTCGATGGCGACGAGCACCTGCGACTGCTGGGCGTGGCGTTTGGCCGACGTATCGGTTTTGCCCATGACGATCGCGATCTTGCAGCGCGGATCGCCCAGGCCCGAGGACCACCACTTGCGGCCGTTGATCACATAGTCATCGCCATCACGGCTAATCGAGGTTTCGATGTTGGTGGCGTCCGACGAGGCGACGAGCGGCTCGGTCATCAGGAAAGCGGAGCGGATTTCGCCGTTCATGAGCGGATTCAGCCACTGCTGCTTGTGCTCGAGTGTGCCGTAGCGGTGGAACACCTCCATGTTGCCGGTATCGGGCGCGGAGCAGTTGAACGTCTCGCTGGCCCAGCTGATGCGGCCCATTTCCTCGGCGCAGAGCGCGTATTCAAGGTTGGTGAGGCCGGGGCCTTCGAATTCGAAGGTATCATCGACATGGTGATGGCCCGAATTGCGCGGGGGCATGAACAGGTTCCAGATGCCGGCGGCCTTGGCGCGGGCCTTTTCCTCTTCGACAACCTGCAGCACTTTCCAGCGATCGCCGGTGGCCTGCTCGGCCTTGTAGTCCTTGTGGCGGGGGCGGACGTTGGTCTCGATGAAATCGCGGACGCGGTCGCGCCAGTAGACCTGCCGTTCGGTGGGTTCGAAATCCATGTGTGCTCTCCTGCGGTGCGGGCGCTGGGCGCCGCTTGCCCTCTGGGTTTAACCTGTCGATTAAATCTGGCGCGAGATCAAGCGCCTTGCGCGGCCGCTGCTGCCGCTTTCATCTGGCGGAGCGCCTCGAACAGATCGGGTACTTCAGGATCCCAGCTGTGGCGGGGGCCGATGGTGAGGCCGCCGTCAACGATGATCGAGGTGCCATTCACGAAGCTGGCGGCCTCGCTGCAGAGAAAAAGCACGGCCTCGCCGATGTCGTTGGGCTGGCCGCCGCGCGCGACGGGCTGGGCGGCCTCGCTCATCATCGCGATGGCCCCCTTGGCCTGCGCTTCCAGTTCGGGCGGCACATCGAGCGAGGTGGTGAAGATGTTGGTGTTGATGAAGCCGGGCTGCACTGCGTTCACGCGGATCTGGTACTTGGCGAGATCGGCGGCGGAGGTCTTGGTGAGGTGGAGCACGCCCGCCTTCGCCACGGCATAGGCGTTGGGCGAATAACCCGGGCCGATGGCAGCGACGCTGGAGGTGTTGACGAATGAGGCACCTTTGCGGCCGATCATGTGCGGCACGGCATAGCGGATGCCAAATGCGACCGAGCGCAGCAGCAGGTCCATAGTGCGGTCCCAGCCGGCGGGTTCGATCTCGTCGATCGTCGCCATGTCGCCGCCCGAACCGGCGTTGTTGAATACGGAGTCGATGCCGCCAGTCTCTGCGGCGGCGCGGTCCATGAGCGCCTTGATTTCCTCGCACTTGGTCACGTCGCAGCGCACTGTGGTGACGCTGCCGTTGGAGTCGGCGGCGGTCTTGGCGAGGCCGGCCTCATCGATGTCGGCGGCGTACACTTTTGCGCCTTCAGCCGCGAACAGCAGCGCAGTGGCGCGCCCGATGCCTGATGCCGCGCCGGTAACGACAACCGTCTTGTCCTGGAATCGCATGGTACCTCTCCGTGAGTCTGTTTTTTGGGTTTCTGATTTGCCGCAAGCTTAGGCTGATGCGCCCCTTCGTCAATGCCGATCGGCTTTCCGCTACGGCACTGAGGCCCCGTGGAAGCCGCGGAAATCTGCGCTTGCCAGCACGCGCCGACTCGCCTTAACCTCCCAGTTAAGAGAGGAGCCCAATCATGTCAGATCTTGAGGCGTTCCGCGCCGAAATCCGCGCGTGGATCGAGGCGAATTGCCCAGCGGAAATGCGGCGGCCCGTGCAGGACGAAGGCGATATCTGCTGGGGCGGGCGCAATTTCGTGTTCAAGAACGAAGCCCAGAAGGCGTGGCTCGATGCCTGCGTGGCCAAGGGTTACACCGTGGCGGACTGGCCCAAGGCTTATGGCGGCGCGGGCTTGACCCCGCCCGAGGCCAAGATCTGGCGCGAGGAATGCGCGCGCGCCGGAGCGCGGCCGCCGCTTTCGAGCTTTGGCATCTGGATGCTCGGGCCCGCGCTGCTCAAGTTCGGCACGGAAGAGCAGAAGGTCCACTACCTCGGCCAGATCGCGCGCGGCGAGATCCGCTGGTGTCAGGGCTATTCGGAGCCGGGTTCGGGGTCGGACCTCGTGTCGCTCCAAACCTTCGGACAGGAAGTCATTGACCCCGTGGGAGGCGACCACTGGGTCGTCAACGGACAGAAGATCTGGACCAGCTATGCCGACAAGGCCGACTGGATTTTCTGCCTTGTCCGCACCGACAAGGCCAACACCTATCAGGGCATCAGCTTCCTGCTGTTTGACATGACGACTGCGGGCGTCACGACCAAGCCGATCAAGCTGATCAGCGGCAGCTCGCCGTTCTGCGAGACGTTCTTCGACAATGTGGTGGTGCCCAAGGCGCAGATCGTGGGCCAGCTCAATCGCGGCTGGGATGTGGCCAAGTATCTGCTGGGCCACGAGCGTGAGATGATCTCGGGTGCGGGCGGCGGCGATCAGACCAGCACGATCGGAAGTGTGCTCAAGCGCAATGGTTTGGAAGACCCGATGCTGCGCGCAGAGCTGGCGCAGTTCGATATCGATGCGCTGGCGTTCGCTGCGTGCGGCGAGAAGTTCCTCGACGAGATCAAGGTGGGCAAGGCGCACCCGGCGCAGCCCAACATGATGAAATACGTCGGTACCGAGCTCAACAAGCGGCGGCACGAGCTGCTGATGACGGCCGGCGGCAGCACCGCGCTCGAATGGGATAGCGCGGAAACGCGCGGTGGGGCTCCGGCACGATCGTGGCTGCGCACCAAGGCTAATTCGATTGAGGGCGGCACGAGCGAGGTCATGCTCAACGTTGTCGCCAAACGCATTCTCGAGCTGCCCGGCGCCTGAGGCGCGAAAGGCACAGGAGCACCCCATGCCGCTGTATCATAATGAAGATCAGGCCATGTTGGCCGATAGCGTAACCGGATTCATGGCCGATGAGGGCGGGATTAAGAAGCAGTTTCGCCACTGGCGCGATACCAATTGCAAGGACGGTTTCGGCCACGCGCTGTGGAAGCAGTTTGCCGAAATGGGCCTCACCGGCATGCTTGCCGCCGAGGAAGATGGCGGGCTGGCGATGGGGCATGTCGAGGCCGGGATCGTGCTGGCCGAGATCGGGCGCAACCTGACGCCCTCGCCGTTCCTGACGACAGCGGTGATGGGTGTGACCGCGCTTTCGGGCGGATCGGCAGACCTGCGCGGGCGCTGGCTGCCCGGGGTGATCGCGGGCGACAGCGTGCTGGCCGTCGCGGTGGACGAAGGCGCCAAACATCGCCCCGAGCGGATCGCCTGCCGCGCTGAGCGCGCGGGCAACGGCTTCCGCCTGACGGGCAAGAAGGATTTTGTCGTGCAGGGCGCTTCCGCGGATGCGCTGATCGTGGCGGCGCGCACATCGGGTAGCGACAGCGATGCAGATGGCGTGACGCTGTTCGCCGTGCCCAAAGATGCGGCGGGCATCACCCAAAATTCGGTGCGGCTGGTCGATAGCGCGATGGCGAGCCATGTGACCTTTGACGGGGTCGAACTGGACGGCGACTGCGTGATCGGCGAAGTCGATGGCGGGCGGGCACTGCTGGGTAAAGTGCTCAGCGCTGGCCGTATCGGCGCGGCGGCGGAGCAGACCGGTGTGGCCGCTGGTGCGTTCGGCATGACCACAACTTATCTCAAAACCCGCAAACAGTTCGGCAAGCTGATCGGCGAGTTTCAGGCGCTGCAGCACCGCGCCGCGCACCTTTATTCCGAGATCGAGATCGCCGAGGCGGTGGTGCTGAAAGCGCAGCAGTTGCTCGATGGCGAGTCCGAGCGCGCCGAGCTAATGGTCTCGGCGGCCAAGGCCAAGGCGGCGCGGGTGTGCAATCTGGCGGTGCGCGAGGGCGTGCAAATGCATGGCGGCGTGGGCATGACCGACGAATACGACATCGGGCTCTACATGAAGCGGGAGCGCGCGCTCACCGAGTTCATGGGCGATGCCAACTACCACGCCGAACGCGTGGCCCAGCTCAGCGGCTATTGAGGACAAGACACATGGATTTTGCCAAACTTTTCAGCCTAGAAGGCCGCGTTGCTGTTGTCACGGGCGGTTCGCGCGGGATTGGCCGGATGATTGCCGAGGGCTATCTCGCGGCGGGTTGTGCGCGTGTTTATATCACCGCGCGCAAGGCCGCCGTTGTGGCGGAAACCGCAGCGGAACTGGGCGAGCGCTGCATTGCGCTGCCGGGCGATATCTCGACTTATGCGGGGATCGAGGCCTTGGTTCAGGACTTGTCGGAGCGTGAGAGCGCGCTCGATATTCTCGTGAACAATGCCGGGGTGGCCTGGGGCGCCGAGTTCGATGATTTCCCGGAAATGGGCTGGGACAAGGTGATGAACCTCAACGTCAAGACGCCGTTTTTCCTGACGCAGAAGCTGCACGGCCTGCTGAAGGCGGGCGCCGCCGAGCGCCCGGCCAAAGTGATCAACATCGCCTCGATCGATGGTCTGCGGGTCAATCCGTGGGAAACCTATAGCTATCAGGCCTCGAAGGCCGCGCTGGTGCATCTGACCAGGCGCATGGCTGCGCGGCTGATCAAGGACAACATCGTGGTCAGCGCGATCTGCCCGGGGGCCTTCGCTTCGGAAATGAACAAGGCCGCCGCGAACAATCCCGAAGGTTCGGCAAAGGGCATTCCTTCGAAGCGGATCGGCAACACCGAGGACATGGCCGGCGGGGCGATCTTCCTCGCCAGCCGCGCGGGCGACTATGTCGTCGGCACGCCGCTGCCGATCGATGGCGGCATCGTCAACGCGTGGATCCCTGAGGGGCACATCGATCCGAGCGGGCACTGAGCACGATGACCCGCACCGCCCTTGTGCTGGCTGAAGGCTTCCACTTCGGCGAAGGCCCCCGCTGGCACGCCGATGACTCCGGGGGCCGGCTGTGGTTCAGCGATTTCTACAGCAAGACGATCCGCTCGGTCGATCTGGCGGGCGATCACCGGATTGAGCTGACGCTGGATGATCAGCCGTCCGGCCTTGGCTGGATGCCCGATGGTTCGCTGCTGTTCGTTTCGATGCGCAAGCGGCAGGTGTGGCGGCGTCATGCGGATGGCCGCCTTGCGCTGCACGCCGATCTGGGGGCGCTGAGCGCGCATCTGTGCAACGACATGGTGGTGGACGGCGAGGGCCGGGCCTATGTCGGCAACTTCGGCTTCGATCTGGATCACGAGCTGCGCGCGCGCGGGGTGGAATCGGTGCTGGCCGATCATCCCAAAGCCAACCTGGTGTTGGTGCAGCCGGACGGCACGGTTTCGGTCGGCGCGCCGGACCTCAGCTTTCCCAACGGTACGGTGATCACGCCCGATGGCAAGACGCTGATCGTGGGCGAGACCTTGGGCGCGCGGCTGACAGCGTTTGATATTGGCGCGGATGGGGCGCTTTCGGGCCGCCGCGTGTGGGCGGATACCATGCCGCGTGTGCCCGATGGCATTGCGCTGGATGCCGAGGGCGCAATCTGGATCGCGAACCCGCTGGCGCCGGAATGCGTACGGATTGCCGAGGGCGGGGCGGTGCTGGAAGTGGTCTCGACCGGCGAGATGCAGTGCTACGCCTGCATGCTGGGCGGGCCTGAAGGGCGGCACTTGTTCATGCTTTGCGCGCCGAGCAGCGATGCCGGGGTGGCATCCAGCGCGGCAAAGGGCGTGGTGCTGGTGGCCGAGGTTGATTCGTCCCGCGCAGGGCGGCCCTAACCCCGCGTCAGTTCCCGCACGAAATCGATAAGGCCGGTCTGGCGCGTGCGGCGCATGCGTTCGGCGGCGAGGATTTCGCGCACTTTGCCGAAGCAGGTCTCGACCTCGTCGTTGATCACGACATAGTCGTAGCCGTCCCAGTGGCTGATTTCAGCCTGTGCGCGGGCCATGCGCGCGGTGATGACGTCGGCGCTGTCAGTCCCGCGTCCGACAAGGCGGCGGCCCAGTTCATCGAGGCTGGGCGGCAGGATGAACACGCGCACGACGTCGGCCTGCGCCTTCTGGTACAGTTGCTGGGTGCCCTGCCAGTCGATGTCGAACAGATAGTCGAGCCCCTGTTTGAGCCCGGCACGGATCTGACCCTTGGGGGTGCCGTAGCTGTGCCCGAACACCCGCGCCCATTCGAAGAAGTCGCCAGCCTCGACCATCTCATCGAAGCGCGCCTGATCGACGAAATGATAGTCTTTGCCGTCCACCTCGCCGGGCCGCATCGGGCGGGTGGTGGCCGAGACCGAGACGTGGAGCGCCGCGTCATCCGCCAGCAACTTGCGCGCGATCGTCGTCTTGCCCGCGCCCGAGGGCGAGGAGAGGATGAACATGAGGCCCCGGCGGTGCAGGGTGTCCTGATCGGCTGGGTCATTTGTGGCAGCGGAAAGCGCGTCGGTCATGCGCGCTGTTGGCGCAGGCCGGGGCTACAGGTCAAGTTTCTTGGTGCGCTTGCGGTCGTAGAGCGTCTTGGCGAGCAGCGCGCCGCCGACCACGATTGCGCCGGGGACCGAGCGCGTGGCGATGCGTGTGGCGGCGGCCATGGCCAGCTTGGTGGCGAGGCTGCGCTTGGGCCGCGCGGCCTTGGGCAGTTTGATGCCAGCCGCTGCAGTCGCGGCCGCCTTCACGACGCCCGGTGCGCGGCCGAGAATACCGCGCTCCACGCTTTGCCGCAGCAGGGCATTGCCGGTGCGCAGCGCGACTGCGGCAATAATGGAGTTTGCGACGGTCTCGGTGGCGGCTGGCGTTTTTGGCGCATCGGCCGGCTTTTCCGCGACCTCGGCGTTGCGCCTAAGCTTCATTTCTTGCGGCCGAAATCTACAGTCACGACGTTCGAGCCATCGTCGGAACCTTCACCGTCCGGCCCCTTGCCGTCTGAACCGTCGTCGGCCTCAGGCGAATCGTTTTCGGCACCTGTCGGCGGTTCTTCCTCGCTCTCGCCCGCCGTCTGGAACTGCAGGCCGAAGTCGACTGCCGGATCGACAAACGCAGTGATCGCGCTGAACGGCACGACAAGGATCGAGGGAATCTGGTTGAAGCTGAGGCCGACACTGAAGCCCTCTTCGGTGACCTTGAGCTCCCAGAATTTGTTCTGGAGAACGATGGTCATCTCGTCCGGGAATCGCTCTTTGAGGCGCGGCGGAATCGCGACACCGGGCGCGCCGGTCTTGAAGGTGATGTAGAAGTGGTGGTTGCCCGGAAGAAAGCCGCCCGAGCTTTCGACTTGCCCCAGCACACGGCCAACAACAGCGCGCAGGGCCTCCTGCACGATTTCGTCATAGGGGATCAGGCTGTCAGAGGCATCGTTCATGACTAGTACGGATGGCCGGGGCGCGCGCCGGGGTCAAGAGGCTGCGCGGTGCAGGCGATTGATTCTGCCAATTTGATTCTGGCTCCGGGCGGCCTATAGCGCGCGCCATGCGCACCGGATCAATCGCCCGCACCACGCACGAAACCGCCATTCAGGTGGCCGTGAACCTCGATGGCACCGGCATCTATGATGTCAGCACGGGGATCGGCTTCCTCGATCACATGATCGAGCAGTTCAGCCGCCACTCGCTGATCGACGTGACCTGCCACGTGAAGGGCGACCTCCACGTGGACCAGCACCATACGACGGAAGACAGCGCCATCGCTCTGGGCCAGGCGATTTCGGAGGCGCTCGGCGACAAGAAGGGCATCACGCGCTACGGCATGGCCTACTCGCCGATGGACGAGGCGCTGGCGCGCGTGGCGCTGGATATTTCGGGCCGTCCGGTGCTGATCTGGAAGGCCGAATTCTCCCAGCCGCGCCTGGGCGAAATGGATACCGAGCTGTTCGAGCACTGGTTCCAGTCGATCGCGCAGGCGGCGGGGATCACGCTGCACATCGAATGCCTTTATGGCCAGAACAACCACCACATCATCGAAGGCATCTACAAGGGCTTTGCCCGCGCGATGCGCGCCGCGGTCGAGATCGATCCGCGCAAGGGCGATGCAGTGCCGAGCACCAAGGGCATCCTCGGTGGCTGAGGTGATTGCCTTGGTGGACTACGGCGCGGGGAACCTGCGCTCGGTCGCCAATGCGCTGAAGGCTGCCGGGGCGGAAGGGGTGGCGGTGACCGCTGATCCGCAAGTGGTGCGCGCGGCGGACCGGATCGTGCTGCCGGGCGTGGGCGCGTTCAAGGCCTGCGTTGAGGCGCTGCGCGGGGTGCCGGGGCTGGTCGAGGCGATGGCGGAGCGCGTGCTGGTGGGCGGCGCGCCGTTCCTGGGCATTTGCGTGGGCATGCAATTGCTGGCGGACCGGGGCATCGAGTTCGGCGTGACCGAGGGGCTCGGCTGGATCGGCGGCGAAGTGCGACCGATCGAGCGCACCGACCCGGCGATCAAGGTGCCGCACATGGGCTGGAATGATGTGGAACCGATGCACCACAACGATTTGATCGTGCCAGGCGAGGCCTATTTCCTGCATTCGTACCACTTCGTGCCGGAGAGCGGCGCGAGCGTGGCGGCGATGACCGACCATGGCGGCGGGCTAGTCGCGGCTGTGGCGCGGGACAATGTTCTGGGCGTGCAGTTCCATCCTGAAAAGAGCCAGGATTACGGGATCGCGCTGCTCGAGCGGTTTCTGGAGTGGAAGCCATGATCGTATTCCCTGCCATAGACCTCAAGGCCGGACAGGTCGTGCGCCTTGCCGAGGGCGATATGGCGCGCGCGACCGTTTATGGTGA
>JBJXEK010000060.1:0-4190 GCA_046155055.1 Novosphingobium sp. | reverse complement strand
TGGCCAAGTTCCGCGGTGACGTACCTGCTGCTGCAATATATTTGCTCCACCCGCAGGCAGTTTTCTCTACGCCTCGTTCCCGCAATGCTGGCTCCGCTCCTTCAGTCGTAGTCCAGCAAGGCCATGTAATCTGGTCCTGCGCCCGCAAGCGCCGGGGAGGCTTCTTTGTCTATGGCAGGCCATCTCCAACAGTGCGCAGCGCGCGCTGGTCGCTGCGGAAGACGGGGACTGAAGGCAAGATATTGTAGTATGGCATAGATGGCGTGGCACTGGGCCTCTGTGATTTTTTGTTTCTGGACCGTGTGAGCCCCTCTACTTTTTGCCCACCCGGCCTGTCAGATTGGGGAGTGGGCAATCGGCTCGCCCCGCGCTTGATTGCCCGGGGTAATTCAGGTGCCTGTATCAGGAGAACGCCATGCGTATCGCTCTGCCCGAAGCCCACCAGTTCGAACCGCTCCGCTACCTGTCCGACAGTTACGCGCCCGAGATGGTGCAGTCCGGCTTCGCGTTTTCCGACATGACCTACCGCATGTCGAAGCTGCCGATGCGCGAGTTCGAAGGCGCGCGCTATCGCACCGCGCTGATCAACGGTTGCCAGCTGTGCCAAGGCTTCCGCGTGGACCGCGACCGCGCCGGGACGCAAGGCCCTTCCGTTACCAACAACGGCCCCGCGCCGGACGAGGCGTTTTATGCGGCGGTTCACGAATGGCGCACCTCGCCCGTGCTGAGCGTGCGCGAGAAGCTTGCCATCGAATATGCCGAAGGAATCGGGCTCGATCCGCAGGCGCTCGCCGTGAATGAGGATTTCTGGGCGCGTTTCAAGGCTGAGTTCAGCGACGGCGAGATCGTCGACCTCAGCTTCTGTGTGGCGGTGTGGATCGGCCTCGGCCGCGCCGCGCATGTCATGGGCCTCGACGCGGTCTGTGCCATCCCGGCGCTGCGCGAGGTCGCCTGAGTATTGGGGCCTGAGTACTGGGGCGTGAGTACTGGCGCCTGAGTACTGGAGCCTTAGATCGGGGCCGCGCTGCTATTTGCCATACGCGGCGCCGCCTGTATGCTGGCGCGTGCCCGTTGCGGAGCCAGCCCGGAGTGTCCTGCATGAATACCCCCGATCTCGCATCCTGGTGGATGCCGTTTACCGCCAACCGCCATTTCAAGTCCCAGCCGCGCCTGCTGGCAGAGGCGCAGGGCATGTTCTACCGCTCGGTTGACGACCGCGAGATTCTGGACGGCACGGCAGGGCTGTGGTGCGTTAACGCCGGGCATGGGCGCGAAGAGATTGCCGATGCCGTGGCGCGCCAGATCCGCACGATGGACTTCGCGCCGGCCTTCCAGATGGGCCACCCGATCGGGTTCGATTTCGCCAGCCGCCTCGCCGAAATCGCGCCCGAGGGGATGGACCGTATCTTCTTCACCGGCTCGGGTTCCGAATCGGTCGATACCGCGCTCAAGATCGCGCTCGCCTACCAGCGCGCCATCGGCCAGGGCACGCGCACGCGCTTCATCGGGCGGGAGCGCGGCTATCACGGGGTCGGTTTCGGCGGGGTCTCGGTCGGCGGCATTCTCAACAACCGCCGGGTGTTCACCAGCCTGCCGGGCGTGGACCACATGCGCCACACGCACGATCTGGCGCGCAACGCGTTCTGCCGCGACTTGCCCGAATATGGCGCGGAACTGGCAGACGATCTGGAGCGGCTGGTCCAGCTGCACGGAGCCGAGACGATCGCGGCGGTGATCGTGGAGCCGGTGGCTGGCTCGACCGGGGTGCTGCTTCCGCCCAAGGGCTACCTCGAACGCCTGCGCGAAATCGCGACCCGCCACGGCATCCTGCTGATCTTCGATGAGGTGATCACTGGTTTCGGGCGGCTCGGCACGCCGTTTGCGGTGGATTACTTCGGGGTGAAGGCCGATATCATCACCACCGCCAAGGGCATTACCAACGGCACTTTGCCGATGGGCGCGGTGCTGTGCAGCCGCGGTGTGCACGACGGGGTGGTGCAGGGGCCGGAGAACCTCATCGAGCTGTTCCACGGCTATACCTATTCGGGCCACCCAGTAGCCTGTGCCGCAGGCCTCGCCACGCTCGATATCTATGCGCGCGAGGGGCTGCTGACGCGCGCGGCGGAGATGGCAACACTCTGGGCCGATGCGCTGCACGCTCTGCGGGATGCGCCGCACGTGATTGATGTGCGCACGATCGGGCTGGTCGGCGGGATCGAGCTTGCCCCGCGCGCCGGGGCGCCGGGCGCGCGCGCCTTCGACGTGTTCACCGATTGCTTCCGCGCCGGGCTGCTGATCCGCGTGACCGGCGACATCATCGCGCTTTCGCCGCCGCTGATCATCGAACCGGATCATATCGGCCGCATTGCCGAGACAGTGCGCGCAGCACTTGAGCGGGCAGGCTGAACAGGCTGGTGTTCCGCGCGCTTATGGGTCGTTTATCGCCTTGATATCCTTACCCGGGCAATATCCGTCTTGTCCGCTGTAGCTCTGTCTGCTCATAAGTGCGCATGAACTCTGCACCGCTCCAGCCAACCCCGGGGGTCGCGGCCTTCACCATCAAGACGCCCTATGCGCTGTTCCTTGGCGATATCGACGATCCGCTCGATGCGAAGACCGCGCTGGGCCTGCTCGATTGGCGGCGAGAGTGGTGCGTGGCGCAAGTGCGGCTGCCCGGCTGTGTGGTCGATGCCGGGATCCCCGACGTTTCGGTGGAGGAAGCGGCAGCGCTCGGCGCGGGGACACTGGTGATCGGGATCGCCTCGTTCGGCGGCCGCATTCCCGAGGCCTGGGTGCCGACGCTGCTTGCCGCACTCGATGCCGGACTCGATCTCGCCGGCGGGATGCACGACCGGCTGACCGGGATACCCGAGATTGCTTCGCGCGCGGCGGCGCTTGGCCGCCAACTCCACGATGTGCGGCATATGCCCGCAGGTACCCGCCTGCCGGTTGGGTCGGGCGCCAAACGGACAGGCCGCCGTGTGCTGACGTTTGGCACGGACTGCGCGATCGGCAAGAAGTACACCGCCCTTGCGCTGGAGCGGGACATGCGGGCACGCGGCTGGGACGCGGATTTCCGCGCGACAGGGCAGACCGGACTGCTGATCAGTGGCGGCGGCATTGCGATCGATGCGGTGGTGGCGGATTTCATCGCGGGGGCGGCCGAATTGCTCTCGCCGTCTGCCGCGCCTGATCACTGGGATGTGATCGAGGGGCAGGGCTCACTGTTCCACCCGGCCTACGCGGGTGTCAGCCTTGGCCTGCTGCACGGTTCGCAGCCCGATGCGCTGGTGCTGTGTCACGATACCCGGCGCACCCACATCGGCGGGTATCCCGATTTCCCGCTGCCCACGCCCTCGCGCTGCATCGCGCTTGCGCTCGAACTGGCGCGGCTGACGAACCCGGCGGCGCGCTGCGTCGGCATCAGTCTGAACACCGCCGGTATGGACGATGCAGCCCGCGCCGAGGCCTTTGTCACGCTCGCGGCGGAATGCGGCGTCCCCTGCGTCGATCCGCTGATCACCGGCACGGGCGCGATTCTCGATCATATTGCCGAGGTATTCAAGGACCAGCCCACGACCTGATCGCACGGGATATCGGCCCGGCGGGCTACTGCCAGGGCTTGATGCCGCCCGGCGCGATCCGTGCGATCGTTTCCAGTCGCCGCACTTGCCGCGTTTCCAGCGCCAGCGTCATCAGCGGTTGCGGTGCCTCGACGAACTGTCGCGGGCTCATGCCGAACAGCGCGGTGAACTCGCGGATCAGGTGGCTCTGGTCATAATAGCGCAGGGCTAGGTCCTCGGCCTCCTCAAGGTCTGCAACGCCGCGCAGATGGCTTGCCATGTCGAGCGCGCGGGCCCGGCGCAGGACCTGCTTGGGCGGAATGCCGAAATCGCGGCGCACCAGGCGTTCCAGCCGCCGTTGTTCGCAGCCGCATTGCCGGGCCAGAGCCGCCACGGTGATTTCCGGATTGGTGAATGCCGCAGCTTCCACCCAATTGGTCACTGGATCGGGCTCTGCCACATGCCGCTCCGCGATCAGTCGCCGCAGATCCCTTTCCATTGCCGCGCACCACTCTTCCGGCGACGCGCCGTCCTTAAATTGGCACATCCACAAGGAACTGGTTAGCCCGATGGTTTCGAGCGGGGTCAGCCGGTCTGAAAGCGTGTCCAGCGAAGGCGCACCCAGTG
>JBJXEK010000059.1:0-8590 GCA_046155055.1 Novosphingobium sp. | reverse complement strand
ACAGCAGCGTGAGCAGTGGCACAACGACAGCCGTGACCAGTTCAGCCGCGCTCGTGCCCAGCAGCGGGCGCAGCAGCAGAATCATGGCGGCAATGGGAATATCGACCAGCCGCGACCAGTGCATCGGCACCCCTTCGGGCGCGGCGATGCGATACTGATGGACATCGAACCACGATTGCCCGGCGAGCAAATCGCGCACCTGCAGTAGGCGCAGCGCATCGTCGGGATCGCCGAAACGCATGATCGCGATCAGCTTGAAGTTGACCGCAATCATCGTCAGCGCGAGCAAAGTCCAGCAGAGCAGCACCCTAAGCCGGGCTGCTTTGGAAGGATCGGTTATCGAATCAGTGTGGGCCTGAGCCGCGGTGCCTGAGGCGTGCAGCGTTGCCATCAGCGGAATACCACCCGTTTGCGCAGCAGCCACGTTACCGCGAAGCTGACGACGATGGCGACGAGCTTCGCCGCGCGCGGATCCAGACCAGCCGCACTGGAACCGCCCACGATCAGCGTCGTAGCGCCGAGACCGATCAGCGCCGAGACGACGAACATCGCCTTCTGGCGCGTGCGCTCGATCCCGCCGCTCGCCACCTGATCGGCAAAGACCTTGCGGCTGGAGAGTATCCAGTGGACCGCGATGCCGATTGCATAGCCCGCCGCCGAGGCAGTGACCGGAGGAACGCTGGCAGTGAGCAGGGCAAGGAACGTTCCCATGTCCACCGCCAGCGCGCCCACGCTGGCCAGGACATAGCGCACCAGCACGATCTGCCGGAGGCGGTTGAGCGGTGAGATATCGAGGACTGCCACAACCATATCCAGTTCAGCGAGACATCGCGGGGTGCGAACGGCGAGAACGTCAGGCGGCTTCGCGGCCTGCGGACTTCTCGCCGTCGGCCTTCACGCGGGTCGGCACATCGCGCACCGAGGCAAGCGCGGCGGCCTGATCATCGCTGACCGCGCGGCTGGCGGGCAGGGCGTTTTGCGCGCCCTCGTCGCCGGCTTCGTGGTACTCAGCGTCTTCGTTGACGCACCAGATATCATAGACGCGGGCACCGGCGATGATGTTCTCGACCGTGAGCATCGCGGTCATCATCGCGTGGTCCTGGTTGTTGTAGCGGTGCATGCCGTTGCGGCCGACGAGGTGCAGGTTCGGATGGCTGACTTCGAGCTCGTGGCGCATCGCAGCGACATTGGCGGCATATTCATCGTCATAGACCGGATAGGCCTTTTCCTGCCGCACGACCGCGCCGCCGATAACCTTGGCGGGATCGACCAGGCCGAGGATGTCCATTTCCTTGGTCGCCAACTTGATCAGATCCTCGTCGCTCGAGGCCCACAGATCATCGCCCTCGAAGCAGAAGTATTCGAGGCCGACGCAGGCCACGCTCTCATCGGGCACCATTTCGGGTGACCAGGAGCGGAAGTTCTGGACACGCCCGACGCGGACCTTGCTGTCGTGGATGTAGATCCAGTTGTCGGGGAACAAGTCTTCGCTGCGGATCTTGAGCGCAACCGTCAGAAAGTCGCGGTACCGGAGGCGGCTGGCCTCAAGTGTCGACTGCGGGAGCGGGTGAAGGCGCGCGGCCAGCTCGCGCATTGGCGCGGAGCTGATCGCATGCGCGGCGCGGATGATGGTCTCCCCCACCGGTTCGCCATTGGCGTCGGTGCGGGTCGCCGAAAGGCGCCAGCCGCCCTGGCCATCGCTGGCCAGCTGCTTCATCGCATGCCCCATCAGCACATGGCCGCCGGCCGCGACGATCTTGTCGCGCGCGGCTTCCCACATCATGCCAGGGCCCTGGCGTGGATAGCGGAAGCTTTCGAGCAGGGTCTTGGTCTGCATGCCGTCGTTCGGGCGCTTGTTGAGACCGAGGCTGCGCTTGAGGCCATCGAACACGGCCGCGCCAAGTGAGAGGCCCTTGATGCGCTGCGCGGCCCAGTCCGCGCTCATTTCATTGCAGGGCATGCCCCAGACCTTCTCGGTGTAGGTCTTGAAGAAGATCGAATAGAGCTTCTTGCCGAACTGGTTGCTGGTCCAGTCCTCGAAGCTCCTGACCTCCTTGATCGGGAACATGCGCGACCAGACATAGCTCACCATGCAGCTGGTGGAGCGCAGGATCCCAAGATTGCCCAGCGCCTCGAAGGCGCGGAGCGGATAGGAGTAGAACTTGCCCTCGTAGTAAATGCGGCTCATGCGCGGACGCTGGATGAAATCGTCGGGCAGAATCTCGTTCCACAGATCGACGACCTGCTGCGATTTCGAGAAGAAGCGGTGCCCGCCGATATCGAAACGGTAGCCCTCGTGCTCGACCGTGCGGCTGATCCCGCCGACATAGCGGGAATCCTTTTCGATGATCGCGACCTTGAGGCCTTTCTTTGAAAGCAGGTAGCCGGCTGTCAGGCCCGCAGGCCCCGCGCCGATGATTGCGACATCGACATCATACTCGCCCGCATCTGCATTCACGCCCGTGAAACCGTTACCCATCGCTTGCTCCCGTTGCAGCGCTCCTGTTGAGCTCGGAAGTGAATGAAAATGGCTAAGGGATGGTTAACGCTCCGCGCGGGGATAGCGAAACGGCGGCACAATCGTGCAGGTCCATCATCCTTGCTAGCCGGCTTCTTCGGCACCATCCGCACGGCGCGGAGAAGATGCCTGCTCCTGAAGCGCCTGGGCAAACTGCAGCGGCGCAGAAATGCGCGCCAGTTCATCAAGCTTGAAGGTGTGCTCGAAGATCAGACCATACTGCGGGTGGCTGCGCCAGCGGACCTTGGCATAGAGCGGCGAGGTGGCCCCGGTCTCGACCCGGACCAGCTCATTCATCAGCAGCCATTTGTCGCATTCGACGCAGGCACCCTGCTGCGAGATGTCCTTGAACGCGATACGCACCGCCTCGCCCCCCGAATGGAGAACCCCGTCGAGCACGATGCGAAGCCGGACCTGGCGCCGGGGAAATGCGCCGCCGCCTTCCTCGAGCAGCCGTTCGACAGCGATCTCCTCAAAGAAGCGCAGGCCCGCGTAATCATCAGCCTGCCAGACCAGATCGACGAGGTAACGATCCCCGTTCACCAGCTCGATGCTGAGCGCGCGCGCCCGGGGCAACGGCGAGAAAAGCCGGACCTTGAGGCCGGTGGCCGAGGCATCGCGGATAATGCAAAGGAATTCACGCCCGTCGGCAACGATCTTGGCGGTACGGATCAACAAGGCATAGCGCGGCGCGGAGCGATGCTCCGAGCCTGGGGGCGCACCCATATGATTCTGCCGAGGCTGTCCCGACAGTGCGTCTTCCTGCGCCAAGCCTTGTCCCCTAGCGCGTCAATCCGAGTGATTCGAACATGCGCGCACCGCTCTGCTGGCATGTTTGTAACCCACTGATCCTTGACATGATGTTACCCGCCGCGTTGCCGGGGATCAGCGAAGGACCCAAGCTTCGGCATTTTCCGCCTTGAGGAACGCCTCGGCATCCGGACCGAGCAACATCGCCAGTGTCGACAGCGTTCCAGCTTGCACGCATGAGCGCGCCGCGACCGTGACCGAGCGCGGCGGATCCTCGACCGGCCAGCCGGTGCGCGGATCGAGGATATGACTATAGCGCTTGCCGTCGCGCAGCAGGAACCGCTTCGCGTCACCGCTGGTGGCGATCGCGCCCTGATCGATCTGGAGGAGCCCGCCCGAAGCCTTGGCTGGGTCCATCGATTCGATCGCCACGGCCCAGCGCGCCTCAGCTTTGGCCCGGGTGGTGCGCAAATCACCGCCGAAATTGATCAGTGCCGGGCAATCGCTTTCCGCCATGATCGCCATTGCCGCGCGGTCGACCGCGTATTCCTTGCAGATTCCGCCCAGGTCGATCTCCATACCGGGCGGCAGAGTGAGTCGGGGTCGCTCCCACGCAAGCTTGCTCCAGCCGATCAGCGGCATCAGTTCGGCAACTTGCGCAGGTTCTGGAATCCGGTCCGATCCATCGAAGGTCCAGACGCGGCGCAGCACGCCCGATGTCACATCAAAACGCCCGTTGCTGAGGGCGTGAACCTGCCCGGCATAATCAAGCAGTCCAGCAGTCTCTTCATCAACCTCGACCGGCAGCCCGCCCGCGTTGTTGATGACCCAGACCACGCCCGTCGGCTTGTACCGCGTATATTTCACCTCGATCCGCCGGGCCTCGGCCTCGCCGATCTGGCCGAGGCGGGCGGCCAGCTTGCCATCGCGCGTTTCGACCTGCACCTCGCAAGGCGCACCCATCGCGGTAAACCGGTGCTTGTGCACGCCTGCACGCTTTGGGGCACGCTTTGGGCCTGGTATTGAGCGGGGTCTGTCTGCCTTGCTCATCAGCGGTTGGTCACAGGAACGTTTCGCGCAGGTCGCTGGTCAGGCTGACAGAGCGCGAGCCATTGAACACGTCGGTGCGGGCAAGGCACCCCTGGTCCTTGCCCGCACCGATGAAGCGGGTTCTGCGCGGCGGCACAACGGTCTGGTCATAGCGCAAGCGGACCGCGCCATTGGGCTTAGCGCACGAGATTGAAGCATAGGTGAGTTTGCTGGAGACGACGATGCCACTGGCCGGATTCCAGGCCAGCCCGACCTCGGATTCGATGGCACGGACCCTGTCGTCGTCTTCCTGATAGACCAGCAGCGCAGTATCCGCGACGACTGTGCCGACCTCGCTTGCCGTCTGATCATAGGCATTGGGGCGCGACCCGGAGCCGGTTTCCGCCGCTGCCAAGCCGCTGTTCGCATCCTCGGCACTCGCCGGCGCTACCCCGAGCAGCCCTGCTGCAAGAATGCCCAGTGCGGCGGCAACCCCGCAGCGGTTCAATTGCACCCGCATCCCCCGCCATCGAAGCTGCGCCCACCCGAGGCGGCCTCCTTGCTGAAATAGGTGTGCTCATCGAAGGCCATGATCGCAGGCTCACGCGCGAGCTGCATCGACTTGCGCGCCAGCACGTCGCGCTGCCACGGCTGCGCGCCGATATGCGCGCAGGCACCCAGCGCCGGCAGCGCCGCTAGAACGAAGGCCCGGGCGAGCCGCTTCCTCATCGCCTTATCCATTCACGTTTCGCCAACGAGCTGGGCGACATGCGCCTGATACTCGCGCACTTTGGCCGGAAAGAAACCCTGATGGCGAAAGCGCATCTTGCCGGTGTGGTCGAAAACCAGCGAGGTTGGCATATCGGCGACCTTCCAGGTCTGCGCGAGATCGCCCTGCGCATCATAGATCACCGGAAGCGTCGAACGGACCTGTCGCAGGAAGGCATCGGCCTGCGCCCGCTGCCGATCAAGATTGACCGTCAGCACGGCCACTTCACCGCCGGGGTATTTCGCCGCGAGGCTCTGCATGAAGGGGAATGAGAGCTTGCATGGCCCGCACCAGGACGCCCAGAAATCGACATAGACGACTTTGCCGCGGTAGCGCGCCAGATCGAGCGAAACAGCTGCTTCAGCGGGCCCATGCAACCCGATCAGGGCCACCCCGGCAACTCCGCCCAGAACTGTGCGGCGCGAAACCGAGACCGATGCGACCATTACAAGGCTTCCTTGAGCGCTGGTTTACAGGACGAAATCGCTGGCTGACAGCGTATGCACACCGCTCAGCTTGATACAGAAGTCGGCGGTAGAATCGCCATTGGTTGATCCATACACGTAGGTATTGCCGCCAACCACGTCATAGCGCAACTCGCGGCCTGTCTGGATGTGGAAGCGGTTGTGATTGATGAAGACGAAAGACTGATCGCCCGGCTGGTTGTAATGCGTGGCGGTGCTCACGGCGTCGACGAGGCTTAGGTCGATCTTGTCGCCGGGGGCGAAATCAACGATCGTGTCTGCACCGGTGGACGTCTTGCTGGAAAAGTCCCCGTCGTCGAACACGAACTTGTCGATGCCAAGGCCGCCGGTCATCGTGTCCATCCCGGTCCCTCCGACCAGCATGTCGTTGCCGGCACCGCCGCTCAGGATATCGTTGCCGGCAAGACCCTTCAGCGTGTTGGCGGCGCCGTTTCCGGTCAGCGTGTTGGCCAGTGCATTGCCGGTCCCGCTGATGGCACCCGTGCCTGTCAGCAACAGGTTCTCGATGAAATCGCCTAGCGTGAAGCTGATACCGGCCTTGACCAGATCTATGCCCTCACCGGTCTTTTCGACGATTTTGTCGCTGATCGAATCGACGATGTATGTGTCGTCGCCCGCGCCGCCGATCATTGTGTCGTTGCCTGCGCCTCCATCAAGCGTGTCATTGCCGGCGAGCCCGCTAAGGATATCGTTACCTGCAAGACCGCCGATCTGATCGGCCAACGCCGTGCCGGTCAGCCTGTCGAGGCTTATCGTACCCGTGATGACCGCCATGCCACGTCTCCCTATGCCCTCAAACCGATTGGCCGCACTTTCCTTAACCAAGCTGAAACGAACACAGTTATCGAGATTTCAACTGCCCGCGTGTAAGGCGAATGGACCAAGTGGCGCGATCAACTGACGGCGCAACCGCCCTGTTCGGACAAAGCGAAGCCACTCGGTCTGCACTGCCAGCCCCCTAAGGTAGCCCCTGCGGCAGCCGCAGGCTTTTTGGTGCGGACGGCGGGACTCGAACCCGCACGAGCTGTGCTCAAGGGATTTTAAGTCCCCTGCGTCTACCATTCCGCCACGTCCGCGCGACGTCTGCCGCCTAGACAGGGCGCTTCATTAAGGGAAGCCCCTCAAGGCCAGGCAATCGGCCCCAGCGCTCACAAACCTGGCACCGGCATACCGCGCGCCTGACGGCAATGGCCAGTAGGCCACGCCATGGCGCGACCCTATTCCGCGTTGAGCCGCTGGCGCATGTCTTTTCCAGGTTTGAAATAGGGCACGCGCTTGCCAGGCACTTCGACCGCATCGCCGGTACGGGGATTGCGACCCTTGCGCGCATCGCGCTCACGCGTTGAAAACGCGCCAAAACCGCGCAGTTCAACTCGGCCTCCGTCGGCAAGGCGCTTGGCAATCTCATCGAAAAACACATCGACAACGCGCTCGATTTCCTCGCTGCGCATCCCCGGGCTCTGTTTGGCAAGCGCCTGCAACAATTCGGACCTGATCATCCGCCTAACCCCCCCTTAATCGCCAGCCATCAGACCTCTGGCCGCCTGTTTGGCTTGGTCCAGAATGATGGCCACCACGGCTCGGACTAGTTTCCGGCAACCGCAGGCGTGGTCGGTCTTGCCAGAGCAATTTGACTGCGGCAACTTATCTATCGTTAAATGGCAACGCGTTAGAAATATTTTCCAGGCAGCTGGCGGTTCATTCTGACCGTTTATTTCAGCGGGGGGCAGCGGCCACCCAAATGATGCAGCGGGCATGAGCGGTTCGCTTGCTCAAGCGGGTTCGAGATCATCCAGCAAATGCGCGGGGTCGAGATGGAGTCGGCGGATCCGGGCCACGATGTCCGGCCATTCGCCGCTCAGAAATGCCTCGCGCTCGCGCGACCTGAGCTGGTTTGCCGCCCCCGGCACGACAAACATGCCAACCCCGCGCTGGACCTGGACAAGCCCTTCGGCCTGAAACTGCTGATAGGCCTTGGCCACTGTCAGCGGATTGGCGGCCTCGGCCGCGGCGTAGGCCCGGACCGAGGGCAGCATGGCACCTTCCGCAAAAGTGCCGTCAAGAATTGCCGCGGCAATCTGGTCGCGCAACTTGAGGTAGACGGGGCGGCCCGCCGATGCAGAGTAGGATACCATAGGTGATGCGGTGCCATAATACAGCGGGTCACGCAATCGGGAGCAGCCCCGGAAGCAAGATAATGTCGCGCCGACCTACAGTCTGGCCCGCCCGCTTGCGGCTGGGTGGCGGATCGCGCACAAAGCTGCCCTTGCCGACAAGGGGTGAGAAGAACCTTCCCAAGCCCGGGTTAAACGCTAATCATGCGGGCTTGTCCGAAGCCCGAACGGTTCACGGACAGCGAACCGATGGAGCATTTACCCGCAATGACAGATCCGCTTGGGCAGGCAGGCGCCGCCCTGCCGCCGCAGGGAACCCGCGATGCCAGCTGGTTCGGCCACCCGCGTCAACTCGCACGGTTGTTCACCACCGAGGCGATGGAGCGGTTCGGCTACTACGGTATGCGTGCGCTGCTCACACTCTATCTCGCGCAGCATTTCCTGTTCAGCGACACCACCACGACGGGGATCTACGGCGGCTTCACGGCGCTGGTTTACCTGACTCCGCTGATCGGCGGGCTGATGGCCGACCGCTTCCTGGGTTCCAAGCGCTCGGTCAAGTTCGGCGCGATCATGATGAGCCTCGGCTATGTCGTGTTGTGCCTCTCCAGCACCGGCGGGGCGGCCAAGCCCTTTGCCCTGATTGAGGGTCAGCGCTTCGAAGTGTCGGTTTCCGGCATTGGCGACGCCCGCAAGCAGTATATCGCCGACCAAGGCGCGTCGCTGCAGATCAAGGGCAACGAGGACAAGTCGGTTTCGCTGCTGCGCAGTGATGGCACCGAGGCGCGCCGTATTGCACCTGGCCAGTTCGAGGCAGGCGGCGAGCGATCCGCGCTCTTCACCTTCTTCCTGATATGCGGCCTTGCGCTTGTCACCATCGGCAACGGGTTCTTCAAGCCCAATATCTCGACCATCGTCGGCGCGC
>JBJXEK010000058.1:0-16018 GCA_046155055.1 Novosphingobium sp. | reverse complement strand
TCGGGCTTCATTCTGGTGTTCCTGCTCGTCGCGATGGGATCGAACGGCTGGGCCGGGTTTCACCGCAGCGAACTCAGGCTGACCGTGCCGATCAGCGGCATGGTGCAGGTCGATCCCGCGCGGCTGGCCCAACCCGATCCGCTCGGCGGGCTCGAATCGGCCGGCCTGCCTGCCGCGGTGGAAGCCGCCGCGACCAAGGCCTTTGGCCCCGAGGGCGCCGATCTGCTCGCCACCGGCGCGTGGCGTGAAGTGGGCGACAAGCTGATCGCCAACCCGGCGCTGCTTTCGGCCAAGGACATCGCCGTTTCGCTTCCCGCAAGCGACGATCTGGCCAATGCCATGCGCGGAGGAGGCGAGCCTGCGCTGCAGGCCACGGCGCAAAAACTGAGCAAACAAGGCATCCTCGTCCGCGCCTTCGACACCGGCTTTCTGGTGCGCGCCGATGCCACCAGTCCGCAAAGCGTCGGGATCTGGGGTGCGCTCAAGGGGTCGATCATGACCATGGCGATAACGCTGCTGCTCGCCTTCCCTGTGGGCGTGCTCTCGGCATTGTATCTTGAGGAATACGCCGCGCGGAACCGCTGGACCGATATCATCGAGATCTCGATCAACAATCTCGCCGCGGTGCCCTCGATCATTTTTGGGCTGCTCGGGCTCGCGGTGTTTCTCGCGGTGTTCCCCAACTACCGCTCCGCCCCGCTGATCGGCGGCATGACGCTGGCGCTGATGACCATGCCGGTTATCGTCATATCGGGCCGCAACGCAATCAAGGCAGTGCCGCCCTCGATCCGCGATGCCGCGCTGGCAATGGGCGCGAGCCCGGTGCAGGTCGTGTTCCACCATGTGCTGCCTTTGGCCCTGCCTGGCATCCTGACCGGCACCATCATCGGCATGGCCCGCGCGCTGGGCGAAACCGCGCCGCTGCTGATGATCGGCATGCGCGCCTTCGTCGCCAGTCCGCCAAGCGACTTCACCTCACCCTCGACCGTGCTGCCGGTGCAGATCTTCCTGTGGTCCGATGAGATCGATCGCGGCTTCATCGAACGCACCAGCGCTGCGATCGTCGTGCTGCTGATCTTCCTGCTCCTGATGAACGGCATTGCGATCTATCTACGCAATCGCTTTGAGAAACGGTGGTAACATGAACACCCCAATCCCGGCCGTCACTGCGGCACCAGACAGCCAGGCGCCCGTGTTTCCCGATCCGGTCGGCCCCTCCAAGATCAGCGCGCGCGACGTTTCGGTCTACTACGGCCAGAAGCGTGCGATCGACAACGTGTCGATCGAGATCCCCAAGAGCTACGTGACGGCGTTCATCGGGCCATCGGGCTGCGGCAAATCGACCTTCCTGCGCAGCCTCAACCGCATGAACGACACGATTGCGGGCGCCCGCGTCGAAGGCGAGATACTGCTCGACGGCATGGACATCTACCGGTCGGCGATGGACGTGGTGCAGCTGCGCGCGCGGGTCGGCATGGTGTTCCAGAAGCCCAACCCGTTCCCCAAGTCGATCTACGAGAACATTGCCTATGGGCCGCGCATCCACGGCATAACCGGCAGCAAGAGCGAGCTGGACGGCATTGTCGAGCAGTCGCTGCAGCGTGCCGGTCTGTGGGACGAGGTGAAGGACCGCCTTACCGAAAGCGGCACCGCGCTTTCAGGTGGGCAGCAGCAGCGCCTGTGCATCGCACGCGCCATCGCGGTCGATCCCGAAGTGATCCTGATGGACGAGCCCTGCTCGGCGCTCGATCCCATCGCCACCGCGCGGATCGAGGAGCTGATCGACGATCTGCGCGGCCGCTATGCGATCGTCATTGTCACCCATTCGATGCAGCAGGCCGCCCGCGTCTCGCAGCGCACCGCGTTCTTCCACCTCGGCAAGATTGTCGAGTACGGAACCACTTCGGACATCTTTACGAACCCCCGGCAAGAGCGCACAAAGGATTATATTACCGGGCGTTACGGGTAAGGAATCATGATGGCTGAACACACTGTCAAAGCCTTCGACGAGGATATCACCCGCCTGCGCGGCCTTGTCGCCGAAATGGGCGGGCTGGCCGAACTTTCGGTGTCGGAGGCCATGGACGCACTGGTCAGCGGCAACCAGGATCTCGCCGCCGAAGTGATTGCGCGCGATAAGCGCATCGACCTGCTTGAGGGCGAGGTTGACCGCCTTGCGGTTCGCGTGCTCGCGCTGCGCGCACCGATGGCCGACGACTTACGCGAGGTGATCGCCGCGCTCAAGATAGCCGGGGTGATCGAGCGGATCGGCGACTATGCCAAGAACATTGCCAAGCGCGTTGGCCATATCGAGGGGCGCAAGCGGTTCGAGCCGCTGACGCTGCTGCCGGTGATGAACGAACTGGCCGGCGACATGGTGCATGATGTGCTCACCGCATATGCCGCACGCGATCCCGTCGCGGCGGCCGAGATCGTCAAGCGCGACGCTAAGGTCGATGCCTTTTATGACAGCGTCTTCCGCAACTTCGTGTCTTATATGGTGGAGAATCCCGCGACGATCAGCTCGGTCGCGCAGCTCATGTTCGTGGCTCGCAATATCGAGCGGATCGGCGATCACGCGACGAACATCGCCGAAATGGTGCATTATGCTGCAACCGGGATCTACCTGCCCGAGCGGGACGATGTGCCGCCGCCAGCCTGAGGCCAGCCTGAGGAAGGCCCTCACGCTGCGCGTAATGACGCCGTAATAAATGTCGTGTCTGCGTAACTTCACCGTCACGTAGCTGCATCAGGGGTTTGTCAATGTCCGCGCCGAAGCTGCTTCTGGTCGAAGATGATACCGCGCTGGCCGAGCTGGTCGAGTACCGGTTCCGCGGTGAGGGCTACGATGTCCGCACCACCGACGACGGGGACGAGGCGCTGCTGCTCGCCGCGGAAGACACGCCCGATCTCGTGCTGCTCGACTGGATGATAGGCGGGACGAGCGGCATCGAGGTGTGCCGCCGCCTGCGCCGCAACAAGTCCACCGCACACGTGCCGATCATCATGCTCACCGCCCGCAGCGACGAGGACGACCGCGTACGCGGCCTCGAAACCGGCGCGGACGATTATGTCACCAAGCCGTTCTCTCCGCGCGAACTGATCGCGCGGGTTGGCGCAGTGCTGCGCCGCGTCCGCCCGGCGCTGGCTGGCGAGACGATCACGGTCGGCGATCTCTCGCTCGATCCCACCGCCCACCGCGTCACCCGGCGCGGCCAGTCGATCAAGATCGGACCGACCGAGTTCCGCCTGCTGCGCCACTTCATGGAGCATCCGGGCCGCGTGTTCTCGCGCGGGCAGCTGCTCGATGCGGTGTGGGGCAGCGGCAGCGACATCGAACTGCGCACGGTCGACGTCCACATCCGCCGGCTGCGGCAGGCCATCGCCCTCCCCGGCGCAGCCGATCCGGTCCGCACGGTGCGTTCAGCAGGGTACGCGCTCGAAGGGGTGTGAGCGGCACTTTTTCTCTGCAGCATAATCGTGTTGCGTAGATTCTATTGAAGCGTATCCTTCTTGCAATATTACAAAGCAGGGGGAGGCTTTTTCAATGGCAACGAGCAGCATCACCAGCCTTGCCGGAACCACGGCAATAAATTTTTTCAACGACCTCACGATCCAGATTCTTTTGTTTGATCAGACAAATGATCCGGTCATCAGCCCTGATGGCTTAAGCGTAACATATACGTTCAATTCCGATTCAGTGACCGTGAATTCCCTTGATGGTTTGAACCTTTTCAGCCTCACTGGCACGATCACTGGGTTTTCCACGCCAACAGGTTCAATAAGCGGGCTGAATATCAAGTTTCTCGACTTCGCCATTGCAGCGGGTAACGGCGATGTGGACGATCTGAACGCTTTGATCTGGGGCGGTAACGACACGATCAACGGCGGCGCGAGCAACGACGAGCTGCGCGGATTTGGCGGAAATGACCTTATCAACGGCGGCGATGGTAACGACAAGCTGTATGGCGCCGATGGCGTAGACCGCCTGTTTGGAGGCAACGGCGAGGATCGGCTTTACGGCGATGCCGGAAAAGACCGCCTTGACGGGGGCGCCGGCAATGACCGTCTCTTGGGTGGGCTCGGCGATGACCGGATCATCGGGGGCAAAGGCGTTGACAATGTTTATGGTGGGCGAGGCGCAGACACGTTCATTTTCAACAAAATCAGTGATGTTGGAACGTACGACCCCTCGCTTCCAATAAGCTTCGACATCATCCGCGATTTCATCCACGAACAGGGCGACCTGATCGACCTGAAGGGGATTGACGCCAATGCAACGATGGCCGGAAATCAGGCCTTCCAGTTTATTGGTAACGCAGCCTTCACGGAAAATGCGCCCGGAACGGTGAGCGTAGAGAAATACAGCAATTATATTTATCTGGTGCGATTGAACACCGACAACGATGCGGCAACTGATGCGTTGTTTATCGTTGTTACACCATCAACGATTGCTCATCCTGACGGACTGGCGCCGGCTGCTGCAGACTTCATCCTCTAGGTCTGCCGCCTTAAATCCCCAGCCACGGCGCAATGTCGAGATCCTCGATCGTGATCCAGCGGTTCACGAAATTGGCGTAATAGAGCGCGAACAGCACCGCCGCCAGCACCGTCGCGCGGATGGCGAGGCGGCGTGGGTTGAAGTTTCCGGGCGCGCTCAGGGCCTGCCCGGGAACCTTGTCCAGCCCCATTTCGTCATGCGTGCGCACGCCAAAGGGCATGACGAGGAAAGCCGCCAGCACCCAGAACAGCGCGTAAATCGCAATGATCGATGTCCACTTCATGGGTTCAGCCCTCGCGCAGCATCACCTGGACCACCGGCTTCTTGCCCGACCAGCGCTGCGCTGCGCGACGCACGGTCAGCCGCACCACTTCGGCCACCGCCGCCCGGTCACGCTTCTTGTCGCCCTTGATCCCCTGCACCGCCTTTTGCACGTCGGCCTGCGCTTCGGCGATGAACTCGTCCATATCCTCTTCCAGCGGCAGGCCGAGCGCGGCGATTTCGACCGCCGAGCTCAGCTTTCCTTCGCGCGAGACGGCGAGCGCCGCCGTCACAAGGCCGTTCTCCGCCAGCTTGCGCCGTGCGTTCAGCGTGCCGCCATCGGCGGGCGCGATGATATCGCCGTCGAGTACCAGCCTTCCGTTGCGCACGGTGGATATCTTGTGTGGGCCATCCGGCGCCAGTCGCACAAGATCACCGTTCTTCTGGACGATCGTGCGCTTGATCCCCTCGGCTGTTCCGAAGCGCGCCTGCTCGGCCATGTGGCGCAATTCGCCGTGGACGGGCACGAGCATCTCTGGCTTGATCCAGCTGTAGAGCGCCGCCAGTTCCGGCCGGCCAGGGTGGCCCGAGACGTGGATCATGCCCTGCCGGTCGGTCAGTATCTCGACACCCTTTTCGGCGAGCTGGTTCTGGATGCGGCCAATCGCAATCTCGTTGCCCGGGATCTGGCGGCTGGAAAACAGCACGGCATCACCCTTGTCGAGCTTGATCGGATGCGTATCGCCCGCGATCCGCGCCAGCGCCGCACGCGCCTCGCCCTGCCCGCCGGTCGCCATGACGAGAACCTCGCCGCGCGGCAAGTCCATCGCCTCATCCATGCTCACCGTTTCGGGGAAGCTTTTCAGGTAGCCGCTGGCCTTGGCCACGCCGATGATCCGGTCAAGTGAACGGCCTGCAACACACAGCTGCCGCCCGGTCGCCTCAGCCACCTCGGCGAGCGTCTGGAGCCGCGCGACGTTCGAGGCGAACGTGGTCACGACCACGCGCTTGCCCTTTAGCCCGCCGACCATCTCCATAAGCCCCGCACGCACCGCGCCTTCGGAGCCGGATGCCTTGGGATTGAACACGTTGGTCGAATCGCACACCAGCGCGAGCACGCCCTCATTGCCGATTTCGGTGAGCTCCTCCGACGTTGCGGGCACACCGATCAGCGGCTCGTCATCCAGCTTCCAATCGCCGGTGTGGAAAATGCGGCCATGCGGGGTATCGATCACCAGCGCGTTGCCCTCGGCGATCGAATGCGCCAGCGGCACATAGCGGATGTCGAACGGCCCGATGCTCAGCGACGAATCGTTGGGCACCATCTTGAGATCGACCTGCTTGGAGATCCCCGCCTCGTTAAGCTTTTCCTGCACCAGCCGCGCGGTGAACGGCGTGGCATAAAGCGGCACACCGAGATCGAGTGCGAAATAGGGCACCGCGCCGATATGATCCTCGTGCGCATGGGTCAGCACCACGCCGAGCAGATCATCCAGCCGCTCTTCGATAAACGAGAGATCGGCGAAGACCAGATCGACGCCGGGATAGTGCGCATCGGCGAATGTCATGCCGAGATCGACCATCAGCCACTTGCCGTTGCAGCCATACAAATTGACATTCATTCCGATCTCGCCCGATCCTCCGAGGGCGAGAAACAGCAATTCCTTACCGGGTTTCACTCTAGTTCCAATTCAGTTTGGCCTCATGGCCAGGTGCATTATCGCGCCGCAGCGCGTTCGGCCAATAACGCCAGGCCGTCGAGCGTGAGATCGGTATCGACGTGATCGAAAATCGCGGTGTGATCGCCAAACAGCACAGCCAGCCCACCGGTCGCAATGACCTGAACCGGCCGGCCAATCTCGGCGCGCATGCGGGCGATCAAGCCTTCCATCATCGCCACATAGCCCCAGAACACACCGATGTGCATCTGGTCTTCGGTGTTACGCCCGATCACGCTCTTGGTGCGTGTCGGCGGCTCGATCGCGATGCGCGGCAGCTTGGCTGCGGCATTGACCAGCGCATCGAGCGAGAGGTTGATGCCCGGGGTAATGATCCCGCCCTTGTAGGCGCCCTGCTCATCAACCACGTCAAACGTCGTCGCAGTGCCGAAATCAACCACGATCAGATCGCCGGGATAGCGCGCATGGGCGGCAATGACATTGACTGCGCGGTCTGCACCAAGCGAGCGCGGTTCATCAATATCGGCCGCAAAGCCCCACTCCACCGGGGCCTCACCCGCAATCAGCGCATCTCGCCCAAAATACTTTTGCGCCAGCACTTGCAGGTTGTGCAGCGCGCGCGGCACCACCGTCGCGATCAGGATCTGGGTAACAGCCTCGGTCTCGAACCCCTGCAACCGCATCAGCTGAAGCAGCCATACCGCATACTCGTCCGCCGTGCGCCGAGGATCGGTCGCCACGCGCCAGCGCGCACGGATCTCGCGCCCCTCGAACAGCGCGAAGACGACATTGGTGTTGCCCACGTCAATCGCGAGAAGCATCGTTCACCGTTCCAGACTCTCACCACCGTGCGAACCAACAAGTTCGACATCGCCCGCGTGGATGGCACGGACCGCGCCGTCAGCCAAGCGCAGAAGGACCGCGCCGTTGGCATCGAGCCCGGCATAGGCGCCGATCACCTTGCCCTCACCGGCATGGTTGACGCTGAGCAGTGTTTCCAACGCGTGGGCCCGCGCCAGCCAGTCCTCGCGCAATGCCGGCCAACCGCCGCGATGCCACAACGCAAGATCTTCGGCCCAGGCCTCCGCGAGTGCCGAAGCGAAGGTGTTGCGCAACGCTTCATGGCCCAGCTGCGCCAGCGAGATCGTGGGCCGATCCGGCACCTCGGGCGCTTCGGTTAGGTTCACCCCGATGCCGACCACGACCACATCGCCCTGCCGCTCCAGCAGGATGCCGCCGAGCTTGGCCCCATCGACCAGTAGATCATTGGGCCACTTGAGCGCGAGACCGGCAAGGCTAGGCGCGATCGCCATCAGCGCGCGGTGGGCGGCCACGCCCGCTACCAGCGCCAATGTCTGCGGCGGACCATCGGTGGGCCGCAAGGTGGCCGCAGTGGAGCCCATAAAGTTGCCGTATCCACCGGTCCAGACCCTGCCCGCGCGGCCCCGTCCGCCCGTCTGGCGGTCAGCAACGAGCCAATGCCCCTCCAGCAGCGCCTCGCCCGCAGCCGCCCGCGCGAGGAGCGCTGAATTGGTCGAGGCGATCTCCGCGACGACTTTTATCAAAGGGCTCGAGATCAGAACGTCACGCGAAATGGAACAGCGCCGCGGCGGCGTTCCCCGCCAGCACGCCCAGCGACTTGGTCAGCAGATAGCCGAGCGGCGAAATCGCCACGGCCGAGACGAACAGCAATATGCGATGCGGCGCATCGCTTGCCCCGCGCACCACATCGGCGGCTTCGTCGAAGTACATCACCTTGACAACCTTGATATAATAGAACGCGCCGATCACCGAAGCCGCAATGCCGATGGCCGCGAGGCTGAGCAACCCCGCCTGCACCGCGGCCTGAAATACCACGAACTTGCCCCAAAAGCCGAACAGCGGCGGGATGCCAGCAAGGCTGAACATCACCATTGCCAGCGCCAGCGCCAGCATCGGCCGGGTCTTTGATAGGCCCGCCATTCCCGCAATCGATTCGACCTGCTCTCCGTTCTCGTCCCGCAGCATCAGCACCGCGACAAAGCCCGCAACCGTCATCGCGACATAGATCGCGAGATAGACCAGCATCGCCGCCGCACCCGCCTGGTTGGTACAGGCAAGGCCGATCAGCATGAAGCCGACGTTGTTGATCGAGGAATAGGCCATCAGGCGCTTGATATTGTTCTGCCCGATCGCGCCGAGCGCGCCGATAATGATCGAGAGCAGCGCCACGAAGATCACGATCTGCTGCCACACCCCCGGCTGCGCGCCGAACGCATCCAAGCTTACGCGCATCAGCAGGCCGAGCGCTGCCACCTTCGGTGCAATCGCGAAGAACGTCGTAACCGGGGTTGGCGCGCCTTCATAAACGTCGGGCGTCCACATGTGGAAAGGCGCGGCGCTGATCTTGAACGCGAGGCCGGCCAGCACGAACACGACGCCGAAGGTCGTCCCCATCGACAACGGCCCGCTCATTGCGGCGCGGATGCCTTCGAAGCTGGTGCTGCCGGTGAAGCCATAAATCAGGCTCACGCCGTAAAGCAGAATGCCCGAGGCAAGGCTGCCCAGCACGAAATACTTGAGGCCTGCTTCCGCCGAGCGTTCATCGCTGCGCAGGAACGCGGCGAGCACATAAGCGGCAAGGCTGTTGAGTTCGAGCCCGATGTAGAGCGAAAGCATGTCGGTGGCCGAAACCATCATGCCCATGCCCATCGAAGCGAACAGGATCAGCAGCGGAAATTCCGCGCGCATGGCATTGCTGCGCGCGAAGAAAGCCGGGGCCACGATCAGCGTAACGGCAGCGCCCACATAGACCAGCAGCTTGCAGAATGCGGCAAACGCATCGCCCTTGAACTGGCCGTTCCACGCGCTCGTCTCAGCACCCATAGCCCCATGCGACAAGGCGGGCACGGTCAGGATCGCGCAAACCGTCAGCACCGCCACCGCCGCGATCGAAATCGTGCGCGAGGCCTTGTCCCCGCCCCATGCGGCAGCGAGCAGCAGGATCAGGCCAGAAACACTCAGGACCTCTTCAGTCCCGGTGATCATCAGCGAACGGAGAACTTCCATCAGCGCGCGCTCCCCTCTGCGTGGCCAATTTCGGGCGGAGCAGGCGGCACCACAGCCGCCATCCGCACGTCGGCGTCGCCCTTAGGCCGCGCCTGCGCCAGCCGCGCATCCAGCGCCGCGATATCCTTGCGCATCGGCGCGAGGAAGCTTTCGGGATAGACACCCATCCACAGCACCGCGAGGCCAAGCGGCACCATCATCGCCCACTCGCGCCTGTCGAGATCGGGCATGGCTGCGGTGTCCGCATGCTTCTGTACGCCAAACACCACGCGGCGATACAGGTAGAGCATATAGGCCGCGCCCAGGATAATCCCGGTCGTGCAGACCAGCGCCACCCAGCTCGATTGCGCATAGACGCCCAAGAGCGAGAGGAACTCGCCGACAAAGCCGCTGGTGCCCGGCAAACCGATCGAGGCCATCGTGAACAGCATGAAGAACACCGCATAAGCCGGCATGTTGATCGCAAGGCCGCCATAGCGGTCGATCTCGCGGGTGTGCAGCCGGTCGTAAATCACGCCCACCGCGAGGAACAGTGCGCCCGCGACAAGCCCGTGGCTGAGCATGATCAACATCGAGCCTTCCAGCCCTTGCCGGTTGAACGCGAACAGCCCCACAGTCACGATTCCCATGTGCGCGACAGAGGAATAGGCGATGAGCTTCTTCATATCGTGCTGCACCAGCGCGATCAGCGAGGTGATCACCACCGCCGCCATCGAGAGCCCCCAGACCAGCGGCGCAAACTGTGCCGAAGCCTCGGGAAACATCGGCAGCGAGAAGCGGATGAAGCCGTAGCCGCCCATCTTGAGCAGCACGCCCGCGAGGATCACCGAGCCCGCGGTGGGTGCCTGCACATGCGCATCGGGTAGCCAGGTGTGCGTAGGCCACATCGGCATCTTCACTGCAAAACTGGCGAAGAACGCGAGCCACAGCCAGGTCTGCGCATGGACGGGGAAGTTGTAGGCCATCAGCGTCGGAATATCGGTGCTGCCTGCCTCGTTCGCCATCCACAGCATCGCGATCAACATCAGCACCGATCCGAGCAGCGTGTAGAGGAAGAACTTGTAGCTGGCATAAATGCGATCCGCCCCGCCCCAAATGCCGATAATCAGGTACATCGGGATGAGGCCAGCCTCGAACATGATGTAGAACAGAAACAGGTCCTGCGCGGAGAAAACGCCGATCATCAGCGTCTCCATCACGAGGAAGTTCGCGTAGTATTCCCCCGCACGCTTCTCGATCGTGTTCCAGCTCGCGCCGATACAGATCGGCATGAGGAACACGGTGAGCGCGATCAGCAGCAGCGCGATGCCATCGATACCCAGCTTCCATTCGAACCCGGCAAAGATCGCCGCGCGCTCCTGAAACTGCCATTGCGCGCCGCCGATATCGTATTGCGCCCACAGCACCGCGCCGAGCACGAGATCGATCAGCGTCGCTGTCAAGGCGATCACCCTGGCCTGCTCGCGGTTCGCCGCAAGGCAAGCGACCGCGCCGACCAGCGGGACGAGCAGCATGAGGCTGAGGATTGGGAAGCTCATCGTGCAATCACCCAGCTGACCGCGCCGACAAGGCCGACGAGCATGACCAGCGCATAGCTGTTGAGATAACCGGACTGCATCCGCACCGCGATCCGGCTGCTGCGCGCCACCACCCAGGCCGCGCCGTTGGGACCGAACCGGTCGATGATGCCGATATCGCCGACCTTCCAGAACACCCGGCCCAGCGCCATCGCAGGCTTCACGAACACCGCATCGTACAGCTCGTCAAAGTACCACTTGTTGAGGACAAAGCGGTACAGCGGGCCGATCCGCGCGGTAAGCGCCGCCGGGAAGCCGGGGCTCACGATATAGGCGTAGTAAGCAATCGCGAAGCCGGTGGACATCACGGCGAACGGTGCCCATTTCACCCACACCGGCACTTCATGCATCGCGTGGATCAGATGCTCGCTGAACGCCACGCTGCCATTCCAGAATTCGCCGCCGCCCTCGCTGATGAACGCGCCGTGGAACACGAACCCGGCCAACACCGCACCGATTGACAGCAGCCCCAGCGGGATCAGCATCGAAAGCGGGCTCTCGTGCGGGTGATACCCTGCGGTGCCGTCGTGGGTGTGATCGTGGCCGTGTGCATGATCGCCATGCCCATGCGCATCATGCACTGCATGCTGGATATGCTCCGACTGGTCCCAGCGCGGCTTGCCCCAGAAGGTCAGGAACATCAGGCGCCACGAATAGAAGCTCGTCAGCAGCGCCGCGAAAATCCCGCACCAAAACCCGAAGCTTCCGCTGGCGCTGTGTGCACCGTAAGCCGCCTCGAGGATCGAATCCTTGGAATAGAAGCCCGCGAACCCGAACACGTCGACAATCCCGACGCCGGTAATCGCCAGTGTCCCCGCCATCATCGCCCAGAAGGTCAGCGGGATGTGTTTGCGCAAGCCGCCATAGAACCGCATGTCCTGCTCGTGGTGCATCGCGTGGATCACCGAGCCTGCGCCCAGGAACAGCAGCGCCTTGAAGAACGCGTGCGTGAATAGATGGAACATCGCCGCACCCGGCGCGCCGACGCCGGCAGCCACGAACATGTAGCCCAGCTGCGAGCAGGTCGAATAGGCGATGACCCGTTTTATATCCCACTGCGTCGTGCCGATGGTCGCGGCGAAGAACAGCGTGGCCGCGCCAACATAGGTAACCACGTGCATCGCGGTCTCGCTCGCGACAAACATCGGCGAAAGGCGGCAGACCATGAACACGCCTGCGGTCACCATGGTCGCGGCGTGGATCAGCGCCGAAACCGGGGTCGGGCCTTCCATCGCGTCGGGCAGCCAGGTGTGGAGGCCCAGTTGCGCCGATTTGCCCATCGCGCCGATGAACAGCAGAATGCACAGCACCGTCATCGTATCGAACCGGGCCCCTAGAAACCCGATTGTGCTGCCCGCCATGCCCGGCGCAGCGGCAAGGATCGCCGGGATCGAAACGGTGCCGAACACCAGAAACGTCCCGAAAATGCCCAGCATGAAACCCAGGTCACCCACGCGGTTGACCACGAAGGCCTTCATCGCGGCAGCGTTTGCGCTCGGCTTGCGGAACCAGAACCCGATCAGGAGGTATGAGGCCAAGCCCACCCCTTCCCAGCCGAAGAACATCTGCACGAGGTTGTCCGCCGTCACCAGCATCAGCATCGCGAAGGTAAACAGCGAGAGGTAGGCGAAGAACCGCGGCTGATCCGGGTCCTCGTCCATATAGCCCCATGAGTACAGGTGGACGAGCGCCGAGACGCTGGTGATAACCACCAGCATTACCGCGGTAAGCGTATCGACGCGCAGCGCCCACGCAAAGTCGAGATCACCCGACCGCACCCATTGCAGCACCGGCACGACCGAAGCCTCGGCGCTGCCGGACAGGAACGAAAGGAAGATCGGCCAGGAAAGCGCGCACGAGGTGAACAGCGCACCCGTCGTCACGACCTTGGCCGGCACTTTGCCGATCAGCCGGGCACCCAACCCTGCGACCAGCGCCGCCAGCAGCGGCAGAAATACGATTACCTGAATCGGATGCACGGCGTTTTTACCCCTTCATCCGGTTTACGTCGTCCACGGCAATCGTGCCCCGGCCACGGAAGTAGATGACGAGAATGGCAAGCCCGATCGCCGCCTCGCCCGCCGCAACGGTCAGCACGAACATCGCGAACACCTGGCCCACCAGGTCATGCAGGAACGCGCTGAACGCGACGAAGTTGAGGTTCACCGAAAGCAGGATCAGTTCGATCGCCATCAGAATGATGATGACGTTCTTGCGGTTGAGGAAAATCCCCAGCACGCCCAGCACGAACAGAATCGCGCTGACGACGACATAGTGTTCGATGCCGATCACAGCGTAACCCCCTGCCCGATTGCGGGCTTCACATTAACCGTCGCATCCTCGGGCCGCCGCGCGACCTGACGGCCCACGTTCTGCCCGCGCGTATCGCTGCGCTGGCGGTGCGTCAGCACGATGGCCCCGATCATCGCGACGAGCAGGATGATACCCGCCGCCTCGAACAGGAACAGGTAACGCGTATAGAGCAGCGCGCCGATCGCGGCAGTGTTGGAAAGCCCGTCCGGCGTCGCCGCCGTGCCGCTCGCCACGCCCAGTTCCAGCGCGCCCGTCTTGTAAGCCCCTGCGCCCAGCACCAGCTCAGCCAGCAGCACGAGCGCGATCATCACGCCCAGCGGCGCGTTCTTGATGAACCCGGCGCGCATTTCCGAAAAGTCGATGTCGAGCATCATGACCACGAAAAGGAACAGCACCGCGACCGCGCCGACATAGACGATAACCAGCAGCATCGCGATGAACTCCGCGCCCACCAGCACCATCAGCCCCGCTGCGTTGAAGAACGCGAGGATCAGCCACAACACCGAATGCACCGGATTGCGCGCGAGGATCGTGATCGCGCCCGAGGCGATCACAAGGCTCGCGAAGAGATAAAAGGCGAAGACCTGGATCATGTCGCGCGGCCCCTAGCGGTACGGTGCATCGGCTTCAAGGTTCGCGGCGAGCGCACGCTCCCACTTGTCCCCGTTCGCGAGCAGCTTGGTCTTGTCGTAGAGCAGTTCCTCGCGCGTTTCGGTCGCGTATTCGAAGTTCGGCCCCTCGACGATGGCATCGACCGGGCAAGCTTCCTGGCAGAAGCCGCAGAAGATGCACTTGGTCATGTCGATATCGTAGCGCGTGGTGCGGCGGCTGCCGTCTTCCCGTGGTTCCGCCTCGATGGTGATCGCCTGCGCCGGGCACACCGCCTCGCACAGCTTGCACGCGATGCAGCGCTCTTCGCCGTTGGGATAGCGGCGCAGCGCATGCTCGCCGCGAAAGCGCGGGGAGAGCGGGTTCTTCTCGAACGGGTAGTTGATCGTCGCCTTGGGCTTGAAGAGGTACTTCAAGGTCAACCAGTGCGCCTTGAGGAACTCCCACAGCGTGAAGCTCTTGATGATCTGCGAGACGGTCATTTCTTAGCGTCCAGTTCTTTGCAGGTTGGCAGACCCGGAAGTCGTTCGTCTGAACAAAGCTTCGCTTCGTATGTCCTGCCCGAAACCATTCCCGCTTCGTGCATAGGCCCATACCTGGTCAGCATCAGATACCCGCTGATCACGAACACGAAGAACAGCGACAGCGGCAGGAATATCTTCCACCCCAGCCGCATCAGCTGGTCATAGCGGTAGCGCGGCACCGTCGCCTTGACCCAGCTGAAGATGAAGAAGAAGCCGAGGATCTTGATGATCAGCCACACGATGCCCGGCACATAATAGAGCACCGGCAAATCCAGCGGCGGCAGCCAGCCACCCCAGAACAGCGTGGCATTCAGCGCGCACATCAGCAGCACGTTGGCATATTCGCCCAGCCAGTAGAGCGCGAAGGCCATCGAGGAATATTCGGTCTGATACCCCGCAACGAGCTCGCTTTCCGCCTCGGTCAGGTCGAACGGCGCGCGCGCGGTTTCGGCAAGGCTCGAGATCAGGAACATCACCCAGACCGGGAACAGCAGCGGGTTCGCCACGAAGCCGTTGATGATCCAGACGTGCCCTTGCTGCGCCTTGACGATATCGTTCAGATTGAACGAGCCCGCCCACAGCACCACGCAAACCAGAATGAACCCGATCGAGACTTCATAGGAAATCATCTGCGCGGCAGCACGCATCGCGCTGAAAAACGGGTATTTCGAATTCGAGGACCAGCCCGCGATCACCACCCCGTAAACCCCCAGCGACGAGATCGCGAGGACATAGAGCACGCCGACGTTGATGTTCGCCAAAGTCGCGCCCGAATTGAACGGGATCACCGCCCAGGCCATCAGCGCAACGGTGAATGTGATGATCGGCGCGATCAGGAACAGGCCCTTGTTCGCCGCCGAAGGAATGATCGTTTCCTGCAGAAACACCTTGATGCCGTCGGCAAACGACTGGAGCAGCCCGAACGGCCCCACCACATTCGGCCCGCGCCGCAACGCCATCGAGGCCCAGATCTTGCGGTCGGCATAGATCACCATGGCCACCGCGAACATCACCAGCAGCGAGATCACGAGGATCTCGATCACCGTGGAAAGGCCCCATGCGGCTTCGTAGGAGAAGCCGCCTGCTTCGAAGAAGGGGATCATTCGGCGGCCTCCGCAAAAGTCTCGCCGTGCAGCAGTTCCGCCGAGCAGCGCTGCAAAGTCGGGCTCGAACGCGCAATGGCATTCGTCAGGTAATGGTCCTTGATCGGATACCCCGCGATCACGCCCTCAGCCTTGGCACCAGCCGGAGCCGGCGGAAGCGCGCCGTAATCAGCCAAACCTTCCGAACCCAAAGCCGGCACTTCGGCAATCATCGCCGCGCGTAGCTGCTCGAAGCTGTCGAACCCGACCGAAACGCCCAGCGCATCCGCCATAGCACGCAGGATCGTCCAGTCCTCGCGCGCATCGCCCGGCGCATAAACCGCGCGTTCGGAATATTGCACGCGGCCTTCGGTGTTGACGTAAGTGCCGTCCTTCTCGGTGAAGGCCGCCGCAGGCAGGATCA
>JBJXEK010000057.1:0-2761 GCA_046155055.1 Novosphingobium sp. | reverse complement strand
CGGCCCCGCGGCGCAGTGGTCAAAGGAGAATCCGCAGCATGAACGCACCGACTCCCGCCCAGGCTCCGGCCGATCCGCGCCTGCCCGCCAATGGTCTTTCTCTGGTGGCTGGCACACGGCAGCAGGCGCTTTCAGAATGGACCATCGGCTGCTGGCCGGACCGCACCGCCGACCTGCACGCCGATGCGCTCGCCTGTGTGTTCCGCGCCGAGAATCTGCGCTGGACTTGGGCGCAATTGCGCGCAGAAGCCGACCGCCTTGCGGCCGGCCTCTTGACTCTGGTATTCGCCCGCGGCGACCGCCTGGCCATCTGCGCCGTGTGAGCGAGATTCCGATGACGGTCACCAGCAAACCGAAAAAATTCGTGATGCGCGAGCAGATGATGGCGGAGCTTGGCATCCGCGCGCCGACGACCGCCTAAGGAAACGCTGACTAAGTCCGTAGGTTGGGAAAGCTGCTTCTGCAACCAGTTGAATTGAAACGAGCTTCCGTTCGATAGCCCGCATTCCAGGGGCTTATTCAGCGTTTTCCTAAGCGCAATTCAAAGAGTGTCGAAAGCGCAGCGCTCGAAGTCGGCCCCGCGGTCATCAAGACTCACAATCTTGATCGGCGCAAACCGCTCAGCGTACATGTCGAGGACACGGTCGGGCTTGAACCATCCTGCCGGCAGCAGTACGCAGGTATTTGACTGCAAGGCCTGTACCGCCGGTAACAGCAGCGCTGGCTGATACTTCTCGGCGGCCGCGTTGAGCCCGGAGGCGCGCACGGCCACGGCTGTCGGTGCGCCCGGCAGCGCCTTGACCCCAATCATCAGGTCGCCGTTGCCTAGCACCTGCGCCCAGCGCACCACGCCCATGATGAAGCTGCGCGCGCCGGACGGCCGGATCGCCAGCAACTGGCCTGACGACAGCCGGGCGCCAGTCGCGCCGGCTGCCCGTACCAGGCGCATGCCGGCAACGCTCTCGTCGTGCACCGCCCAGTCCTCGAGAGCGAAGCCCTGAATCAGGCTGTGCTGGTCGTCATCGCGTGTGGACACCCGGCCGAAGGTGGCGATCTCCTGGCGCTGACGTGATGAAAGTTCGCGCGGCTGACCCGGCTGCTTGAATGGTTTGCCCGATATGTAGTAGTGCATCGCGTCGAAGCTGCATGCCACCATGGCCCGCCCGCCGGCCGCGCGCCGCGCCTGTTCGCGCCCGGCGCGACCATCACCCCAGTGCCTGTACAAGGCGATGAGCACCTGCTCGACGGCGGGCATCGCGTCCTCACCCAGGCCAAGGCTTGCAGGGGTTTGGCCTTTGCGCAGCATATTGATGCGGTTCTTGATGGAAACCGCGAGGTCGCTGATATCAAGATATCGAATATCGGCACCAGTGACGGCAGCGGGCGTCTCGGATCGAAAACCACCGCGGGCCGCCGCAAGATCGACCAGCACAGGGGGCTTGCCGGGATTAGCCGGTGCGAGAGCGCTGATCGTGATCTTGGTGGCCAGGCGTTCCATCCAACGTGCGACGAATTGTGCCGGGCGTGCCCCCCAATCGACAGGTGAGCCCAGCATCACGAGCACCGGCCGCGCATAGGTGGCGCTGCAATTGGAGGCGCCAATCTCGCGCAGTTGCGCGTCCTTGACCTTCTCCGAGGCAACTCCCAACTGTTCGGCAGCGCGATACAGCTTGTGCAGCAACAGCCAATCCGTTCCCGGTAGTTCGGCGCCCGCCTGGGCGCTGTCGAGCAGCAGACGCGCCTGTACATCGAGCGCACGCTGGCACGCCGCAGCGGCGAAACCTTTCTGACCGCCCTCTCCATCGAGCGCGGCCTGCACGCATACCTGCCAACACAATCCAAACGCGCGCCATAGATCCAGCGCGGCAGCACAAGCAAGGGCTTCGAAATCGGCCAGCGGCAGCGGCCGAAAAGCGAATTTACGGGCGGCCTCCGTCTGCACGAATAGCAAGGGCGTACGCAACTGCTCAAGGATTTCGAACAACACCACCGGTTTGAATCCGGCGCAAGGCAAGAGGTTGATCTGCGACCGCAATTGCGCCTGCGCGGTGGCCGGATTGGTCAACGGCAGCGCTTCAACCCATTCCGCGCATGCTTTCGCAGTGGCGAAGGCCGGTTGCACATCGTCCGCCGGGGTGGGAAGTTGGAATTGCAAGCTCACCGTTGGTTCAGCTCAAAGGCCCCTCGCCATACCAGCGCAGCATCACGATTGTCCTTGCAGATCAATCATCTGCGCACGAATGCTCTTAAGTCACCCAAGTTCGCATCCTAACCTAAAGGGCGCCCCTGAACCATAGGCTGTCTAAAGCCCGCCCTGGACCCAGCGACTGCATGGCAAGGCGCGGGCGCTACAACAAGACCCGCTCGATGCCCCCGGCGTTGGCGGTAGCGACATACTCGGGCAGCCATTTTTCGCCCAATACATGGCGCGCGATCTCGACGACGATGTAGTCGGCATCGGCATCGGCATCGTTGCGAAAGCGCGACAAGCCCTGCAGGCATGAAGGGCAGGAGGTGAGTACCTTCACGGCGCCATCGTGGCCGGATGATCGAATCCGCTCGACCCCTTTGCGCATTTCTTCCTCTTTGCGAAAACGTACCTGGGTCGAGATATCGGGGCGCGTTACCGCGAGTGTTCCCGATTCGCCGCAGCAGCGATCGTTGAGGTCTACCTTCTGCCCCATCAGCTGATTGACCACCTCGGTGGCCTTGTAGGTCTTCATCGGCGTGTGGCAGGGCTCGTGATACATGTAGCGCACGC
>JBJXEK010000056.1:0-7370 GCA_046155055.1 Novosphingobium sp. | reverse complement strand
CCCTTCTTTATCCGCATGGCGTGGCACGCAGCAGGCACCTACCGCACAGCAGACGGGCGAGGCGGCGCGAACAGCGGGCAGCAGCGGTTTGCGCCGCTAAGCAGCTGGCCCGACAACGGCAATCTCGACAAGGCGCGCCGCCTGCTGTGGCCGATCAAGGCAAAGTACGGGAAGCACATCTCGTGGGCCGACTTGTTCGTGCTGACAGGCAATATCGCGATTGAATCGATGGGCGGCCCGGTGTTTGGCTTCGGCGGTGGCCGCAAGGATGTGTTCGAGCCCGAGCGCGACATCTACTGGGGCCAGGAGCCGCACTGGGTTCAAGGCGACGAAACCCGCATCCAGCCCGAGCAGGGCATGGATCTGGAAAACCCGCTTGCCGCGATCCAGATGGGGCTGATCTATGTGAACCCGGAAGGGCCCGGCGGTGTACCCGATCCGCTCGGCTCCGCGCGCGACATCAAAATCACGTTCGAGCGCATGGCGATGAACCATGAGGAAACCGTGGCGCTCACCGCGGGGGGGCACACCTTCGGCAAGGCGCATGGCGCGGGTGATGCGGCGCTGGTCGGCGCGGCACCTGAAGCGGGCGACATCACCGCGCAAGGCTTTGGCTGGCTCAGCACCCATGGCAGCGGCGTCGGCAAGGACTCGATTACCAGCGGCATTGACGGCGCGTGGGTCAATACGCCGACGGAATGGTCGGAGAACTATTTCCGCCTGCTGCTCGATTATGAGTACGAACTCGTGCGTTCGCCGGCGGGCGCGCACCAGTGGCAACCCATCAATCAGCGCGAGGAAGACATGGCCCCGGCGGCGCACGATCCTTCGCTGCGCGTGCCCACCATGATGACCACCGCCGATATGGCGCTCAAGATGGATCCCGAACTGCGGGCGATCTCCGAGCGGTTCCGCCACGACCATGAAGCGTTCAAGGACGCCTTCGCGCGCGCCTGGTTCAAGCTGACTCACCGCGATATGGGGCCGAAGGTTCGTTACCTCGGGCCAGACGTGCCGGCCGAGGACCTGATCTGGCAGGATCCGGTGCCGTCGGGTCTGGTGCCGTCTCCCGATATGGTGGCCGCTTTCAAGGCGGCGATCCTTGCCTCGGGGCTGAGCATCGGCCAGCTGGTCAAGGCGGCCTGGGCTTCGGCCTCGACCTACCGGCGCACCGATCATCGCGGCGGGGCCAACGGCGCGCGTGTCTGGCTTGCACCGCAGAAGGGTTGGGCGGTCAACGATCCCGAAGAGCTCGCCAGCGTGCTCGCCAAGATCGACGAACTGCGCGGCGCGCTCTCGATGGCTGATGCTATCGTGCTGGCAGGCACGGCGGCGGTTGAGCAGGCGGCCGGAGTTGAGGTGCCCTTCACCGGCGGGCGCGGCGATGCTTCCGACGAATGGACCGATGCCGAAAGCTTCGCGGTGATGGAGCCGCGGGCCGATGGGTTTCGCAATTATCTGGCGGCCAAACACAGCGTAAAAACCGAAGAGCTGTTGCTCGACAGGGCCTCGCTGCTCGGCCTCTCCGCGCCAGAGATGGCGGTGCTGGTAGCGGGTCTGCGTGTGCTCGGGGCCAACCAGGGCGGCAGTGACCGAGGCGTGTTCACGCACCGGGAGGGCCAGCTCACGAACGACTTCTTCGTCAACTTGCTCGACATGGCGGTCCAGTGGAGCGCGGTGGATGGCAGCGGCGATGAAGAGTTCGTCGGCCGCGACCGGGCGACCGGTGACGTAAAGTGGCGGGCAAGTCGGGCCGACCTCGTGTTCGGTTCGAACAGCCAGCTGCGTGCAGTGGCCGAGACTTATGCCGAAGCGGGCGGCGAGGTGAGGTTTGTAGCGGACTTCATCAAGGCCTGGACCAAGGTCATGAACGCCGACCGGTTCGATCTGGTTTGAGACGAAGCCGGGGGCAGCGCATCGTGGGTTGCCCCCGGCTAATCAGGCGAGTGTTCTGGCGAACAAGCGCCTGATCAGCCACGCTTCCAAAATGCGGCCCAGCACATACAGCGCTGCGAAGATTCCGGCAAAGACATAAGCCGGGGTTGGCGAGAAACCTTTGGGGGCTTCGTTTTCCTCGGCCTTCCTCTCATCCTTGGGTTTCTCGGGCGCGGGAGCGCCGAGGAACTTGTCGACTGGATTGAGCGCGACCTGGGCCTCCAGTTCCTTCTTCTTTGCCTTTTCTTTGGCCTCAGCCTTGGACTTCTCGGCGGCTGTCGGCTTCTCAAGCTCGCCAAGCGCGATGGTCAACTGGGCTACGCCAAGAAACAGCAACGGCGCGAGGAAGCAGAACAGGAGCGCGCGGCTGACGAGGTGATAGCGCAGCATCGCGCCTTCGGCGGCTTGCTCGATCTGCAGCACGCCGCTGTCGAACACTGATAACTTGTCCTGCGCGAGCTGGTTCTTCTTTTCAAACGTCAGCGTGTCGCCGGCGCGTGTCCGGTGCGTTCCAGGTTGCTCGAACAGCGGATCAAGCTTCCTGAATGCGTCTTCGCCCGATTGCCCGGCGGGAACGGGCACTTTGCCGCTTATGTGCCAGATACATTCAAAGAAGTGGAGCAGCCTGGATGTTCCGGAACGAGCCGCTGTCAAAGCGCGTGCGGGTTGTGCCGTGCCGGGCGTGGGCACGCCTTATTCCGCCGGGACAGCGGAGTTGTCGCCGAAGAACCGCTCACGCGTCGCACGCTCCCGATACGCTTTCCACCCTTCTGTGACCGGATAAAGCATCTGCTCGCGGATCGACATGCGGCGGCCCCCTTCCATGCCGAGCAGCTCCGCCTCGCCATCAATGCAGGTACCGAACATCCTGTCGATAAAGATGAAGATATTGGAATAGTTGCTGCGCGTCGATTCGAAGTCCTGCGAGTGGTGCAGGCTGTGGTGCTCGGTGGTATTGAACAGGAAGCGCCACCAGCGCGGACTGTTGAAGCGAACGTTGATGTGCTGGTAGGCCCCGACCGACATACCGATCGCGCCGGACAGTAGGAACGCACGCGGCAGGAAATCGAAAAATCCGCCAATGCCGATGCCGATCAGAACCAGCTCGACCGGATTTCCGACCGCGCCTTTGTGCAAATTGAGCTGGGTGATGTAGTGATGCACCGAGTGCGGCAGCCAGAGCGGGTACCAGTTATGCATCCCGCGGTGCATCCAGTATTGCCCGAAATCGAAAATGAACAGGATCACGAAGGCCTGCACCAGTAGCGGCAGGCCGGTGAGCCATGCGAATTTGTCGAGATCGAAGTTTTTTTGGATCGCCTCGATCGCCACATCGCTGCCGACGTAGTTTTCGGCGAGATTTATAAGCGTATAAGACAAACCGACGTAGAAAAGGTCGGTCGCCAGTTCCTTCCAGGTGATCCCCCAGCTTTCATGGCGGGGGAAGCGCAGTTCGAGGATCTGGAGAAGGAGGCGAAAGCCGATGCCGATGCCGATGGCGGTGGAGGCCTTCGCAATCGAGTTCGGCGCATAATACCAGAACGCGACAAGCGCGAAGAGCACAGCAGGCTGGAACCAGGTGAAGAAGAAGCGCTTGAACGTGCCGCCTTCGACCTGCGGGATGTTGTCCCACCCGATGGTGACCGGTGACTGTGTTCCGACAATGCGCTTGCCAACGCGAATTCCGTCCATCCCGGGTCCCCATGATGCGGTGCAACGGAAAGAGGATGGCAAGTTTTTGACGGTCGTCAAGCCGCGAATTGCAGGGACTTTGGGGCATTTCATGCCGCAGCGCAGTACAGTGTGCGCTGCACTGCGGCATGGGTATTACGATTTAATACTTCACAGGTGCTCGAGCACATACTCTGCCGACGACACGTTGAAGTCGCCGGGCGCTTCGACGTGGAGCTGTTCAACCGTGCCGTCGTTGACGACCATGGCAAAACGCTGGCCGCGGATGCCGAGGCCAAAGCCCGTGCCATCCATAGTGAGGCCGAGCGCCTTGGCAAAATCGCCGTTGCCGTCTGCGAGCATCGTCACGTCGGCCGAGCCTGCAGCGGCGCCCCAGGCCTTCATCACAAACGGATCATTGACCGCGGTGCAGGCGATCTCGTCGACACCTTTGGCGCGGATTTCTGCGGCCTTTTCAACGAAGCCGGGCAAGTGCTTGGCCGAGCAGGTAGGGGTGAAGGCACCCGGCACCGAAAACAGCGCGACACGCTTGCCGGCAAAGTATTCTGCCGATTGCACCGCATCGATGCCGTCTGCCGTGGCCTTCACCAACTTAACATCGGGTAGTTTGTCTCCAACCGAAATCGTCATCTTCCAGATCCTTTCTCTTAACCGAAACCGAGTGCTCGATATAGGCGGCGTGCGTGACAGCACAACCACAGCGTTGCGCCTTTCGGCGCGCCAGCCATCGCTGCGTTGGATAGGTACCAACAGCGTTAATTCCGGTTTACCGGGCATCTTCAAGAACCGGGAACTCTGATCCTTCAAACTTCTTTTCGGGGCTGGGAGAAGCTCCACAGGGAGAATCGGGGCATGGGCACATCTTTTTTCAAGGCAGCTGCCAGCGGCGCGCTGCTGATCATGGCAAGTACGCCCGCACTGGCCGCGCCAAGCTGCTGGTCGACGGAACTGGTGCAAGCAGCCAAACTGCGTCAGCTTGACGTGCTGCTGATGGTTGGATCGTTGCGCTGCCGCAGCGGCGCGCAGGATTACCGTGCGGCCTATGACCAGTTCTTGATGCGCCATCGCCCGATGCTGGGCAAGGTGAACCAGGGGATACTTAACGAGATGCGTGCGAAGCTGGGGCCGATCGGTGCTCTCGAGGCGCTCGATCAGGCGAGCGTGCGCATGGCCAACCATTATGGCGAGCAGGCGGCGTTCGGCTGCGGCGATCTCGGACAAGTCACGGCGGCGCTGGCGCAGAGCGGCGATGACGCACTGGCCGCGGCTGCCGACGTGCTGGTGGGCGGCGATGTTGCGCTTGAGGGTTGCCCTGTCACTGTGGCTGTCGCGACAGTTCCGGGCCTGCGCCGCTAGGGAGTTCCAACCGGCCTTTGCGGGTACGATATAAAGACTTCTTTATGTAAGAATTGCGCAGTGGTCGAAGGCCCGCTAAGGGGGTGGCATTCAGGGCCCTCCTCCGGCGGGCCTTTCCTGTTCGACTTTCATTCTTGGAGACTGCTTCGTGGCCAGCGTGCTTGATGCCCGTAAGGACTATGTGATCGCCGATATCAGTCTTGCCGACTACGGCCGCGCTGAAATCCGCATTGCCGAAACCGAAATGCCAGGGCTGATGGCTCTGCGCGAGGAATTCGGGCCGACGCAACCGCTCAAGGGCGCGCGCATCACCGGCTCGCTGCACATGACCATCCAGACCGCGGTACTGATCGAGACGCTGACCGCGCTCGGCGCGGATGTGCGCTGGGCGACCTGCAACATCTTCTCCACGCAGGACCACGCTGCCGCCGCGATTGCGGCTTCGGGCGTGCCGGTTTTTGCGATCAAGGGCGAGAGCCTCGCAGATTACTGGGACTACGTCGGTTCGATCTTCACCTGGGATGGCGATGTGGAAGGGCAAACCACCAACCTGATCCTCGATGACGGCGGCGACGCCACGATGTTTGCGTTGTGGGGCGCGCGGATCGAGGCCGGCGAGACCATGGGCGAGCCTTCGAACGCCGAGGAAATCGAATTCCAGCGCGCGCTCAAGGCCTTCCTCAAGGCCAAGCCCGGTTACCTCACCGAGACGGTCAAGGCCATCAAGGGCGTTTCGGAAGAGACCACCACCGGTGTCCACCGGCTCTATCAGATTGCAAAGGAAGGCAAGCTGCCGTTCCCCGCGATCAACGTGAACGATTCGGTGACCAAGTCGAAGTTCGACAATCTTTATGGCTGTAAGGAATCGCTGGTAGATGCCATTCGCCGCGCCACCGATGCGATGCTGGCCGGCAAGGTCGCTTGCGTCGCGGGCTTCGGCGATGTTGGCAAAGGCTCGGCCGCCTCGCTCCGCAATGGCGGTGCGCGCGTGATGGTGACTGAAATCGATCCGATCTGCGCGCTGCAGGCTGCGATGGAAGGCTATGAAGTCGTCACGATGGACGAGGCGGTGAAGCGCTGCGACATCTTCGTGACCGCCACTGGCAACGAAGATGTGATCACTGCCGACCACATGAAGGCAATGAAGCCGATGTCGATCGTGTGCAACATCGGCCATTTCGACAGCGAAATCCAGATTTCGGCGCTCGACAACTACAAATGGACCGAAGTGAAGCCGGGCACCGACCTCGTCGAGTTCCCTGCCGAAGACGGACAACCGGGCAAGCAGATCATCATTCTGGCCAAGGGTCGGCTCGTCAACCTGGGCTGCGCCACCGGTCACCCCAGCTTCGTGATGAGCGCAAGCTTTACCAACCAGACGATGGCTCAGATCGAGCTGTTCACCAATCCCGAGCAATACAAGAACGACGTCTATGTGCTGCCCAAGCACCTCGACGAGAAGGTTGCGGCGCTGCACCTCGCCAAGCTCGGCGTGCACCTCTCGACGCTTTCGCCCAAGCAGGCCGCCTATATTGGCGTGCCGGAAGTGGGCCCGTTCAAGCCGGATCATTATCGCTACTAAGCCGCAAGGTTCTGATCCATTGCGACACGGCCGGCCGATTGGCCGGCCGTTTTGGTTTGATCGACCCGAATTGCTGTCTGGTCGGTGCGCGCCCACAGCTTGTGGTGGCGTTCTGGCGTCTTTGCATTGTAATTTGCCGCGCCGCACCCTAGCCAAGTGGCAATGGTTGTTCCGCAGTTCGCATTGGTTCTTATCGGTCTGGTTTTGGCCGCGTGGACGCTGGCGGCGGCCTGGGCTGTGCTTGCTGCCCGAACCCGGCTTTCACGCGCGGAAGCGACGCAGCGTCTGGCGCGGCGGCTCTCGCGCATGGTCGAGGAATCGCCCGCCCTTCCGCTGCTGGTGCGCGCCGATGGGCGGATCGAGGGCCCCTCGCGGCTGGCCGGGTGGTTCGGGCTCGAAGCTATGCCCGGCTATCTCAGCGAGCTCGACGCAGGTGAGCATGGGCTCGATGAAGTGCAACTCTCGCAGCTGAGCGATGCGGTGCGCAAGACGCAGAAGACCGGCGCGCCGTTCGAGCTGGCACTGACCCCGCGCGGCGGACGCAAGAACCTCGGCGCGCGCGGGCATCTTGCCGATCCTCAGGTTTCCCCCGGCGGCGCGGCACTGGTGTGGTTCTTCGATTTTTCCGATAGCGCAGCCGAGCTGCGCCGCCTGCGCGCCGAAGCCTCCGCCGCGCGTGCCGATTTTGCCGCGCTTGCGGGATTGATCGAGGCTGCCCCGCTGCCGAGGTGGTTCCGCGGACCCGACATGGCGTTGCGACTCGTCAACAGCGCCTATGTCAAGGCCGTTGGGGCGCCGAGCGCAG
>JBJXEK010000055.1:0-4675 GCA_046155055.1 Novosphingobium sp. | reverse complement strand
GATTGGCTCGGCCGCCCTCGCCGCACTCGTGCTGTTCAACGCCTATACCAGCGATCTGGCGCGCGATTTCCCGACGCTTGCGGTGAATTTCCAGCTCAGCAACCCCTATGTCATCGTCGGCCTGCTGCTCGGCGCGCTGTTGCCCTATCTGTTCGGGGCAATGGGGATGACGGCGGTTGGCCGTGCGGCGGGTTCGGTGGTGGAGGATGTTCGCGCCCAGTTCCGCGATAATCCCGGCATTATGGCCGGCACCAGCCGCCCCGATTATGCCCGCACGGTCGATCTTGTTACCAAGGCGGCGATTGCGGAGATGATCGTGCCCAGCCTGCTCCCCGTGCTGAGCCCGATTGCGGTATATTTCATCATCACCGGCGTGGCGGGCCAGGCAGAGGGCTTTGCGGCGCTTGGCGCGATGCTGCTGGGCGTGATCGTGTCGGGCCTATTCGTCGCGATTTCGATGACAAGCGGCGGCGGCGCGTGGGACAATGCCAAGAAATATATCGAAGACGGCCATCACGGCGGCAAGGGCAGCGAAGCGCACAAGGCCGCGGTGACGGGCGATACCGTGGGCGATCCGTATAAGGATACGGCAGGCCCGGCGGTGAACCCGATGATCAAGATTACCAACATTGTTGCGCTGCTGCTGCTGGCGGCTTTGGCCGCAGGCTAAGCGCAGCTTAGCCGCCGATCAGCCAAAGCCCGGCCGAGGGGGCTCCGTAAAGTAGTAGTTTGCGGAGTCCCAGCTCGTCATGGCGTCGCCACGAAGTCTAAACCTATAGACGGTCGCCTCCGATACGGAGATTGACTTCAACTGCAAGGGTGACGTCGGCCCAATCCGGCGTTAGCACCATTGCCATGCCCACAACCATTGCCCTGCAAACCTATGCGCGCCGCATCCGTGACAAGCTCCGCGCCAATGCGGGCACGCCCGAAACCGGCCTCGCGCCTGATTTCCAGCGCCTGGTTGAGGATTTGCTGCCGACATTGGCGGCCGTCGCGCCGCTCATCGTGTCGCCGGAGTTCAACAAACCCGGCGCCGGGCGACCAGACATCGCGCTCATCCGGCAGGGCCAGCCGCCGCGCGCCTTTATCGAGCTGAAAGCACCGGCCAAACCAGCCGACCCTGAACGCTGGCGCGACGCGCATGATAAGCGCCAATATGAGCGGCTGAAAGAGCTCGGCACCTGGTCCACGTCGAACTTCATCGATTTCCATCTGTTCGGGCGCGCCGAGCAACTGGGCAGCGCCACGATCGTTCCCGCCAAGGCGCTGAAGCCCGACACGCCTGACGCGACCGCCGACAAGCTGATCGCCGCGCACGATGCCGGGCCGTTCCTGGCCTTGCTCGCCACACTCGCCCGCGCCGATGCGCCCACCGCACGCAATGCCCAGCAGCTTGCCGAACTGATGGCGCATTCGGCGCGGCTGGTGCGCAGCGCGGTGCAGGAGCGCGTCGGCGAGCTTAACGTGGCGGGCAATGCCCAGCACCCGCTGATGATGGTGCGCGAAACGTTCCGCAACGTGCTCTACGCCCATCCCGAAGCGGGCGGCTATGCCGCTGCCAGTTTCGACGAGCTATTCTCGTCGGCTTTCGCGCAAACGCTGGCCTTTGGCTTGTTGCTGGTACGCGAAGCATCGGGCACGCCGGTCGATGCTGAGGCTTGGCGGCATATGCCCGACGAGCATCCGTTGATGAGGGCGACGCTGCGGGTGCTGAGCGAACAGGAAGTCACGCAGGAAATCGGCATCGGCTTCGAGGTGATGTGCGACACCGTCAACAGCTTCGCGCCAGAGATTCTGGCGGTGCAGCCCGATGGGCGTGATCCGATCCTGTATTTCTACGAAAACTTCCTGCAGATTTTCGATCCCGCCGCGCGCGAGCGCTACGGGGTCTATTACACGCCGATCGAGGTGGTGCGCTATATGGTCGGCGCGCTCGACCGGGCGCTACGCGATAATCTCGGCACGCTTGGGTTACGCGACGAGGCAGTGACGATCCTTGATCCGGCGACCGGCACCGGCACCTTCCTACTCGGCATTGCCGAGCGCGTGCGCGATCAGGTGACGGCGGATGAAGGTGGCCCGGCAGCGTCGATGGCGCTGCGCGGGCTGGCGAGCCGGATGTTCGCGTTCGAACTGCTCGTTGGCCCTATGCGGTGGCGCATTACCGGCTGCACCACGCGCTACGCAATCGACCCGCCGATGAAGGCGAAGTCGGCGACCAGCCGGTCGATCTGCCCCGGCTGGGCATTTACCTTGCCGATACGCTGTCGAACCCGGCGGCCGACGCGCCGATGGGCGCGCTCGGCATTCAGGGCATCCCGATCGACGCCGAACGCCGCGAAGCCAATCGCATCAAGGCGACGCAGCCGATTTTGGCAATTATTGGGAACCCGCCTTACAAGCGATTGGAGGAAGGCGAGAACGAAACACTTGTCGGGCGCTGGATGGACGGCGTGTGGGACGATCTGAAAGCACCAGTGCGCGAGGCCGGGCAGGGCGGACAACTCAATACCTTTCCCGAATTTTCGGTCGCTTTCTGGCGTTGGGCGATGTGGAAATTGTTCGAGGCCGAGGGTGCGCCACAGCGCGGCGTGATCGGCTTCATCACCAACCGCAAGTTCCTCACCGGCTGGCCCTATGCGGGCCTGCGCAAGATGATGCGCGAACGCTTCGACCGGATCGAGATTGTCGATCTGCGGGGCGATGTCCGCGCCGGGCTACGCGGCGATATTACGGACGACACTGGCGTGTTCAACATTCAGGTCGGCACCGCGATCACGATTGCGATTGCCGATGGCAGCAAGGCTGAGGGCGTGCTGGCGGATGTGACCTACACGGATGCGTGGGCAGCCGACCATTTTTCGCGGAGAGCGAAGCTGGCATGGCTGACGGCGGCGGCGGAAGCTGGGACAATGGCGGAGTCTCTTCCAGTGGCACGCGGAGCCCTGGACGATATGCGCCCGGCGCCTTTTGGGAATGGCGAATGGGTTAGTCTCAGGTCTTGCTTCTCTTTCGCGTCTTCAGGCTTGGAATCAAAGCGTGATCACGTTGTGTACGCGCCTTCGGCTGATCGGCTCAATGTGCAGATCATGTCGGTGCTCGCCCTCGACGGCGAGGCTGCGGACGCTGCATTCAACTCGACCGGAATGAACTCCGCGAAAGATGCTCGAGCCGTCGGCTTTGACGGGGCTTTGGTGAGGGTAGCGAGCTATCGCCTTTTGGATCGACAGCATCACTATCCGCACAGGAGATTCAACGACCGCCTTCGAACGCAGTTATCGCTTGCTTGGGGCGACTCAAATGTCTGCCTGTTTAGTCTGCCGAGCAAGACTGGATCAGGCCCTGCGACCGTTTGCTTGTCCGGTTATCCCGACAGGCACGCCTTTCGCGGCAGCTATGGCGGCTATGCCTTCCCGCTCTACGACCGTCGCATTAGCCCTGAGGCCACCAACCTTTCGCCGGTGCTGCTCGAACATCTCGCCATCGCCTATGGCCAGCCCGTATCGGCAGAGGACGTGTTCGACGCGATCCTCGCGCTGCTGTCCGCCACCTCCTACACGCGTCGCTTCGCCGAAGACCTGGAAGATGTGTTCCCGCACATTCCCTTCCCCGCCGACCACGACGTGCTGATGCGCGCGGTGACGGTGGGGCGCCAGATTCGCACGGTCGAAACCTTTGCGCGTCAGCCTGAAGCGCGCTTTCGCCCCGCCGCTTTCTGCCGCCTCGCCACCGAGCCGCGCGCCGACGACGTCGTCGGGCCAGCGACAATGCGCGACGGTGCGATTGATCTGTGCCCCGATGGGCGCGGGCGGATTACCGGCATCCCCGATGCCGTTTGGAGCTTCGCCGTCAGCGGCTATCGCGTGCTGCCGCGCTGGATCGAGGGGCGCCGGGGGCTGCCCGCCGATTTGGCCTTTGTCCGCGAGTTACGCGATGTAGCCGCGCGCATTGCCGAACTTATCCACCGTTTCGACGAAGCCGATCTTGTCTTGAACGATACGCTCGCCGATACTCTGATGCGTGCCGAGCTGGGTTTTCCGGCCCCGGTTGAAGGAGGCGATGCGGCGGACGATGACTGACTTGTTCGGCAATCCCGACGGCCATAACCCGTTAAACGCGCAGCATAGCCTGTTCGGCGATTCCGAGAATCTGATTCCGCATCCCAAGACCCCCGACATCATTCCCGATCCTAATCGGGTGCGCGAAAAGCTGCTTGCCCTGCTTGAAACCGCCAAGGCCGCCGATCGCATGCCCTGGACTGAGCGCAAGGCGCGGATGTGGCAGATCGTGTTCCCGCAAATGGCCAACTGGCTGCCCAACGAAGAAGCAAACCAGCTTCGCTTTGAATTCGCACAGGAAATCGAACGGCTGAAACTCGCCGCCTGAAACCTTCCTTCATGTTCTTTCCTACCCTCCGTACCGGTTCCCTATCCACCCATCGCGGAATCACGTCATTTTTGCGAAGTTGCGCGAAAGCGATGGAGACCTGCAACTTTCGCAACTTTGTTGGAATAACTTCGGGCGTGCGAGAGGGCGTTTTCGCCCGGCAAGCCCCCACGCTTCCCTTTTGCCCCTCCATCCGCTATGCGCCGCGCTTCACGAAATCCCCATCCGTTCCCAGAGGTTTGTTTGGCAAAAGAAGAACTGCTCGAAATGCGTGGACAGGTGGTGG